>JASGUW010000173.1 GCA_030055235.1 Bacillota bacterium
ATCGAAGTTTTTGACCAGAGAGTGGACAAAAATCGCGGTATTGCCCCGCGGACCGGGCAATATCGAAGTTTTTGACCAGAGAGTGGACAAAAATCACGGTATTGCCCCGCGTATCGGGCAATATCGAAGTTTTTGACCAGGGGTGGACAAAAATCGCGGTATTGCCCCGCGAACCGGGCAATATCGAAGTTTTTGACCAGGGGGTGGACAAAAATCGCGGTATTGCCCCGCGAACCGGGCAATATCGAAGTTTTTGACCACTCGCTTAGTGTAACTGGTGGTCTGTACCGCCGCCTTCTACATTAAAAGGCGGCGGCAAACGAATCAATGGAAAGCAGTCGTACGGGCGACACTTGCTGTGGTACTCAAAATAGGGTAGGGACGAATGAGTGTCCACGACTGGCCAAAAAGGGGCGTTTGTGCTGCAGGTCAATGCAGGGGATCCCAATAATGAGTATGGTGAAATCATAGTGAACTGTGTACAAGAGTGCGGTAAGCGAGCCAAAGATGAGTTTGGAGCCGAGATCTATTACCATGATACGAGTCGATTCGTTGACTCCGACACAACAAAAAAGCGAGTTGTGTCAGAAAAAGCTGACACAACTCCAAAAGTTGGCAAATCCGTCCTCGATTTTGTCAAAAAATCGAGTTGTGTCAGAAAAAGCTGACACAACTCCAAAAGTTGGCAAATCCATTCTTGAATTTGTCAAAAAAGCGAGTTGTGTCACGAAAAGCTGACACAACTCCAAAAGTTGACAAATCTATTCTTGATTTTGTCAAAAAAGCGAGTTGTGTCACGAAAAGCTGACACAACTCCAAAAGTTGGCAAATCGAGCAAGTCAGAGGTGTTTTCATTTCTCAGCTCCTCCCTCTGAGCAAGCTCCAAGAAGCTCAGAACTGCCAGAAATGCCAGGTGCCCAGGCGAAATACGCTCGTCTCAGCTAAGCAGTGAGAATCCATAGCACTCGGGCAGCTATCCACACGTCGTCGGAATAATTCCACCGTGACTACCAGCTGCCGAAAACATGATATTGATTCCACGGACTCGGCTCAGCTTGGTTCGCAATCTTTTCATCTTTCATGCCCATTTTTGATTAGGTATTGACTTAATCGGATCCGGACTGCACAATCTAATTAGTCGCTTTCCTAATCAGAACTCTGGAGGATTTATATGGATTTGAAGCAAATGCTGAAAGCACTCGCTGACGAAACACGCATGAATATTCTGACACTGCTTCTGCGCCACAACTACTGCGTCCGGGCACTTGCAAACGAATTGCAGCTAAGCGAAGCCACCATTTCTCAGCATCTCAAGGTCATGCGCGAGGCCGGCCTGCTTACCGGAGAAAGGCGCGGATATTTCATGCACTATTCCGTAGAACGATCGGCTCTGCGCGAACTCGCCAAAGAGATCGAAACACTGGCCTCCATCGAACCAGAAACCTGTCGGCCGGAGCAGCGCAGCGATTGCCCCACGGTAAAACAGCAGGAATGCTCACAAAAGGGCAGATGCAGTGACGAAGTCAGGGAGTTCTGCCACGGCGCAGAACATGAACGCGACGAACACAGCAAACGCGACCAGAAAGAATAAAGACCATGATCAGCGTCACCGGGCTCACGAAAACATACGGCAGCGTCTGTGCCGTAAATAATATTTCCTTTGAAGTAGCAAAAGGCGAAATCTTCGGATTTTTGGGACCAAACGGAGCTGGGAAAACATCCACGATCAACATAATGACCGGCCTGTCTCGACCAGATGCCGGCGAGATAGAGCTTGCCGGCATCGATGTCAGGAGACAGCCTAAGAAGGCGCAGGCCATCATGGGAATCGTTCCGGATGAGAGCAATCTCTACAATGAAATGGATGGTTTTGACAACCTCTGCTTCTGTGCCGCCCTCTACGGGATGCCAAAAAGCGAAAGAGAAGGGAAGGCGCGTCGGCTCTTAGAGCAGTTCAGACTGGACGACACCGGCAAACGGCCCTTCAAGGCCTTCTCCAAAGGGATGCGTCGCAGACTGACCATCGCGGCGGCACTTATCCATTCTCCGCAGCTTTTGTTTCTGGATGAGCCGACAACAGGAATTGATGTGGAGAGCTCCCGGCAGATCAGGGACCTGATCAGGGAACTGAAGCGGCAGGGCACGACGATCTTCCTGACCACGCACTACATTGAGGAAGCCGAGCGCATCTGTGACCGCATCGCCTTTATCGCCCGGGGCCAAATTGTTGCAGCCGGTACCCTGCCCGAATTGATGGCCAGTGTCTCCCATCAACACGCGATCCGCTTCGTGACAGCCGGCAGCACCAATACGCCTGCCGCCGAACTCGAATCCCAGTTCCCGGGCAGCCAGGTTTCAATTCAGGCCGACCACTCCATCGTCATGACTTCAAAGCAGCGCATCCCGCTGCTGCCGGTCATGAAATTCCTTCACAACATAGGTGTCGAGGTCCATGAGGCACGGGAACTTACCCCTTCCCTGGAGGATGTCTTCGTCAAATTGACAGGCATCCAATCTTCTGCCCTGACAGAACCTGAACGGAAAGGAAGCACCCGATGAAAAGCTGGATTGCCTTCTGGAACATCCTGAAAAAGGACGTAAGGAACTACTATCTGAAACCGCCAAATATCAGCTGGGGCATCATCTTCCCCCTCTCATGGACACTCATGCAGCTCATCCGCTCCCCCGACGGCAATATCCTTGAGCTGCTCCCCGGCCTCATCGCCATGAGCATTCTCTTCGGTACGACATCCATGCTTGCCGTCACCATCACCTTCGAGCGCAGCGGCAGGTCTTTCGAACGCCTGCTGCTGGCACCCATACATTTAAGCACCATGGTGCTGGCCAAAATCGCGGGGACGATTCTGTTTGGCACTTTCAACGCCTTCGTCCCCGTCATCTTTGCAGCCCTCTTCGCGGACCTCCGCGCCGTCAACTGGGGCGCCCTGCTGCTCACCATCCTGCTGATTGCCCTCACCTCGGCACTCACCGGACTCCTGATTGCCGTCTCGGCCGAGCAGGTCTTTGAGGCACAGACACTCGCCAATTTCTTCCGCTTTCCGATGCTCTTCCTCTGCGGACTCTTCGTACCCATCGCCCGCCTGCCGCTTCTATTGCGCCCCCTCTCCTACTGCCTGCCTCTCAGCTACGGAACCGACCTCCTCAAGGGGCTGCTCACCCGCCAAAACAGCCTCTCCCCGGCACTTTGCTTCGGGATGCTGCTGTTCTTCGCAGCAACACTCTTCCTGATCTGCCGCCACCGCATCCAGCAGAAATGGATTCTCTAGACACCACCCGCCCCTGCAATCTCAAGCTCCCGGAACGCGATCGTCCGCCGCCTCCAGGTATAGCTGATCCAGACGCGGTCCCCACGCGTGACGATAGCGGGATAGGAGTATTCCGCCTCCGGTTCCCGTGGCTCCAGCTGCAGCAGATCTGTCCAGCTTTCGCCGTCATCCCCGGAAATCGCCAGACTCAGCGGCGAGCGCGGGGCCCAGTTCCCGGCAAGCGGGTTATAGACCAGCAGCACCTCGCCCGACTCCAGGCGCGTGGCGGCAATCCCGGAGTTGTTGTTCGGCAGCCCGGTAGGCCAGGCCACGGCCCAGGAAGCTCCATCATCATGCGAAACACTGCGGAAAATCCGCCCCTCCGTGCTGCGCAGCAGGGCATGAATCCGCCCGTCCGTCCCCTGCCAGAGCGTCGGCTGAATCAGGCCAAGGCCCCGGAACTTGGCCCGCTCCCGCAGGATCGGCACCATCTCCCAGCTCGCCCCGCCATCACGGGAACGGTCGACAAAGGCGTCCCAGCTCGTCTTTGTCTCCCGCGACGCCGGCGCAAGCAGCGTCCCTGCCTGTGTCAGCAGTGGCGGATTGCGCACCGGTCCGCGCCCGAAGCTGTCATCCGCCACCAGCAGTTCCGGCAGCGACCAGCTGCGGCCGCCGTCAGCAGAACGCTGCCGCCAGGTCCGCCAGCCGGGAATGTCCCTGCCGACCTTAAAGTAGAGATCCACCAGCTCCCGGCCTGCTTCCACATGCGCGAACAACACCGGATTCCAGCAGGGCACGCCCGGGACAGCGGCCAGCACCGTCGGCTCCGACCAGATCCCCGCCGCATCACGCCGGGCAGACCAGATGGCGACATCCTCCGCTCCCTCATGGCTGCCCGCAAACCAGGCACACAGAAGTGTTCCGTCCTCCAGCACCGCCAGTGTCGACGCATGACACTGTTCGAAGAAGCGGCCCGGTTCAAAAATATGCTGCATCTCCATCAATACCAGAGACGTCCGAGCGGCCCGGACGCCTCTTTCAACAATCATTTTTGCGAAGCCCCTGCCCCGCCGACCGCCCTCAGTCAAGCCAGAGCGGCTGTGACCAGGCGCGCCTTCCGGCCGCATCCTCGCAGACGGCCTGGACATAGGACTCCTTGCCGGTCAGGCGGTAGCGGTGGATCCGCGCCGTAGCCGTCAGGCTCGGCATGCCGGAGCAGTGGAAGCCGTCGGAATAGAGCGCGACCACACGGCAGTTCGAGGTCTCCACGAACACCACGTCATCCTCGATCCGGAAGGAACGGATCTCCGGCCCCTCCGTCGCATAGTAGCGGCCTTCGCGCATCGCCTCCATGATCGCCGCCTGACTCAGCTCACGGGCCTGCACCATGACCCAGGCACCGCCGTGGTCGGGGAAGTGCTGATGGGAGTCGTCGCTGGCCACGCTGTGAAAACGCCGCCCCAGCCACTGCAGGCGCTGGATATGCATGTCCGCACGTCCGACAAGCCCTGCCACGCTGCAGCCGTAGTTCGAGACCTCAACCGCATCGAAGCCATGAATCTCATCCATGGCCTCCGGCAGCACATGCGACCACAGCGGATGGGCATAGATCGTGTAGTGCCCGCGGTCCGCCAGCAGGCGGATCAGCTGGTTGACGTCGGTCGAATCGGGGTATTCAATGCGCTCGCCACAGGCCCAGCCCTCGGCATCCGGATAGGCAAGCCCAACCACATGATGGCACCAGGCCGTCGCATGGTCACCGGGGATGTCGAGTTCCACGCCGGGAATCAGCAGAAAATCTTCTTTGCGAAGCTCTTCATGCACACCGTATATCCGGTGGTCTGTAATCGACAGAAAGTCATAGCCCGCCGCACGATAGGCCGCGACGAGCTCTTCCGGCGTCATGCAGCCGTCCGAGCGTCTGGTGTGGGCATGCGTGGCACCGCGGTACCAGCGCCCCTGATCCGCAAAAGCGTTTCGTGTAATCGCCATCGTCCTCATGCCTCCAATACGCCGTCGATCCAGTCGAGCCCGCGCTGAATGTGGCGATCCCAGTAGGCCCAGTCATGGACGCCCGGGTGCTCCTCATAGACATGCTCGATGCCCAGATCCAGCAGATACTGATGGTATTCACGGTTGGCTTCAATCAGGAAGTCCTCCGTGCCGCAGCTCATGAAGAGGCGCGGCAGCTCGTCGCCGGACTCCAGCGCCGCCTTCGCAATAAGCTCAAGGTTGTCCTCATAAGAGGTCTCATACTCCTCTGGCGAGCCGTGATTTATGAAGAAGTTCATCATCCCGCGGTACTCAGCCGGCTCAAAGTCCGCCCGTCTATCGCGCAGCTCGGCGATCGTACGGATCTGTTTTTGCTCCTCGGTCCGGCCGCGCAGGCGGCCGATTCCGGCTGACAGTGCGACAATCGCGCTGAACGTATCACGCCCGCGCAGGCCGATCTTCAGCGCCCCATAGCCGCCCATCGACAGCCCGGCGACATAGTTGTCCTCGCGCCGGTCGGAGAGTGGGAAGTAGCTGCGTGCGGTCAGAAGCACTTCCTTCGCAACATAATCATAGAAATTGAAGCCATAGGCCTGATTGGTGTAGCCGCCGATATGCGTTGTGGGCATGACAACCGCCATTTTCCGGCTGGCGACGTAGCGCTCAATTGAGGTGCGCCGCTGCCAGATCGTGTGGTCGTCACTGAAGCCGTGCAGGAGATAGAGCGTGCGCAGCTTGTCGCGCCCGTTCCAGCCCTCCCCGACTTCAACCCCGATTCCCTGACTGGCTTCGGGCAGGATGACGTCCATGCTCATCGCCATGCCGATCGTCTGGGAAAAGTAGTTCAGATGTACAAGTGCCATGATCCCCTCCGATCAAAATGAAGCGAAGCCCACCGGAGCAACCTGCTCCGATGGGCTCCGCGGGGAGCGCTTCATCAGCGCCTAGTGCCGTTGTGATGATAGACCGAAAACTGCCTCTGTGGCAACGGTCCGATCACGCGGGCCTCGGCAAGCCGGGATGACTGTCTCTTTGTCAGATCAGCCTTCCTTGTTGGCCTTCCACTCGTCGTACTGCTTCTGGACCTCAGCCATGATCTCGTCCAGACCAGCGGCCTTCATCTCCTCGTTGAACTTGGGAATGTTCTCGACGGGGTCGATGGCACCGGCGTAGAGCGAGCGCTCGTAGGCATCACGCACGTTGTTCAGAGCGGCAACCAGGGCCTCAACATTGGTCTGGTCGAAGCGGAAACCGAGCGACGGGTGCGGGACTGCGTCAAGAGCGTACTCCTGCAGCAGGCGGTTCTTCTCAGGATCTTCCTTGATCGTCGGGGTCTGCAGAGCAGTGTTACCGAAGGTCCAGGCGCCACCGTGGGCACCGCTCCACTCGGCGTTGATGATGCTGACACGCTTGTACTCATCACCCTCGTCGATCTCCCAGTCTTCACCCGGGACACCGTAGAGCATCATGTTGAGCAGGTCGGTATCGCGATGCATCATGTTGATGTACATCATGGCACGCTCAGGATCGGCAGAGGTGACCGGAATCGCCAGCATCGAACCACCGGTGTGGGTGGTCGTGACGACCTTCTTCTGGCCGTAGATCTCGTCAATGTTGAGAGCGTTGTTGCCGGAGGCGTTGACGCGCTCCTGCGCCTTGATGTTGTTGCCCTTGAGCGGCTGCTGGTAGATCAGGAAATCACCAGTCTTGAAGATGTCGGAATCGTTGAAGGTTGTCAGAGAGGCGTCGGGATGGATGTAGCCCTTCTGCGCCCAGTCAAACATGGTCTTGCAGAGCTCCATGGCGTAGTCGGATTCCCACATATTGACGATAGTCTCATCGAAGTTACCATTGTCGTCCGGATCCTGAACCATGGTGATGACACCAAAGTTGGTGAAGCCAGGGACCCACGGCTCGTCGCCGTTGCCGCCGCTGAAGAGGTAGGGGTAGGTGTTCGGTTCGGCTTCCTTCATCTTCGCCAGATAGGGCTCGAATTCCTGAACCTTCATCAGGCCTTCGGACTCCTTCAGCGGGACGAAGTCATAGAGTTCGGCCTTGTCGACGTTGTAGAGCCAGCCGTTCGGAACGGCGAGTTCCTTGTTCGTCGGCACTGCGTAGTTGACGCCGTTGATCTGGGTACCGGTGATGAACGCCGGGTTCAGGGTGGAGGTAATGTCATTACCGTACTTGGCCAGCAGGTCGCCGTAAGGGCCATCGGGGTCGTTCAGGGCGTTGAAGGAGCCCGACTGCACCGAACGCAGGTAGTGCTGCCAGTCAGCGGTGAAGACAATGTCCATCTCCTGGCCGGACTGCAGGGCGGTAATCGCCTTCTCCGACCAGTCGCCCCAGGCTACGATCTGGAACTCGATCGAGGCATTGATGAGCGGCTTGATGTACTCGGAAATCGCCGCCTCAACTGCGCCGCGACGGCTGCAGTCCTGGTTGCCGATTTCGACATACTTCAGCGTGTACTCGGGAAGATCTGCGGCATCCGGAGCGGGGGCATCGGTTTCCTTGGCGTCGGTCTCCTTCGCGTCCGTCTCCTTGGCGTCGGTCTTCTTGGCATCCGTTTCCTTGTCAGCTGCTTCGGTCTTCTCAGCTGCCTTCGTGGTTGGCGCCGCTGTCGTTCCCTTGGAACCACAGGCAGCAAGAGCCATCACGAGCGCGCTGGCAAGCAGCGCAGCGATTATTCTTTTCTTCATTCTCTCTCCTTTTCATGCAAAATCGGCTCCAAGACCGATTTGCGCTTCGTACTCATGTTTTCCTAGGGCCACCGGGCAAGCCCGGTGGCTGGATTCCGATGTTTCTAAACCAACCATACTGGAGCGGCGCTGGTTAGCCCTTGATCGCTCCGAGGGTGATTCCTGAGACGAAATACTTCTGGAAGAAAGGATACGCCAGGATAATGGGACCCATCGTAACACCGGCCATCGCCATACGGAAGGCGTTGGTTGGCAGGCGGGCGATAGTCTCACCGAGGGAGGAGACCTGTGTCGCCATCTCTGAGAGGAAACGGGCATTGCTCAGGGTACTGTAGATCATGTACTGCAGGTTGTAGTGCTCCGCGGTATCAACCAGCAGCATGCAGTTGAAGAAGTTGTTCCAGATGCCGATCGCCGAGAAGAGAGCGACGGTCGCCAGGCCGGGCTTCGCCAGAGGAAGAACGATCTGGATGAAGGTGCGCCACTCGCTGGCACCGTCAATGCGCGCTGATTCAATGACACCGTCCGGCACATTCGAGGTATAGAAGGTGCGCATAACGATGACCCAGTAGGCACTGAATGAAAGCGGCAGGAAGAGGGCGAAGAGCGAGTTGTCGATTTTCAGAATCTGACGTGAGACAAAGTAGAACGGCACCACACCGGCGTTGAAAAGCATGGTGAAGAAGCTGACGAAGGTAAAGAAGCGGCGGAAGCGGAATTCTTTACGCGAAAGCGGATAGGCATAGAGACTGATTGAGACAACCGAGAGAGCCATGCCAACAAGCGTTGCGATAATCGTGTTCTTGTAGGCCGTGAAGATGATGGAACCTTCACGGAAGAGGAAACCATAGGCCTCAGGCGTGAGAGACTTCGCGTAGAACTTGTAGCCTTCCTCGATCAGCTCCATCTCAGGGGTGAGTGAGGCGACTACGATGACCCAGAGTGGAACCAGCACCGTCATACAGATCAAAATGAAGGCAATGTGCATGATGACGTTGGCGACCGGGGAAACAGCGTTGAGTTCTTGGGTCTTTTTTGCTTTCTTAGCGGGTTGAGCGATACTCGTCTTTGACATCTTTCTTTCCCTCCCCCAATCAGAACAGCGCCATGTCGGCATCAAAGCGACGGACAATAAAGTTGGTGGTCAGTACCAGAACGAAGCCAACAACAGCCTGGAAGAAGCTTGCCGCAGAGGGCAGGCCCAGCTGAGCACCGGTGCGCAGGGCGTTGTACACGAAGACGTCGATCGTCGTTGTTACCTTGGCGAGTGGGCCGGAACCGTTCGGCAGCGAGTAGAACATGTCAAACTCAGAACCGAAGATACGGCCGACAGCCAGAATCTGCAGAAGCACGATCATGGGCGTCAGCAGAGGTACGGTGATGTAGCGGATCTGCTGCCACTTCGTGGCACCGTCAATCGCCGCTGACTCATAGACCTCCTGGTCGAAGCCGGTCAGCGTCGATAGATAGAGGATCGACGAGTACCCCGAATGTTTCCATACGTTTGCAAAGATCAGGATAAAGGGCCAGTAGCGCGGAGTGCGATACCAGTCAACCGTTGCACCGCCAAAGGAGACCAGCAGGTTGTTCATGATGCCGTTCGTTGAGAGGAAAGCATAAACGACATAAGAGGCGATGATCCAGGAGAGGAAGTAAGGCAGGAAGATAACCGTGTGGTAGAACTTCGCTGCCAGACGGTTGCGCAGCTCGTTGACCCCAATTGCGATGGCAACGGCGACGACGGTCCCAACCACCATGAAGATGAGGTTGTAGCCAACGGTGTTGCGTACATAGTCCCCCATACTGGGCGTCCGGATCAAGAACTGGAAGTTCTGCAGGCCGACCCAGGGGTTCTCTACGAAGAGCGAGTAGATGAAGGGGTTCTGGATCGGGAAATCCTTCGGAACGGGAGCCAGCCCATAGCGCTTGAACGCCATGATGATAGCCGGCATTGGCAGATAGTTGAAGCAGAACATAAAGGCCAGTCCAGGCAGCAGCATGGACAAGTAGGCCAGATCAGCTCGAAACGATCCGCGTTGCTTGATGTTTAATGCTTTCTTTTTTGCCATCATCCACTCCAATCTGACTTGATAGCAGTCCGTTTGATACCTGTTGTTGCTGTGTAAAATGTTACATTTTACTCTGCTGTGTCCCGTTCACCTGAGTCAGTATGCTTCACAAATCGTGGTTTAGTGTGACGGTCCGTTTATTCCTGTCCGAAAATTATAGCGTAAGTTGCCAGTTACGTCAACCAATTCTGCGATTTTCTCCACGGCCCCGGCGAGGATTATGACAATATGGCAACAAGAGTGAGCAAATGCATGTTTGATGCAAGAGATATCTTCTCAGCAGTCAAATCGGACATGTTTGGGCAATGTTCCACCTTTTAGTGAGTGCTATGAGCCCTATATTCTCGTTGCCACCCGTTTTTTCGGCATAGTTTGCCCTACCCATAGACTCAGGCGCTTAAAAGTTCGGCCTCCACAGCTTCCAGATCACAGGTCAACAATACCTCGATGAGGAAATCTACTCTCCTGTTGCACGACTCCATATTCGCTATTATGCTTCGACGCTTGTATTTCTTCTCTTCGGCAGCCTTCTTCTTTGCAAGA
>JASGUW010000174.1 GCA_030055235.1 Bacillota bacterium
GCACCGCCGCTTTGTGATCTCAAAGCGGCGGCAAACGAATTGATGAACAGCAGTTGTGCGGGCGACACTTGCTGCGGTGCCTCTAACGGGGCAGGAGCAGAAAAACTTGTCTACAGGTGGCCAAAAAGTGCGCAGGTTCCCCGGAATCGGGACAGGAACGAAAAAATTGGCCACAGCTGGCCAAAAAAGGCCGTTTGTGCCAAAAGCACAAGAGGCTCCTCTCAGGCGCTTGCCCGGAACATCCCGCCAAACCTGGCGCTGATGCTAAACTGAGGCGACTTCTCCAGCGAAACGAGGTACATGCCCATGCCCGAACGTCTGATTCTGGGAATCGATATTGGCGGCACGAAAACGGCGGTCTCCCTCTCGGCCTGCGACCGCTATCGGGAGCCGCGGGTCCAAATCCTCGGCAGGACGTCCTTTGCGACTGAGCCAGAGGCCGGCTTCCCGGCTGCCTGGGAAAAGATCACGGCTGCGGCCGGGGAACTCCTCGCCGCGCAGGGCTGCCACCGCGGCGAACGCTGGCCGGAGGCGGTCGGCATCTCCTGCGGCGGCCCACTCAATTCCGCGGAAGGTGTCATTCTGAATCCGCCCCACCTCCCCGGCTGGGTCAATATCCCCCTGGTACGGCTGGCTGAAGAGGCCTTTGGCATCCCGGCTTTTCTGGAAAACGACGCTAAGGCCGGTGCCCTCGTCGAATGGAAGCTCGGCGCAGGCATCGGCACCAAATCCCTGATCTTCGCCACGATGGGCACGGGCTTTGGCTCGGGCCTCATTCTGGACGGCCGCCTGCTGCAGGGGCCGACCTTCACGGCCGGCGAAATCGGCCATGTCCGCCTCCACGACGACGGCCCCACAGGCTTCGGGAAGGCCGGCTCGGTCGAAGGCTTCATCTCCGGCTCCGGCATCGCCAAGCTGTGCGCCCTCCGCGAATCCGAGTGGCAGCAAGCCGGCGACCCACCCGCCTGGCTGGCAGCCGGAGAAAGCCCCGATGCCGGCCACCTGGCCGCGCTGGCCAGGGCCGGCGACCCCCACGCCCGCCGTCTCTATACAGAAGTCGGCCGCCATCTCGGCCAGTGCCTGGCGAACCTCATCGACCTCCTGAACCCCGAGTGCATTGTCCTGGGCAGCATCTTCGTCCGCGCCGAAGACCTGCTGCGCCCCTCCATGGAGGCCGTCATCGCCGCCGAGGCCCTGCCCAGCGCCCGCGCCGCCTGCCGCATCGTTCCCGCCGCGAGCGGCGAAGCGATCGGCGACCTGGCCGCCTGCCTGACCGCGGCTGCCGGGCTTGGCATCGAGCTCGCCCTCCTGCCCGCGGCGGACCAGGCTCCGGTGCTGGCTCAGCTCGACCGCCTCATGACCCGCCACCCCGCCCTTGCCCCCTGCCGCGCCGACATCCTGGCGGTCTACCGCACGCTTGTCGACAGCTACCTCAACGGCGGCAAGCTGCTCACCGCCGGCAACGGCGGCTCGGCGGCCGACGCCGAACACATCGTCGGTGAGCTGATGAAGTCCTTCCGCCTCCCCCGCCCGATCGCAGGGGAAGCGCAGCTCCAGGGCGCCCTGCCGGCCCTCTCCCTGACCGGCCACCCGGCCCTGGCCACGGCTTGGCAGAATGATGCGGACGCAGCGTGGACCTTCGCCCAAATCCTTAATGGTTTAGGCGAAGCCCGCGACTGCCTCCTGCTGCTCTCCACCTCCGGCAATTCCGCGAACCTCATCCATGCCGCCCACACGGCACGGCGCCGCGGCATCCGCGTGCTGGGGCTGCTGGGTCGCGGCGGCGGCCGTCTGGCCCCCCTCTGTGACGCCGCCATCATCGCTCCCGGCAGCGACACCGACGAGATCCAGGAATACCACCTGCCCATCTACCACTGCCTCTGTGCCATGCTGGAGACCAGGTTTTTCGACCCCCAAGTGCAGGCCGGGCCGTGACGCGCCGCATTCTCTTCGTCGTCCCGGCCATCGGGAAGAAGCCCGGCGAACGCTACATCGCCACCTGGAAGATGGAGCCGCTCGCCGTCGCCGTGCTCGCCGCCCTGACGCGGGCGCACGGGGGCTGGGAGGCCAGCCTGGCCGACGACCGCCTGGAGCTCGTGCCCATGGCGCCGGATGTCGACCTCGTCGCCATTGCGGTAGAGACCTATACCGCCAAACGCAGTTACCAGCTGGCCGACCGTTTCCGGGCGCAGGGCCTGCCGGTCGTCCTGGGCGGCTATCACCCGACCCTGCTGCCGGACGAAGCCGCCTGCCACGCCGACGCCCTGGTCATCGGCAATGCTGAGGCGGTCTGGGGCCGCCTGCTGGATGACGCTGCCCGCGGCCACCTGGCCCCCCGCTATGAGGGAGGCAGCGGCGCACTGCCACCCGCCCCCGACCGCTCGATCTATGCCGGCAAGCGCTATGTACCCGTCGGCCTGGAAGAGACCGGGCGCGGCTGCCCCCATCACTGCGACTTCTGCGCCATCGCCTCCTACTACGGCTCAGCCTACCACCCTCGCCCGGTCGCCGATGTCATCCGCGACCTCCATGACTCGGGGCGGCGCCTGCACTTCCTGGTCGACGACAATCTGGTGGCAAACCGGCGCTATCTCGGGGAGCTGCTGCAGGCTTTGCGTAAAGAAAAGTTCAAGTGGGCCGGCCAGGGGACGCTCTCGATGGCCCGCGACCCGGAGCTGCTCGCGGCCCTGCGCCAGGCCGGCTGTGAGTTCATCCTGATCGGCTTTGAGAGTCTGGAGAGTGAGAACCTGCGCCAGATGAAGAAGGAGGTCAACCTCCTCCCCGACGAGCGCGACCAGCTGGTGCGGCGCATCCATCAGGCCGGGCTCGGGATCTATGCGACCTTCGTCTTCGGCTATGACCACGACGATGAGGCAAGTGTCGCCCGCACGCTCGACTTCGCCCGTCGGCACCGTTTCTACACCGCCGCCTTCAACCACCTGCTGCCCTGGCCGGGGACGCCGCTCTACCGCCGCCTGGAGACCGAAGGGAGGCTGCGCTACGAGCGCTGGTGGCTGGCCGACGACTATCGCTACGGCGACTTCGCCTTCGAGCCCAAACGGATTTCGGCGGAAAAACTCAGCGCGCTGTGCCTGGAGGCCAGACAGGCCTTCGGGCGGCCGGGGATCTTCTGGCAGCGGGCCTGGGCGGCGCTGCGGCGCGGCACGCCGGGGCTCTGGTACCTGTTCTGGGCCATGAACCTCAATATCGGCGGCGAGGTAACACAGAAATACGCGATCCCGCTCGGCGCCAATCTGGATGAGCTGCCCAAATGAGTGTGGATGATGATTGATGCGAAGCTCTTCGACGGCGACCGCTTCACCGTCCGCATTCTGGACGAGACGGCGGACGGGCGCGCTCTGGCCCCGCTTTTTCACGCCGAGGCCTTCCCGGGGCAGATCGAGCTCGCCTATCTGCGTGACCCCGACCCCATCCGCTCCTGGGCGGCGGAGGGCGTGGCGCTGCGGGTCTTCGTGCTGTCGGAGACGGCGGCTCCCGAGCGCGTGCTCGGCTGCGGCTCCTGTGTCGTGCGTCAGGTCTGGGTCGGGGGCAGGCAGCAGCGGGTCGGCTATCTGGCCGGCCTAAAGCTGCTGCCGGAGTGGCGCGGCAAAATCCGCTTCATCGCCGCCCTCTACCGCTGGATGATTGAGACGACCCGGCCCCTGGTCGACCTCTGGTACACGACGATCCTGAGCGAAAACCAGGCCGCCCTCCGCCTCCTGGCTCGGCCACGCCCGAGCATCCCGCTCTACGTGCACCAGGGCCGCTACCGGGTTCACCTGCTGCCGGCTCTGGCACGGCAGCGGCGGCCGGGGCGTGGGGACAGACTGCCGGATGGCTGGACGCTGCTGGCGGGGAGCCGTGCCTGCGATGCTACTTCCGCTCTGGCCGCCGAGCGAGACCTAGCCGACAGCTCTTTTTCTTCTGACGGCCTCTTCGCCCTGACGGATGCTTCCGGCGAAGCTGTCGCCTGTCTCCATGTCATCGACCAGCGCCCGGTCAAGCAGTATCAGGTGCGGCGCTACAACGGCGCGGCGGCCTGGCTGCGGCGGGTGCCCGCTCCCATCATGCGCGGTCTGGGGCTGCCGCCGTTTCCTGAGCCCGGCGGCACCGTGCCCCTGCTTGGCGCCGCCCTCCTCCTGCCCCGCACCGCGCCGCCGCATGTCGATACGGCGCTGGCCCTGCTTCTGGAGGCGGCGTCGGGCTTCGCCGCCGACTGCGGCGCCACCCTGCTGGGCATCGGCGCCATGGAGGCTTCGCCGGAGGACCGCCTCCTCTTCACCCGCCGTGGGATCCGCTATACAAGCGAGCTCTTCCTGGTCGATCCCGAGCGCGACGCCGACCGCCGGCTCCGCGACCCCTGGCTCCACGTCGCCTGGCTCTAGCAGCAAGTTTCCGGGTCATGCTGTGAGAAATGACTGAACGCCTGCGGCTCAGTCATTTTTAGTCGTTCTTCAAGCTGAAACGCAGTTAATGATGCAATCCCCCGTAGTGATAGTTGCTTTCTTGTGTTTTGAGTCTATATGGGGTGTTCGGGAAGCCATTGAAAGAGATCAGAAGTGTCGGTAATTTTGTAGCTACATCCAGGATCACGCTAACGAGATCATCCTGTGTATACTCCAGCTCAATATCATTCAGAAGAGAGGAAAATGAACATATCACGGGCAGCGATGCGCTTGCTTCCACCAAAAAGCAGTGGCATGGGCTATATAACTGCGAAAGCTTGAAAAACTGCACACCACCGCTGACCATTTGTGCAAAATTTCAACCTTTCGCAAGGTTGATCGCATTAATATTCGTATCTATGCGTATTGTATTGATATTATGCAATAATGCGGATAATTATGCGTAAAGAGAGCTCAAAAACTGCGAAAGGTTGAAATTTTGCACACCGCCGTTCGCCATCTCGAGCAATATTTCAAGCTTTCGCAAGGTCGATCGCAAAAATCTGAATCGTGGAACGTTTAGATACCTTAGTCGTTCTCTGAGTTAGTGGCGTCAGACTCAAAAAGCGCTTCTTCCCCTTGCCCCACCGAATCTCTCCTGCCCTTACCTGAACTCGCCTGGCTTCTCTTGACTGGCCCCGCAGAGCTGCATCGGGCTGCACCGGAAAGAAGCGAACCCGTCCGTCACAACCAAAAGCCCGCAGCTTGCTGCTGCAGGCTTTCTTACGCACTATCGGTGGTTTTTCGAACTATCGTTGGTCTTGCGCACCGTCGGTGGCTTACACACTATCGTTGGCCTTTCGCACTATCGACGGCCTCTAGTCTCAGCCCACATCGGAGCGCCAGCCCTGACCGCCGACCCGCCCAGCCGACCCGCCCAGCCGGCCTGTCAGCCGATCTTTTCCTTCAGCAGGTCGATGGTCAGCTGGGGATTGGCCTTCCCCCGGGTTTTCCCCATGACCTGGCCGATGATGGCCTGCAGAGCCTTTTCCTTCCCGGCCTGATACTCCCTGACAGCCTTTACGCTTCTGGCCAGAACCTCATCAATAACAGGAGACAAAAGCGCTCTGTCATTGATCTGCTCCAGATCCTCTTCGACAACGATGGCTTCAGGGCTTCTGTCAGGATTCTCGAACATGATCTCCAGAACTTTCCTGGCGCTGCCAAGGTTGATTCTGCCTGTATCCACATATTCGATGACCTTCGCAAAATCCGCCGGCGCCATGTCCACCTGAAAATCTTCGGCTCCGGTCAGCCTGAACAGATCGGTCATGATGAGATTGGCCGCCGCCTTGGGATCCGCTCCCGCTTTAACGGTCTCTTCAAAAAACGTGGCCAGCTCAATGGAAGAGATCAGCTGCTCGGCATCGTAGTTGCCCAGGCCATATTTTTCTATATATCTGTCCTTTCTGGCATCCGGCAGCTCAGGCAGACTGTCCCTTAACTCTCTTATCTTTTCTTCCGTGATAACGATAGGCATCAGATCCGGCTCGGGCATCAGGCGATAGTCGGCCGCGTCTTCCTTTGTCCTCATGGAGTAGGTCCTGCCGCTGTCCTGGGAAAAGCCCCTGGTCTCCTGGAACAGCTCCCCCCCTTCCTCGACGACCTTTATCTGGCGGGCGGTCTCAAACTCAATGGCCCTCTGAATGGAGCGGAAGGAGTTGAGGTTCTTCATCTCAACCCGGGTGCCGAAGCTTTCCGCCCCTCTTTCCCGGATGGACAGGTTCACATCACAGCGGAAGGAGCCCTCATTCATCCTGGCATCAGAAACACCCGTATAGGTCAGAATGGCCCGCAGCTTATGCAGATAGGCCAGCACCTCTTCCGCCGACCTCAGATCCGCCTCGGAAACAATCTCAACCAGGGGCACACCGGCTCTGTTGTTGTCCACCAGGCTGCCCAGTCCCTCTTCATGGACCAGCTTGCCGGCATCCTCTTCAATATGTATCCGGTTAATCCTGATTCTCTTTTTGCCCTCAGTGGTCTCAATATCCAGATAGCCGCCATAGCAGATAGGACCGTCCCCCTGAGACGTCTGGAAGCCCTTGGCCAGGTCGGGGTAAAAGTAATTCTTTCTGTCCTGCCGCCCCACCCTGGTAATCTGACAATTGGTCGCCAGACCCGCCGTCACGGCCCGGTCCAGAGCTTTTTCATTCAGGACCGGAATGGTACCCGGCAGACCCAGGCAGACAGGGCAGGTATGTTCGTTCGGTTTTCCGCCGAATGCCGTGGAACAGTTGCAGAAGATCTTGGTGTTTGTCTTGAGCTCAACGTGAACTTCCAAACCCATGACCGTTTCATAATTCTTCGCCATTAGATTTCCCTTTCCAGTCGGGAAAGAATCTCTCCGCCAAACGCCAGCAGCCTCTTATCATTAAAGGCACTGCCCGCAATCAGCAAACTTGTCTTTCCAAAGGGCATTGAGATGATGGGCAGTCCGGCCAGATACAGGGCGGCTGCCAGACGCTTATCTGCCGGAGCCAGTAAAAACTCGTAGGTCTCAAGCCGCTTTTCAAGCTCTTCCTTGACCATGGTTCTGGCCTTCATGGCCTGCACATAGTAGGCCTCGTATTTCCCCTCACTTAAGCAGAAGTTGCCAAAAATGATCTTTGCCTGAACCTCCCGGCCCAGACCCTCTGTCCGGGATTTTTTGTACAGTTCCTCCACATTGCCGTATTCGCCGGCGCGGTAGCCGAAACCAATACCGTCATAGCGCTCCATATTGGTCGCAAATTCGCCGCTCGAAAGAATTTCGTGGGCGGGCAGGGCATAGGGCAGAGATTCCAGGCGAAGCTTATCCTGCGGCCGACCCAACTTTTTAAACAAGTCTTCCGCCGCCTCACTACCTTCAAGCCCGTCTACCAGGGCAAATGTCACGTCCCGCAGATCTGGCGCCTCAAGCTCAGACAGATCCCCGTCACAGGAAAACGTCGAGCCGTCTCTCTCATCCCTGCCGGCCACCATGTCCAGCGCCGCCGGAATCTGCTCAAAGCGTTTTGCCAGAATGGCCACCCGATCCATGGAGGAGGCTACGGGAATGATTCCGTAGCGGGAAACACTGCCATAGCTGGGCGTACAGGCAAAAAGCCCATATTCCCGGGCGCCCATATGGATAGAGCCATCGTAATCACTGGCAAAGCCCAAAATGTTTTCACCGTGAGCCACGGCGGCACAGCTGCCGTACGCATTCTCAGTCTCACCCACGCCGAATTCTCTGGCCATGGTCTTACCCAGCATGACGCCCCCGGCCTTTTTCACTTTGTCTACAAGCGTAGCGTCAAAAGGAGGAATGTAGTTTTCCAGCATCCGGGAATTTGCCGTAGTCCTGATACCCCTGGTAGAAATCTGATCAGAAAAAACGACGGGGAACGGCGATTCGTTCTCTTCCAGCGCTTTCAGGGCCTCTTCCCTGGCTATGGTCCGGTAGGCCTTGATGTTCTCATTGTCTCTTTCAAGCCTGTCAAAATACTCCAGGTATCTCTGTCTGGCATCCATCATCTCTTCCTCCTTTCTATGCTTCCTCAATAATGCCGGGCACCAGTATGTAGCCCTCTTCCGTCCGTTCGGTACCGGCAAAGAGCTCCTCTGCCGTAAATTCCACCTTCACTTCATCCCGTCTGGTGGCATTCGCAACGGGCCGGACTTGTATCGTCGGCTGGTACCGCTCAAGCTTCAAAGCCCTCAGATCCGCGGTCATATCGATACGCTGCTCCAGATGCTTCTCAAAAGCGGCCCGCGAACGATCGTCCAGATACAGCATGGACATCTCGGCATAGGACTCAATATCTACGGTCTCTTCCGGCTCTGCCTTCCTGACAACAGGCGCACCCTTGACACTGCCGTCGGCCAGCGTCACGGCAATGCCCAGGTCCTCAAGCTGCCTGTCATCCACGGGACTTGGCGCATTCGTCAGGAGACACTCCGCCTCCTTGTTCTTCGGGAAGGCAATCACCTCCCGGATGCTGTCCTCCTGGGCCATCAGCATGATCAGGCGGTCCAGGCCAAAGGCAAAGCCCCCATGCGGCGGCGTCCCATACTGGAAGGCCTGAATAATGTGACCAAAACGCCGGTCAATTTCCTCATCGCTGATGCCGAGCAGCTTGAACATCCGCTCCTGGATATCGGGGCGATAGATTCTCAGGGAACCTGAGCCCAGCTCAATCCCGTTCAGGACCACATCATAGGACTCGGCCTTGACGCTCAAGGGATCTGACTCCATCTTCTCCAGGTCTTCGGCCAGCGGCATGGTAAAGGGATGATGCATTGCCACATAGCGTTTTTCTTCCGCAGAGTATTCAAACTGCGGGAAGTCCACCACCATCAGGAACTTAAAGTCATTTTTTTTGCGAAGGCCGAGCAGATCCCCGATATCGAGCCGCAGAGCACCCAGGGTGCGGCAGATGACCTCCAGCCGGTCGGCGCAGAAGATCAGGAAATCACCTGGCTCCACTTCCATTTTCCGCAGCAGGGCTTCCATATCCGCGTCGGAAAAATACTTGGTCAGAATCGTTCGCAGTTTTCTGTTTTCATCTATGCCGATCCAGGCCATGCCTCTGGCCCCGTAGGAAATGGCCTTTTCCGTCAGCTCATCAATTTCCGTCCGGCTCAGCGCATTGCCGCCCTTGATGTTGATGGAACGCACCGCACCGCCTGACTTCAGGGCATCGACAAAGACCTTGAAATCGGAATTTCTGACCTCTTCCGTCACATCCACGATCTTCATGCCGAAGCGAAGATCCGGCTTATCCGTACCATAGGAGTCCATGGCCTCCTGATACGTAATTCTGGGGAAGGGCTTAGTAAACTCCACACCCAGCGCATCTTTAAAAATCGTCTTGAACAGGTCTTCCAGCAGGTCCAGTATTTCTTCCTTGCTCAAAAAGGAGGTTTCCATATCCACCTGCGTGAATTCCGGCTGCCTGTCCGCCCGTAAGTCCTCATCCCTGAAGCACCTGGCAATCTGGTAGTAGCGGTCAAAGCCCCCGACCATCAGCAGCTGCTTGAAGACCTGCGGCGACTGCGGCAGGGCATAGAACTCACCCGGATGAATGCGGCTCGGCACCAGATAGTCCCTGGCACCTTCCGGAGTGCTCTTGGTCAGAACAGGGGTCTCGACCTCCATAAACTCATGGTCTTCCAGATAGTTTCGGATGCTCTTGACCGCCTTGTTTCTCAGGAGGAAGTTCTGATACATTTTCGGCCGTCTTAAATCCAGGTACCGATACTTGATTCTCAGGTCTTCTCTTACGTTGACATTGTCATCTATGGGGAACGGCAATGTCCTGGCTTCGGAGAACACCCTGAACTCTTCGGCCTTCAGTTCCACGGTACCCGTGGGAATCTTGGGATTATAGGTCTCCTCATCCCTCTCTCTCACCGTGCCCCTGACAGCGATTACATACTCCGACCTTAAACGCTCGACAGCCCTGAACTGCTCTTCCGTAAAATTCTGGTAGTCAAAGACCACCTGCAGGACTCCTGTCCTGTCTCTCAGGTCAATAAAAATAACGCCACCCATATCCCTGCTGGTCTGTACCCAGCCCATGACAGTGGCCTTGTGGTCGATGTCGGCTTCCCTGACTCTTCCGCAATAGTGGCTTCTGGAAAAGTCCCTCATGTTTTTTCTCTCCTTAAATAAAAAACCTTCGCTCCCCAAGGGACGAAGGTTCATGTTCGCGGTACCACCCAAATTGGCAGATCCCCCGAAGGATCTGCCCACTCATCTTTGCCTTAAAGCGGCAAGTACTTCCAAGCCTACCGGCATGGCTCATGGCATTCGACTGCCTGCACCCGCTTTCGGTTGGAGACTCCCGGATGTTTTTCAGCTCTTGCTCCGTGTCGAATTCCCACCCGCATCGACTCTCTGAAACTTCACGACAGCCTACTCTTCCGTTCACAGTCTTTCACTTTGATTCGGAAAAAATCATTTCCGACAATACGTTAACGCCTGTCAGCTGTCAAGCAATCCGATGCTTAAAAATCAGCTGGAGCTGATCTATAACTACTACTTAATATATAGAACTGCTGTCTAAGTTCGCTTCATCTCATTATCCCTTTGGAGCCCCTGTCGGCGCGGGAAGCTTGCGTCAGAGTTCATCTGTCAGGCCGATCTCTCTGGTCTTTCACGAATCATCAAGATCTCCAAGGCTCTTTCAGCACCCTGATCATCTGGAGGTATTCGCTGGTCTGGTCGTAATTAGTCTTACAGGTCTGGAGAATGCGCCTGGCATCCTGAAGAAGGTCCTCGGTTCTGGAATCTACTTCTTCAGGCCAACAGTAATAGATCATCTTTCTGAGGTCATTTTCGTCCAGATAATGCCTTAGACGTTTCGCTATGGTATCAGTTCCCTGCTCATCGACCCGCTTTACCAAGTTGCGCACGCTCGTGTAAAGAACTTCCATGCGCCTCATTTTCTTGATCCTTGAGATAATCGTGGGGGCATCCTTGTGATGGAATTGGGAACAGAAATTCATCAGTTCGGCAAGTTCCGAGCTTAGTTTAAGGATGCAGTTTTCGATAAGGTCAACACCTGTCATGGCTTCATAGGCGGTATTTCGTTCTCTGAAAAGGCCCAGACTGTTATAATCCATAGGCTGTTCACGATACGTTGTTGTGCGAAGAGCATATTGGAACGAGACATCGAACATGATTTTTTCATAAACTTCCTGGTCATGTATGTCAAAAAGTTCCTTCAGAATGAGAGCTCCGACCAGGACATTAATGGGCGTTTCAGGCCTGGAAGCTTTATCGTCGTAGAGTCTGGCGAACGGCTCCTCATCGATAAGAGGAAAAACCTTCTCTCTGAAGGGCACGGCCCAAGATTTAAAAAGATGTGCTTTAGTTGAGTCACTCAGATACTTGAGCGCATCGTATTCAGATCCCTGTACGTAGAAATGGGGGTTAAACGCCATACTTCCCTCCGTCCATGGTCAGCGCTGAAGCCTCGAAAAGATTCTCACAATATAGCAAATTTCAGAGGCTTCCTCTGTGTTTGCAGCTCCAGG
This sequence comes from Bacillota bacterium, assembly GCA_030055235.1. Taxonomy (GTDB): domain Bacteria; phylum Bacillota; class Clostridia; order Saccharofermentanales; family Fastidiosipilaceae; genus JAEZYR01. The sequence goes on from JASGUW010000174.1 coordinate 11,451, forward strand.
CACACGGACACAGCAAAGAAGCATTGTAAAAGGAGGCTTCGCCGGGCTCGTATGCTTTCCCCGTCTGCAGGGGGCGTAATCATCTTCTCTACGCCTCAAGTCACCCTCCCTGCCAGAAGCTGTCCTGTCAAGCAGATTGGGACGATCTGCGGGTCGCAGGTGGAGCTGCATCAGCCAGGCGGCCTGTGGCACCGCTTCCGAGCGGAAGGTGATTTGTCTATCACGTTGAACATGCGCACATGCCTTCATCCAGCATGGCTGTCTTCCTGATCTGCCGGGAAGGACTTTGCCGTCGCCCTCCCTGACGACATTCCACAATAAAAGCGAAGACAGGATTCACGGCCGGCATTCTGAGAGCTCAGTCCTGAACAAGGGCGAAATTCTCCGGCAAAGCGCCACTCATGGATTCCCTCTTAGCAGGCGCTGCTGACTGTCATCGGACCAGACAAGAAGACCACGGCCGAAAACAGACATCCCATTTTGCTTGTTTACCCGTACGCTTGAAGACCTTGTTCGAAAACGGATGAAGCCTCGAAAAGCAATGCCCTCCCGTTTTCAGGATGTCAGCCGTTTCCGAACAAGTAAGGGAGCTGCCTTCATGTTTTGAGACAGCCCCCTTAAACCCATAAACGATCTGAATCGTAATTTTTCCTACGGTAAGACCGTAATCGTCTTCGTTTGCGTGACCTTCTTGCCAGACGAATCATAGACATCGACGCCCAGGGTATAGGTGTCTGGCGTCACCGGTGTCCAGGGGTAGATGTTCGAGGAGACCGGAGTCTTCCTGAAGTTCACTCGGTTACCATTGGAGCGCAGGACATAGAACTGATACTTGTAGGGCCCTGTGCCACCCTCTCCGCGGGCGGCCAGATCTATCGTCTGCCCCAGCT
>JASGUW010000175.1 GCA_030055235.1 Bacillota bacterium
CAACCCATTTTTGATTCACCTTTTGCTGACACAACAAGGGTTTTTGTCAAAGTCAAGGGTGGATTTGCCAAGTTTTGGAGTTGTGTCACTTTCCGCTGACACAACTCGCTTTTTTGTCCATTTCCCCCTCCAAATGGCCAAGTTTTGGAGTTGTGTCACTTTCCGCTGACACAACTCGAGTTTTTGTCCATTTCCAATCCGCCAAAGCAGTTCTAATCTACCAAAACAGTTCAAATTCACAATAACAGAGGCAGACGGAAGAGCAGGGACTGGTATCATCGAGACATCATCATAGGGAGGTGCCCTGATGCTTTACCCCGAGAGTCTGAACAACTGGTCACCTGATCAATTTGCCGATCCCGCCGCCGTCTACCGCGGCACCCCCTTCTGGGCCTGGAATACCGCCCTCGACGCCGAAGAACTCAAGCGCCAGATGGACGGCTTTCGCCAGATGGGCTTCGGCGGCGCCCACCTCCATGTCCGCGACGGCCTGCAGATCCCCTATCTCAGCGACGAATTCATGGAGATCGTTCGCTCCACGGTGGAACACTGCCATGAAACCGGGATGCTGGCCTGGCTCTATGACGAAGACCGCTGGCCTTCGGGTTTCGCGGGCGGCCTCGTCACCCGCGACCACTGCTACCGCGCCAGGCGCCTGGTTCTGACCCGCAGCCCGGCCGGTCCGGCGCAGTCGGGCACACTCTACGCCGCCTGGCACTGCGCCTGGAATCCCGACGGCACCCTCGCCGCCTGCAGGCGCCTCGACCCGGAGGCCACCAGCGCTGCGCTCGCAGCCGCCCTCGCCGCCGCGAACCCCGCCGACACCGCCGCGGCCCTCGGCAGCAACTTCGAGCGCACTGACCGAGACACAGCAACCCGCGACCTGCTGCCGGAAGAGGGGGAGGTCTTTGCCTTTCATATCATTGAGCCGGACAACCCCCGCTTCAACAACGAGGCCTATGTCGACAGCCTGAACCCGCAGGCGATCCGCCGCTTCATTGAGATCACCCACGAGCGCTACAAAGAGGTCGTGGGCGAACACTTTGGCACGACCTGCCCGGCGATCTTCACCGACGAACCCCAGTTCAGCCGCAAGAACCGCCTGGCGACCGCCGCCGACACCACCCCCGTCACGATTCCCTGGAGCGACGATTTCCCGGAAGACTTCCGGCGGCGCCATGGCCGCGATCTGCTCGAGCGCCTGCCCGAGTATGTCTGGGACCTGCCGGACGGCGAAGTGTCGGAGCTGCGCTGGCTGATCCACGACTTCATCGCCGAGCGTTTCGCCACAGCTTTCGCCGATACCGTAGGCGCCTGGTGTCAGGCGAACGGCCTGCCGCTGACCGGCCACATGATGGAGGAGCCAACGCTGACCTCACAGACCGCAGCCCTCGGCGACACCATGCGCTCCTACCGTTCCTTTACCATCCCAGGCATTGACATGCTCTGTGATCGCATCGAGTTCACGACCGCCAAGCAGTGCCAGTCCGCCGTCCATCAGTACGGCCGCGAAGGCATGCTCTCCGAGCTCTACGGCGTCACCAACTACGACTTTGATTTCCGCGGCTACAAGCTGCAGGGCGACTGGCAGGCGGCGCTCGGTGTTACCGTGCGCGTGCCGCACCTGGCCTGGGTTTCCATGCTCGGTATCGCCAAGCGCGACTATCCGCCGCCCATCGGTGAGCAGTCGCCGTGGCATCTTGACTGGCCCCTGATTGAGGACCACTTCTCCCGCGTCAACGTCGCCCTGACCCGCGGCCGCCCGATCGTGCGCATCGCGGTCATCCATCCGGTCGAGAGCCTCTGGCTGCTCTGGGGTCCGGGCGACCGCAATCTCGACCGCATCCAGAGCTTCGAGGAACAGTTTGAATCCCTGACCAGCCTGCTGCTGACAAGTCAGCTGGACTTCGACTTTGTTGCCGAGTCGCTGCTGCCCGATCTCGTCGGCGAACAGAACACGCCCGGCCGCTTCCGTGTCGGCGCGATGGAATACGATGTTGTGCTGATACCAGAGGTTCTGACGCTGCGCGGCACGACTGTAGAGGCGCTGGCGCGGTTCTGCCAGGCCGGAGGCCAGCTGCTGACACTGGGTCCAATGCCTCATTTTATTGATGCGAAGCCCGCCTCCGCCACTCCCGCTCTCGCCCGTGATCTGGCGGATCTCTATGCCGGCCGGACGCCGCTCCCCGTCGAGCCTGCCGCGCTCTGCCGCCGCCTGGCCCCCTGGCGCGAGCTGGAGCTGCGCCGCGCGGACGGCTCCCGCTCGACCGACTACATCACACAGCTGCGGGAGGAATCCTGCGGGACACGCTGGCTCTTTATCGCCCGCGGCACGCGGGTCGAGCTGCCTGACCTGACGCCGCCTGCCGACTATCTGCTGCGCCTCCGCGGCAGCTGGCGCGTCACGCTCTTCGACAGCGCCGATGGCAGCAGCCGCCCGCTTGAGGCGGGCCTCGACCCGGCAGATCCGGGGTGGACGGTGCTCGACTGCCGCCTGGGCCCACACGACAGTCTGCTGCTGCGGCTCGAGCCGGCGGAGAAGCTGGCCGCCTATGTGCCCCGGCCGCCCGAACGGATGGTCTGGGCGCCAACGCGGATCGTGCCCGGCTCACTGGTGGTGGAACGGCTCGATCCGAACGTCGTGCTGCTCGACCGTTTTTCTGCCGAACTGGAGGATGGCGAGCTGCTCGAGGAGCAGGATCTTAGGCTGCTGGACGGACGGCTGCGTGCGCGCTTCGCATGGAATGACGCCGCCGCTCAGCCCTGGGTGCTGCAGGAAACGGCCCGTCTGCAGCGTGTCCGGCTGCGCACCGTGATCCGCAGTGCGATCTCTGTGCCCGTGGAGCTGGCGCTTGAGCGTGTCGCCGACTGCCGCGTTTGGCTTAACGGTGTGGAGGCCGGGCGCACGGTGCTGGGATATTTTGTCGACCGGGCGATCGAACGGATTGCTCTGGGTACGCTTGAGCCCGGTGGAAATGAGCTCGAACTTGAAGTGCCTTTTGGGAAGCGTGTGACGCTGGAGAACGCCTATCTGTTAGGTGACTTTTCCGTTGATCTGCACGGCGCAGTGCCGCTGGTGACCAGGCGTGAACTGCCGCCTGGCTGGGGCGATCTGGTGCAGCAGGGGCTGCCCTTCTATGGAGGCAGCATCCGTTATCGCTTTGCCGTCGAGAGTGACGGGCGTCCGCTTGCTCTCTGCCTGATCCGCTACCGTGCTCCGCTTGTGCGCGTTTTTGTGAATGGCAGGCGGCATGGAGAGATCATCTATGCGCCCTATCGTGTGCTGCTTGAGGGCCTTGAGCCCGGCCGCCATACGATTGAGCTGGAGATCCCGGGCAACAACCATAACAGCTTCGCGCCGCTGCATTTTGCGATCGATCACGTGCCCTGGGCCGGGCCGCCGGCCTGGACTCCGCCGCGCGGAGCTCACACCGACAGCTATGTGCTGAAACCCTTTGGTATCCTTGATGAACCGCTCGTTGATGTGCTGCTTGAGGACACCTGAGCAGCCTCTGGTTTAGTCACCGCCTGCAGCCGCTGTCCGCCTGGTCGGAGGCGGCTGTTTGCTGCTTCAGCTGCTGGCCGGCAGGACTGAAACGAAAAACAAAAAGACAGGCGGGCGGGCTTTTGGGCTGGGCAGTGATTGTGTGAAGCCTTCCTGATCCCGCAGTGAAGTTCAAGTGTTTGCAGCCTGATGAGAGCATCTTCGGCTTCTGCAGTGCAGCTGGATGAGCGAAAAGCTCTTCAAATCGTCAGAATCTTACGCTTAACATAAATAAGGATAATAAATAAGGAGGCTTCGCCAGAATGTGTGGTAGGAGTCATGCCGCCTGACACCTCCCTGGCAGCTGCGGCTTCAAGTCAGAGCACCTGAGCATCACCAGCGCGATGAGGTTGTCGATGTTGCGAAAGCCATAGCCCATCCTTATTGTCAGCTTGATTTTGTTGTTGATGGCCTCGATGCGTGCGTTGGAAATCCTAAGCGCGACTGCACGGACGATGTCATCTTTCCTTTTCCTCACCTTTCTCGACAGCTCGACGAATT
>JASGUW010000176.1 GCA_030055235.1 Bacillota bacterium
ATGGTCAAGATGAAGAGAAATACAAAATGTTTTTTGTAAAACTCTCGATTTTGACCAGAAACAGGCCTTCTGTGGTCAAGATGAAGAGAAATACAAAATCCTTTTTGTAAAACTCTCGATCTTGACCAGAAGCCAGCCCTTTGTGGTCAAGATGAAGAGAAATACAAAATCTTTTTTGTAAAACTCTCGATCTTGACCAGGAACAGGACCTTTGTGGTCAAGATGAAGAGAAATACAAAATTCTTTTTGTAAAACTCTCGATCTTGACCCTGCACGCCGTGCAACGGCGTGCGCGGCCCTCTGTGGTCAAGATGAAGAGAAATACAAAATTCTTTTGTAAAACTCTCGGTCTTGACCCTGCACGTCGTGCAACGGCGTGCGCGGCCCTCTGTGGGCAAGATGAGGAAAAATACAAAATTCTTTTGTAAAACTCTCGGTCTTGACCCTGCACGTCGTGCAGCAGCGCGCACGGCCCCAGAAACAAGGCAGGCTGAGCGATTCAGGAGCTGAGCAATCCAGGACATGCTGGCCAACGAAACAAACTACAATTGCCATGACAACTTGACTGACCGGATCCCTGCTTGCTCACAGCCGCTCGCCCGTCAGCCAGCAGTCCTCCGCACCACCAGTTTCCGAATTCCCGCCCAGATCCCCGCCCGCACCCCATCAGGATCTCCGCCCGGACCCGCTCACTGCCGCTGCCCCACATATTCCAGCAGCAGCTCCCGCTGCAGCGGAAACGTGTCAAACAGCCCGTTACGATAGCAGCGCACCGGCACGAAACCAAACGAACGATACAAACCCAGCGCCACGCGGTTGCGCAGCTGCACCGTCAGCCGGTAACGCTCAAACAGCCCCATTGCCACCGTCTCAGTCAGCAGCTGCCACCCGAACCCCCGCCCTCGCCAGCCCTCCGCTACTGTGACATATTCAACGAAACCCGCGTCCTTCGGCAGGTCCAGCGGTTTCGAGAGGGTAGCGGCGAAGACCCGGGCAGCAATGCTCCCCCTGATCCGTCCCGTCAACAGGCGAAAGCGCCGCGGTTCGACAACAAAGGCCCGCCCGCTGGCATCGCTGAGTGCCACACAGGCGACCACTTCTCCGTCTGCCTCAAGCACCCGGAAACGTTACACCACGATACCGCCGGCCATCAGTGCCGCCGCCACATCCACATCCCGTGTCAGAATGCGAAAATCCTTCTCATAGGCCCGTGCCAGAATGGTTCCGATGGCGCTCCTGTCCTCATCGACAGCTGCGCGAAAACGAACATCAACCGCCACGCCGCGTCTCCACAGCCCGCCGCCTGGCGTCCAGAATCGAACGAAAACCCGTCACAAACACAATTGTCGTGACCGCTGCCGCCGTGAAGTCAACGATGGCTTCCGCGAAGAACACCGCCCTGTAGCCGAACCAGAGTGGCAGGATCAGGATCAGAGGAATCAGAAGAATCAGCTTGCGCAGCATGGCGAGGGCGATCGAACGCTTCGCCTGCCCCAGTGCGACGAAGGAGTTCTGCAGAGAAATCTGCAGACCCATGAAAATCATGCCCAGCATATACAGGCGCAGCAGGGGAGAGGTAAAGCGGATCATCTCCGGGTCGGAGTTGAAAATCCGCACAAAGGCACCGGGAAAGAGCTGCACCAGAAGAAACATCGAGCCCACCCAGATCACACAGTACATGACCAGCTTGCGCACGGCCGCACGCACACGGTCAAACTGCAGCGCACCGTAGTTGTAGCTGATAATCGGCTGCGCGCCCCGCGTCAGACCCGCCGTCGGCAGCAGTATGAACTGCATGATGCTGCCGATGATGACCATCGCACCCACGGCCGCATCGCCGCCATACCGCTGCAGAGTACTGTTCTGAACGACCTGCAGCAGCCCCTCCGTTGAGGACATCACAAAGGGCGCCAAGCCCAGCGCCACGATGCGCCCGAACGTCTTCCAGTCGATCCGCCGCATCAGTACCGGCTGCAGACTCACCGCCAGACGCCCACCGGTCAGTACCCGGAGCACATAGGCTGCCGACAGAGCCTGGGAAATCACGGTGGCAATCGCCGCACCGCTTTCGTTCAGACCCAGGCCAAAGATAAAGATCGGATCCAGAATCAGATTGGCGACGGCACCTACCAGCACCGTCCGCATGCCCAGAGACGTAAAACCCTGCGCGTTGATAAAAGCATTCATCCCCAGACTGATCATGACAAAGGGCGTCCCCAGCGTGTAAATTGTCAGATAATTGCGCGCCGCCGCAAACGTCACTTCCGACGCGCCAAACCAATAAAGAAAACGGTCCTGCGTCAGCCATATCGCCGGCATGATGATGACAGCGAGCAGCAGCAGATAGATAAATGCCTGGTTCAGTACATGTGCCGCCGCTTCCTTGTCGCCTTCACCCAGGTGCATGGTGAGCAGGGGAGCACCACCGCTCCCGATCAGGGAGGCAGAGGCATTGATTACCATTATGATTGCGAAAGTCACCCCAACCCCGGTCAGCAGCCGCCCTCCCTGCTCCGGTATGTTGCCGATGTAGATGCGGTCGATGATGTTGTACAGAGCATTTACCAGCTGTGCGACAATCGCCGGGAACGCGAGCCGCAGCAGCAGCGGGCCGACCCGCTCACGGGCCAGCGCCTTTTCCTGCGGCGTCATCTCCTTCCGCTCCTCGCTTACGCTTGCCTTGGGCTCAAGCTGCACCGGGTATCCTCCTCTGGTTTCGCTGCGGAGCTCCATTCTAGCGGATTGGCGGCCTGGCTGCGGAACGGTCGAGGTGCCACGGGTGCACGTCTACTCTGTCAGGACTTGCTAAAGCCCTTTTAAACTATTCTTCTTTTGGATTCCCTGCTGTTTTGGCCCTGCGCGCCGAGCAGCGGCGCGCGCAGCCCTTTCGTGGTCAAAGTGTAAGCGGTTCATAAGCAGACGGGTGACAGCTGCAGCGGCATGATTATTGCTGCAGAACAGAACCGTATCCAATAAGCAATCACAAAACCTCGCACGTTGAGGCATCCTTCCTTGATCCCAGTACAGCTGATTTTCTAAGTTTCATACTGGCTTCGGGGCAGGAACGAAAAACTTGTCCCAGAGTGGAAAAATTGCGCTGGTGCCCCGGAATCGGGCACAAACCCTGATTTCTGGCCACGACTGGCCAAAAAAGGCCGTTTGTGCCCCGGAATCGGGGCAGGAACGAAAAAATTGTCCAGGGGTGGACAAAAAATGCGCTGGTGCCCCGAAATCGGGGCAGGAACGAAAAAATTGTCCAAGGGTGGACAAAAAATGCGCTGGTGCCCCGAAATCGGG
>JASGUW010000177.1 GCA_030055235.1 Bacillota bacterium
CCCAGCGCCACCAGGGGGTGCTGGACCAGATTCAGCAGCGCAATCCGCAGGTCATCTTCATCGGCGATTCAATCACCCACGGCTGGGACAAGTCGGGCAAAGAGATCTGGGACCGGTATTACGCCCGGTATGATGCAATCAACATGGGATTCAGCGGCGACCACACCCAGCATGTCCTCTGGCGTCTGGAAAACGGAGAGGTGGACGGCATTTCTCCCAAACTCGCCGTCCTGATGATCGGTACTAACAATTCCAACGGCACGGATAACACGGCTCAGGAGATCGCCGACGGAATCCAGACCATCGTCTGCACCCTCCGCAGCAAGCTGCCGCAGACAAAAATCCTCATCCTCTCCATCTTCCCCCGGGGATCGGCCGAACAGCGAAAAGCCAAGGGGGACGCGGTCTATAATCCGCAGTGGGCCAAAAACGACGAGGCAAGCCGCCTCGCCTCCCGGATTGCCGACGGAAAAATGATCCATTACCTCGACATCAACAAGGCATTCCTCAATGACGAAGGCATCCTGACAGCCGAAGTCATGCCTGACCTGCTCCACCCCCGGGAAAAGGGTTATCTGCTCTGGGCCCAGGCCATGGAGCCGACCCTGCAAAAACTCCTGAAATAGCAAGACGTTTCATATATGAAACAAACAGGGCAATCTGTGCAATTCCCTCGATATTGCACAGGTTGCCCTTTTCTTTTTCTATAAAAATACTGATGCTCCCATAGGAAAATAGACGATATAAAGTCTATATTCTGTAACTGTTTCAATTACGTTGATGAAGTACAATTGGAACACGGATGCGAGGCGTAGAATCGACTTGCCGTTGATTCTCTCGCAGAGCACAGGGAGGCCCCATGAGCCATCAATCGAAGACTGCCACGCAAGCTCCCCCCCATATCCATCTTCGTGACAACATCACGATTCTGGTCGTGGAGGATGAGCGCGGCCACTATCTCGTGACGGAGCATTGTCTGCGCAAGGCCAACATCCTCAACGAGGTGCTCTGGTTCGAAAACGGGCAGGACGTGCTGGCATTCCTCGAGGATGACGAGTGCCGCCGGGAGGATACCAAATACCTCCTGATTCTCGACATCCAGATGCCCGAGATGAACGGCGTCGAGATCCTCAGGAGGATCAAAAGCAACCCCGCCCTGAAAGACGTCATTGTGATTATGCTCACGGGAAGCGACGACATGGAGCTGGCCCAGCGCTGCTACACCCTCGGCTGCGAGGCCTACCTGATAAAACCGCCCGGACGGGTCCTTATAAAGACGATCAAACGGCTCAGCAACCGGCTTTAGACCCCCACCCCGGCGGCCTGAGCGTCTTGCACGACCTCCTCGGCGGGAGCCTTCTTGCCGCGAAAAACGATCACCTTTGTCGGGCATTTCGTGCGGGCTGTCTCCGTTGCCTCGCCGGGCGCATACCGCGCATAGTCCATCCGCGACAGGTTGTTGTCAATCGCAAACAGGTCCGTCTGTTTCTTGCAGATCCCGCAGGCAATACACCCCACGTCGCAGACCTGCCGCGTCGTCTTGCCGTTTTCCTTATTGCTGCACGCCACCACAAGCATGGGGTCCTGCGTAAACGGGACCATCTCGATCAGGTTGCGCGGGCAGGCCTTCGAGCAGGCGGTGCAGCCGGTGCACTTGTCGTAGTCCACCGTCGCCAGTCCGTCGATGATATGCAGGGCGTCGAACTTGCAGGCCCGCGTGCAGTCGCCGAAGCCCAGGCACCCGAACGCACAGGCCTGCACATGGGGCAGCGCGTTGGCCGAGATGCAGCTCCGAATGCCCTGGTAGTCGCCGTGGTATCGCTTGTCGCCCGTGTGAGCGCTGCAGTGAACGACCGGATACTGGGCCGCCCCGCCCGCCGAGATCTCCAGGTTCAGAATGGCCGCGATCCTGTTGGCCGCATCCGCCCCCCCCGGCGCACAGCGGCCGATGAGTTTGGGGTCGGCCGCGACGGCCTCCGCATACGAGCCGCACCCCGCAAAACCGCACGCCCCGCAGTCAATCTTCGGCAGCGCCTCATGGATCTGCTGCACCGTCGGGTCCGCTTCAACCCTCAGTTTAATGCTGGCGATAAGCAGGATGAGGGCAAAGACAAAGCCCAGCGTCAGCATCAGCCCCATCGCCCAGAGAATACTGTTTATATCAATCAATGCCATCATGCCTTTTTTCCCTGTTTATATAAAACTCCCCGCCAAAGGCGGTTCCACATTTTTACTTTTTGCTTTTTGATTTTTAATTTGCCTACCGTATCATCCCCGCAAAGCCCATAAAGGCCAGCGTCAGAAGGCCCGCCGTCACCAGCGTGATCGGCGCCCCCCGCATCGCCTCGGGCACATCGGACAGTTCAAGGTTCTCGCGAATCCCCGCCATGATGCAGATGGCCACCGCAAAGCCCAGCCCCGCGCCAAAGCTCAGCACAATCGCCTCGACAAAACTGTTGATCTCCCAGAGATTGATAAAGAGGCACAGCCCCAGCACCACGCAGTTGGTCGTAATCAGCGGCAGAAAGATGCCGAAGCTCTGATAGAGCGGCGGGAAAAACCGGCGCAGATACATCTCCACCAACTGCACGGCGCTGGCGATGACGAGGATAAACGCGGCATACCGCATAAAATCCAGCGACAGCGGCATCAGCACAAGGTGGTCGATCAGCCAGGTCAGCGTGCCCGCCAGCGTCACCACGAACGTCACCGCCAGACCCATCCCGAACGCCATGTCAATACGGCCCGAAACCCCCAAAAACGGGCAGATGCCCAGAAATTTCGTCAATACGAAATTGTTGACGATCACGACCCCGATAAACGCAAGAATAAGAGTTTGCATCGTATCCATAGGT
>JASGUW010000178.1 GCA_030055235.1 Bacillota bacterium
GGTCGGAACACCTTTCATCTTACTTGTTCAGGACAAGAGCGAGCCCGGGCCCACCGCCAAATCATTAAAACCTGTGCCAATCATCTTCGCCGCTTGCTGTCCTATCGCATTCCATTCACATTCCGGCGATTTATGAGGCTTATCGAATGTAAGCAATTGGAGGAGCGATCTTCAAAATACTTAAATGTAAGCTGTGCTAAAAAGCGGTGTCTCAGGTGTTTCAAGGAAAAGCTAAAAAACTTTTGCCAAAGTCCCCACAGAATTGGCGTACCCCCGCAGCGGGGCAACGGAGACGGCGGACCCAGTTGCCTTGGCGGAACTGCTGACTTCGGCAGAGCTGCAGGCTTGGCAGAGTGGAAATGAAAGGGAAATACAGTCGACCAGGCTGGGTTCGGGCGGCGAAGCGGCGGGCATGGTAGGGAGACGGCAAGCTGATAGTAGGTACTAATAGTAACTAATGTAGATTGACTACGGATCGATCTTGCCCGTGCTTATTTTCTCGTCGAATCCAAAATCCTGTTTGAAATCACGCAAAGCAGAGCATAGGAAGAACGGTTGATGGTCAAAACAGCGCGTAATGGCAAATCTGATTGCCATTTCAGGCCATCTTGACCACGGAGGGCTGGTTTCTGGTCAAAACAGCGCGTAATGGCAAATTTGATTGCCATTACAGGTCATCTTGACCACAGAGGGCCTGTTTCTGGTCAAAACAGCGTGTAATGGCAAAAACGATTGCCATTTCAGCCCATCTTGACCACGGAGAGCCTGTTTCTGGACAAAACAGCGTGTAATGGCAAATTTGATTGCCATTTCAGGCCATCTTGACCACAGAGGGCCTGTTTCTGGTCAAAACAGCGTGTAATGGCAAATTCGATTGCCATTACAGGCCATCTTGACCACGGAGGGCCTGTTTCTGGTCAGGATCGAGAGGTTTACAAAATGAGGTGGATTTTTAAGTTTCAGTACGATTCCACTGCAAAAAGGCAGGCCAATCTCGAACAGAACGCGCCTTTGTGCTTGCGAATGCCAAACACAATCAAGAGCATAAGATTCAGTTTGCAACTGAATAATTCTTTAATCACGAAATGTAATTAAGTTACCGACTGAATTGCTGGCAGGAGTAAAGCCTTACATTTCAAGAGACGACGATCTAAACGAACTGATAACTTATGAAGAAGCAGATCTAATTAGAGTCATAACAGCTCCTCTAAAGTCAGCGCAAAGGATTCAAGGCTTGGGTATGAACGTGGCTTGATGCACTCCGCTGGACCCGTCGCTCCGCAGGGTCTGGCATTCCGGAAGACCTGCTAGCTCCAGAGGAGCCGCCGCCTGGGCCGGAGCATGAGCCGCCACCCGTCAGGACAGGTGGCGGCTGCTTCATTTCGTTTTCAGCGCACGGCTGCGGTCAGGTTCTGACGCCTGTCGTCAAAGGCCGGTGCCAGGCCGTAACTCAAGTCGAGCCAGCTTTCCGCGATGATGAAGCTAAAACGCAGGGTGGCGGGCGTGGAGAGGACGGCGACATCGAGCAGCAGCTCGAAGCAGCCGGGTTCGGAGCCGGGCCGGAGGGAGACACGGGATGCGAAATTCTGCAGGACGGCGGGGCGGAGGTCGTGGCGGTCGCGCTTCGGGGCTGCACGGTTGAGCTGGATGGCGCGCGCCTCGCTCTGGGTCCAGCGCAGCCAGCCCTCGCGGCGTAGCGGAATCAGCCAGTGGGCGCGGTCCGGCGCGCCCTCGTCGCCCGTCTCCAGGCCGATTCGCAGCAGGAAATCCGGCTCTGCCTCAAGTGACAGCGGATCTGGCCCGCCCGCCGCTGCCGCTGCTTCCGCCGGCAGGAATTCAAAATCGGTGATGTTGAGAAGATCGAGGGCATTACAGGAGGTACGGTAGCTCCGCCCGCCCGTCAGACTCAGAAAATCTGCGAGCAGATCGGTCTCTATGTCGGCTTCGGTTTCGCGGTTAACCGCAAGTTCCTCCACAAGCCGCAGCGGCTCGTCAAGCGCGGTGCCCGCCGCGCCCGCTGTGCCCGCCGCGCCCGCTGTGCCCGCTGCGCCGGCGGCCATGTCAACGGCTGGCAGCAGCTCCTCCCAGACGGCGCTCAGGATGCCCTGCAGATTGTCGGTGCCGCTTGTCGCCGCGAAGACCATGTCCTGCTCCGGCATGACGACGCAGAACTGGCCGAAGGCGCCGTCGCCACGGTAGACACCGGCGGGCTGGCAGCGCCAGATCTGGTAGCCGTAGCCCTGGTTCCAGTCGTGGGGTGTCTCGCCCGGCTCATGGCTGGCGTTGTCGGACCAGGCGCGGCTGGCCTCGTCGAACCAGGCGGCCGGCAGCAGCTGCCGCCCGTCGGCCTGGCCCCGCCGCAGCAGGAAGAGGCCAAAGCGCAGGATATCGCGGCAGCTCAGGTTGTAGCCGAAGCCGCCGGTCGCAATCCCCTCCGGCGACATCTCCCACCAGTTGCCGGCGTCGATCCCGAGCGGCTCGATGAGGCGGGGCCGGAGATAGTCGCCGAGCGTCTGGCCGGTGATCTTCTGAACCAGCGCCGAGAGCATGTAGGTCGCGGGTGTGTTATAGAGAAAATGACGGCCGCCCTGATACGGCACATAGGAGCGCAGGAAGCGGTCGACCCAGCTGGCCTCGGGGCCGCCGCCGAAGACCTCGTTCACGCTGGCATCGTGCCCGGTATTCATGGTCAGCAGGTGGCGGACGGTCATCTCCTGCATGCCGGCGCAGGCTTCGCGTGGAAGACGCTCGCCAAAATGATCGAGCAGCAGGTCTGTCACGGCCAGACGGCCCTCGGCGACCAGAAAGCCGATGGCGGTGGCGGTGAAGGTCTTGGAAAGCGAAAATAACTGGTGGCGCTCATCCAGACGCCAGGGCCCGTACTCGCCGCTCGCGATCACATGGCCGTGGCGGGCCAGCATGAAGCTGTGGATGCCGATGCCCTCGTCGTGCCAGCGCCGGCTCAGGCGGCGGATGGCGGCTGCTGGGATACCCTCGGCTTCGGGAGAACAATAGGTGAGTTTCATGGGATACCTCCAATTGTGACGAACACGATCTTTAGAAAGAATTAAAGTCGTTTCGGCCACTTATGTCTAGACTGGGCCTCGAGCTTTTCAAGCTGACAGACAAGGCGCCGGAATCTAGTCCGGCCGAATCAATGTTTAAGGAGAAAGATGTATATGAAGGTTCACACAAGCGAACGGAGGCCTGTATGATACGGCGCTGGAGACGCTGGAACAGCGGGCTTATCGTCTTTGTGGCGGTGATGCTGGGGATTTTCCTCTGGTTGTTCTTCGCCGGCAGGGAACACCGGCGCCAGCTGCCGGTGATCCGATCGCTGGTCGAGCGCTATGTCGCCGTCGCGGAGGACTACACCATACCGCCTCCCGCGCTCTATGACAGCGCAGCTGAAGCGGCACCGCAGAATGAGACGGAGCTGGAAAAGCTGGACGGCTTTTTTGATGCGAAGGCAGAGCTGAAGACCGCACTCGAGCCCCTCTTCGTCTCCGATTCGCGCTATCTCGACCTGGCTGTAGGTGAGTTCACCGCCGGCTGGCTCAGCTATCTGCAGGCGTTGCCGAGCGGCGCTTCCCGCCCGCAGCATCCCAGCCGCCAGAGCTTCGAGCTTGACTGGAACGAGACCTCGATCATCCACGACGAGGCGGAGCACAGTGTGTACTTCGCCTATAACTCCGCGCGCGGCGGCTGGCACCAGCAGCTTGACGCGGGACTGCTGCGCACGGCTGCGGGCTGGCGCCTGACCGCCATGGATCAGCGGATGTTGTTGATGCCACTGCTTGAAGCTCTGCAGTTGCCGGAGGAAATGAGATGATGGAAAACAGACTGGAACTGCGGGGACTGACCAAGCGCTTTGGCAAGCGGATTGTCGTCGACGAGCTTGACCTTGACGTCCGCGCCGGTGAGATTCTGGGCTTTCTGGGCCCGAACGGCGCCGGGAAGACCACCACGATCAAGATGACGCTGGGCTTCCTCTTTGAGGATGCCGGTACGATTACGATCGACGGTTACGATCTTCGCAAAAATTATGAGCGTGCCCTGTCAAGTGTCGGGGGCATTGTGGAAAATCCGGAGATGTATGTGCAGCTGTCGGGCAGGCAAAATCTGGAACTCTACGCCCGCCTGCACGGTATACGGGATCGCGCGCGCATCGACGAGGTGATCCGCCTGGTCGGCATGGAACAGCGTATTGATGAGAAGGTGCGGAAGTATTCGCTTGGCATGAAGCAGCGCACCGGGCTGGCGCTGGCGATCGTGCACCGGCCGCGGCTCTTGATTCTTGATGAGCCGACGAACGGCCTGGATCCCGCCGGCATCCGGCATCTGCGCGATATTCTGAAGCGGCTGGCGCATGAGGAGGGCGTGGCGATCCTGGTCTCCAGTCACCTGCTGAGCGAGATGCAGCTGATGTGCGACCGCGTGGCCATCATCGACCAGGGCCGCCTGATCGCGGTGCGTATGGTGCATGAGCTGGAGACGGCGCAGGATCTGGACATGCTGGGTGCCGTGCTGGGTGCGGATGGCGTTGCGGCTGCCGGCGAGCGGGACGACGACTACGACCGCAGCCTGCCGCCTGCGCCGGCGTCGGCGCCGGTCTGGCGTATCGATGTCGCCCGGCCCGAAGAAGCCGCCGCCGCCCTGGAAGCCGCCGGACTCTTCCGCCAGGCCGCCGGTGACCGCGTGGAGCTGCCGCGCAGTCTTTATCTTGGCATCGAGCCGCAGTCCATGCTTGCTGTCCAGCAGACCCTGCTGGCGAACGGCCATGTCCTGCTGCAGCTGCGGCGCGAACAGGAGAGCCTGGAGGAGGCCTTCCTGAAGCTGACGCAAAACAGCCGTATCGAGTAAGAGGAGAGCCGCCTTATGCATAAAGTTCGCATCCTGTACCGTAACGAACTCTATAAAATCTTCCGCACCCGCCTGATGCTGATTGTCGTCGCCGCCCTGCTGGTCTTTCCGCTGCTGCAGCAGCTGGGCAAGCGTCAGAGCGGAGGTGATGACCTGCACCACGCCGACGGCAGCTGGAAGCTTGACGGCCTGATCGCCATGTACGATGAGCGCATCGCGCAGACTCTGGATTACGCCCGGTCGGAGGGGGAGGATACCCTTTATCAGGCTCTGGAGGTGGCGGTGTACGACAGGACCCTCAAGTCCTACCGGGAGCTTGCCGGGCAGCGCCCGGAGATTGCGGCGCGCAACTTCGCCCTGGACCTGGTCGAACGCATCAGCCGCCTGGAGGTCTGGCTTGACCCGGAAGCGGCCGGGATCGACCTGCCTGCGGGTCTGCCTGCCGACGAGCTCTTTGCCCGCCAGCAGGAGATCATCCCCGGCTACTTCGAAGATCCCAGCGGCCTGCCCCGCGACCGGGAAAGAGCCCGGGAGCAGCTGACTCAGCTTGAAGCCGCTCTGGCTGACGGTTCACATCAGCCCTATGCTGAGTTTATGTTGGGCGTCCTGGACGAGGCCAGTGCTTTCGGGCCGGAGTCCGCCGGCTTTTATGCCGGTCGGCGGGCCAGCTACGCGCTGCTGGTCAAACGTGCGGATGTGTCCGCCAACGCCATTTATGACCCTTATTACATTGAGAATACGGCCTCTCTGCTGCAGGAAGCTTCCGACTGCGAGCAATCGCTCGCGGAAGGTATTGACTACACCAGGCATCTGCCGCGGGCGCTTTCGCCGCAGCGTGAGAGTGCTGTCAGGGATCGGCTTGCCATCCTCCGCTACAAGCTGGACCATGATCTGATTTCTTCCTCTTACGATCAGAATCACGGCGAATCCGCCTATCTTGGCAGCTGGATGCTGGTCCTCTTCATTCTGGCGGTCTATGTCGGCATTGTGGCTGCCAGCCTGATTTCGAGTGAAATTGAGAGCGGTTCGATCAAGCTCCTGATCATCGCGCCGGTGAAGCGCTGGCGCATCTATGCCGCGAAGTATCTGGCTCTTATCACGACCATCGTGACACTGAGCCTGCTGGCCTGGGCCTGGCTGCAGCTTTTGCACCTGGTCATCCACGGTACACAAAGCATGCCGGTCACCGTCGCCGCGCGCAACGGCAGCGCCTACCTGCTGCCCTTCGCCCTGCGCAACCTGCTTGACACCGCCTGCTTCGCGCTCAAACTGCTCTTCTACGGCAGTTTTGCCATGATGATGTCGGGTCTGCTGCGCCGTACCTCGGTCAGTGTTGGGATCGCTGTCGGTGTCGCTTTCCTCGACTTCATGGCCACCTTTGTCAGCTATAACCTGGGCTGGCAGTACTGGTTCCAGGTCATGCCCTTCATCAATCTGGACATCGGCAATCACTTCTATCCGACTCTGCTCTATCAGAGCATGAGCTTTCTGGGCATGCCGCCGAACTCAGCCTACATACCTCTCTGGTTTATGGTCCTCTATGTTGTGGGCTTCCTGGCGATCTTCATTGCGACGGGGCTGCAGTCGCTGACGAAGCGCGACATTTGACGGCGCCCCCGGTGCGTCTGGGCGCGGGCGCGGGTGCGAGCGCCGCGGGTGTGGAGCGCTGGACCGGATCCCGCTGCTTCCCTGGAGACAGGGGGCGGCGGGATTTTTCTGTTTGCTGAAGCGCGACGAGGCGGCAGGTGGCAATAGCAGGAGGGAGCTGCAGCGGGAGGGGGGCACATCGTGAACGCGAAAAAAGCGGGCCATAACTCGAAATACGGGTCATAACTCGAAAATGGGTAGTTGGAATATGTAGTGTGATCGGTACTTAAAGTGCGTGTGAACCAAAAATCGTTGTGGACATAGAGAATGACACACAAATCGAAAAATTGAGTAGTTCAGAGGGGATAGCTGTGAGAATCCAGCAGCTCTAATCTATTCGTTTTGTCAACTTTTGGAGTTGTGTCAGCGTTTCCTGACACAACTCGACTTTTTGTCAAAAACGAGGGTGGATTTGTCAACTTTTGGAGTTGTGTCAGCTTTTCGTGACACAACTCGACTTTTTGTCATAATCTCCATCCGATTTGTCAACTTTTGAAGTTTTGTTGATCTGCTGCTTTTCCACAGCCCCTGCTCCTCCTTAACAAGCTTGTTGATATCGCCATGCCTCTGGCTAAAAAGTGTCGATTGGCACCCGCAGAAACGGGCACAACTGCGAGTTTTGGTCGCGACCAGCTCGTTCTCGCCACGGCCAGCCTGTTTTCTCCACTACCAGGTCCCCGCGTCAAGACTCGGAGCTGGAAGGCAGCGGATCAACAGCCTTCAGCCTGTACTTACAGCGTACTGTTTTCCCGGTGCCCGTATCTGCTTTGGCAGAACGCTTTTCCTCTCACACAGTGGGTCTTTTCAGTGGGGTCTTTGCAGGATCTGTAATTATCTTAAATATTTGAGCTTTCGGCCTTGCGCCAGTATTTTTGCTCCTTTATAATCTTTGCTGATTGTTTTTACGTGTAGGGAGTATTTCTAGTAAGAAGCTCTCAACAGATGCTAGAACTGAGAGGTGCCACGCACATGGGATCCCGTGAGAAAATGGATCGCTTCCGCTCCACAGTCCTCGCCAACCAAGAGGAAGCAGCCGCTTCGGACGTCCGTCGCTGGCTGGCCGAACTGCTCGACGAAGACAGCTTTGTCGAACTGGGCAGTTCGCAGGCCCAGTCCGCCGCAGATGGTCTCGTCACGGGCTACGGCCAGATAGACGGCCGTATGGTTGTTGTCTCGGCCCAGGACGCCTCCGCCCGGCAGGGCGGTGTCGGCCTCTCGCATGTACGCCGCTATGCCCAGACCATCGAGCTGGCGCTGAAGGCCGGCGCTCCCCTCATCTCCCTCCTGGATGCCGGCGGCCTCCTGGTCGATGAGGGCCTGCCCCTGCTGACGGCCCTCGCCGAGCTCTATCAGGACTACGCCGCGGCGCGGGAGATTGTGCCGACAGTGGCCGTTGTCCTCGGTCCCTGCCCGGGTTCGCTCAGCTTCCTGCCTGCCCAGAGCGACATTGTTATCGTCGCAGAGGACAGGGGTGGCATTTACCTCCAGGGTCCTGGTATTACGAGTGCAGAAGAAGGCAAAGGCCGCAGCCCGTCCGCCATCGGCGGTGCCCAGGTCCACGCCACAGCCAGCGGCCTGGCCACTATGACGGCTCCGGATGCCTCAGCGGCTCTGGTGCTCGCCCGCCAGACCTTCGCCCTGCTGCCTGATGACTGCACCGGCTTTGACAGCCCTGTCAGCGACGAGGATCCGAACCGTTCCGCCGAATCCCTCGATGAGCTCGCCGCCGCCCTCGACAGCGGTTTTGACGCTGCTGCCGTCATGGACGCCGTTTTTGACGCCGCGCCCGTGCTGCCACTCTGGGCTGACTTTGCGCCCGAGCTTGACTGCCGCCTGGCCGCGCTTGGCGGCGCCCCCGTCCTGGTTGCAGCCACGGCCGGCCCGGAGCTCGGCACCAGAGCTGCCGCGAAGCTTGAAAAGCTCACGGCCCTCGCCGAGCGTTTCAGCTATCCTCTCGTGACCTTTGCTCACCTTGACGGCTTCGCTGCCGGTGCCAGCGCCGATGCCGACGGCATCAGCGCCGCTGCCGCCCGCATGTTCTCTCTCTTTGCCGGGATGGAGGCAGCGCCCCGCGTTGCGGTCGTCTGCGGCCGCCAGATCGGTGCGGCGCTTTTGGCCTTTAACAGCCGACTCAACGGCGCCGACTTTGTCTTCGCCTGGCCCACGGCTGAGATTGGTCTCCTGCGTCCGGACGCCGCCGTTGCCCTCTTCCTGGGTGATGAGCTTGCCGCCAGCAGTGACCCGATCGCCAGGCGCCCCGAGCTTGAGGCGAGCTACTCGGCCAATGAGATGGGTGCCGCCAATGCCGTCGCCGCCGGCCTGGTTGACGAGGTCATCCTGCCTTCGGCCACCAGACCCCGCCTTTACAGCGCTCTGCAGACGATTGCCGGACTGCGCTGACAGACAAACTTGTTTATCAAATAAACGACAACAAACAAAAATCAATAGACCCCAGTGTTTAGGGAGGTTAAGGATGAAACAGTATCGGATCACGGTTAACGGGCAGACCTATGATGTACAGGTGGAGACGGCGGATGGCTTCCAGGCCCCGGCTGCCGCACCAGCAGCACCCGCAGCACCTGCAGCAGCACCCGCCCCGGCTCCGGCCCCGGCACCCGCCCAGGCTCCGGCCGCACCTGTCGTGGAGGCGGCTCCGGCCCCCGCGCCCGCCCCGGCCGCTCCGGCCGCCCCGGCTTCCGGAGAGCCCGTGAAAGCGCCGATGCCCGGCACCATCCTCGCAGTCAATGTCAAGGTCGGCGACCAGGTCAAGCGTGGCCAGGTGCTGTGCATCCTTGAGGCGATGAAGATGGAAAACGAGATCATGGCCGCCCACGACGCGACGGTGACCCAGATCGTCACGTCGGCCGGCACCCCCGTCAACGCCGGCGACGACCTTCTCTTCCTGGCCTGATGGCAGTTTTGCCCTGACGACCGACCGCGTACGAAAGGAACCATGATGGCCAAAGTAAAGATCACCGATACGATCCTGCGTGACGCTCACCAGTCCCTGGCCGCCACCAGAATGAGCTGGGACATGATGCAGGAAGCCCTGCCGATCCTGGACGATTTCGGCTACAACGCACTGGAAATGTGGGGTGGCGCGACCTTTGACTCCTGCGTCCGTTTCCTGAACGAAGACCCCTGGGAGCGCCTGCGTAAGATCAAGGCTGCCTGCCCGAAGACCCCGCTGCAGATGCTGCTGCGCGGCCAGAACCTCCTGGGCTACAAGCACTATGCCGACGATGTCGTCGATGCCTTCGTACAGAAGTCTGTCGACAACGGCATTGACATCATCCGCATCTTTGACGCCCTGAACGACTTCCGCAACATCCAGCGCTCGGTGGACGCCGCCAAACGCGCCGGCGCTCATGTCCAGGGCTGCATCTCCTACACCACGAGTCCCTTCCACTCACTGGAACAGTTCGCCAGCGACTGCCGCCGCCTGGAGGAAATGGGCTGCGATTCCGTCTGTATCAAGGACATGGCCGGCCTTCTGCTGCCCCAGCCCGCCTATGAGCTGACGAAGGCGATCAAGGAAACGGTCTCCATCCCGCTCGAACTGCACACCCACTACACGACCGGCATGGGTGCGATGACCTACCTGAAGGCCATCGAAGCCGGCTGCGACATCATTGATACCGCCCTCAGCCCGCTCGCCATGGGTACTTCGCAGCCCTCGACAGAGGTCATGATCGCCGCTCTTCAGGGAACGGAATTTGACACCGGGCTTGATATCGGCAAAATCATCCCCGCCGTCGAGATCTTCCAGCGCCTGCGCAATCACTGGATTGAGATCGGCCAGATCTCTCCGAAGGTTCTCGGCGTTGACATCCAGGCCCTGCGCTATCAGGTGCCGGGCGGCATGCTGTCGAACCTGGTTTCCCAGCTCCAGCAGGCTGGCCGCGAAGGTGACATGCAGGCGGTGCTGGATGAGATCCCACGTGTGCGTGAAGACTTCGGCTACCCGCCTCTGGTCACCCCGACGAGCCAGATTGTCGGTACCCAGGCCGTCATGAACGTCATTGCCGGCGAGCGCTACAAGCTGGTCCCGAATGAGTCGAAGGACCTGCTGCGCGGCATGTACGGGAAGACCCCGGCGCCGATCGATCCCGACTTCCGCCGCTCCATCCTGGGCGACGAAGAGGCCTACGAAGAGCGCCCGGCTGACCGCATCCCGCCCGAGCTGGACAAGGTCCGTCAGGAAGCGGCCCAGTACATTGAATCGGAAGAGGATGTGCTGACCTGGGCGATGTTCCCGAAGGTGGCAGAAGTCTACTTCCAGTGGCGTCTGCAGCAGAAACACAAGCTGGACAACACCGTCGGTTCTGTGTCGGGTCGGGTGCAGCCGGTCTAGGGCCAGAGCTTCGCCTGAAAGAATAACAACAAAGCGCGCGCCCCTGTGGTGCGCGCCTTGGTATTGGGGAAAGGAGCGACCAGGAGGATGAAGAGACTGCGTATTGCGATCGACGGGCCGGGAGGAGCAGGCAAAAGCACCATCGCCCGCCGTGTTGCCAGGGCCCTGGGCATCGCCTATCTCGACACCGGAGCCATGTACCGCGCCGCGGGCCTGGCCGCCGCCCGTCAGGGGCTCGAGCCCCAGGATGAAGCTGAGATAGAGGCCCTGCTGGAGACACTGGATCTCACGGTGGTCTTCGACGAGGAGGGGCAGGATATCTGCCTGGACGGCGAGCGCCTGGGCGATCAGATCCGAACACCGGAGGCGTCGCGCTGGGCTTCGGACATCTCACGCCTGCCCGCCTGCCGCCACAAGATGGTAGCCCTGCAGCGCCGCCTGGCCTCCGGCCAGGATCTGGTCATGGACGGCCGAGACATCGGCTCCTATGTCCTCCCGGATGCTGAGATCAAGATCTATCTCGATGCCTCGCTCGAGGAGCGCGCCCGCCGCCGCCTGAAGCAGGAACGCGAACTTGACCCCCAGGCCACGCTGGAGTCGGTGGCCCGCGACCTGGCCTGGCGCGACCGCCAGGACAGCGAGCGTGAGCTGGCCCCGCTCGTCTGCACGCCGGAACACCACCGCCTGGACTCGACCGCCAACACTGCCGACGAGACGACGGCCGCAGTTCTGGCCTGGATCTACAGCCAGTACCCCGAGCGCATCAGGAGCGATCAGGAAACGGGAGGCGCCAATGGCGGTTGACATTCCTTCCCGGCTTGAGCTGCCCGACGACATGCATAAGGGCGGCCGCCGCCTGATCCGCGTCGTGGTGGCCGCCGCCATGCGACTGATCTTCCATATCCGCACGGAAGGCCTGGAGCGCTTCCCCAGCTCCGGCCCCGTCCTCCTGGTCTCCAATCACCAGAGCTTCTGGGACATCCCGGCCGTCCATGTCTTTGTCCGGCCCTGGATTTATTTTATTGCGAAGGAAGAGCTCTACCGCTCGGGCTTCGGCCGCCGCTTCCTCTCCTGGTGGGGGGCGATACCGATCAACCGGGACCGGGTCGGTCTCTCGACCGTGCGCGACATCATCGGCCTTTTGCGTAAAAAGAAGATCCTCTCCATCTTCCCGGAGGGCACCCGGGTTCCCGCCGGCGCCGATCTGGCCCAGTATCCTCCGCATGCAGGCGTGATCAATTTCGCCCGCCGCACGGGAGCCGTCATCCTGCCGCTCGCGATCGGCGGCCGCTACGGTTTCCGCCGCCGTATCCGCCTGGTCCTGGGCGAGCCCATTCGTCCAGATGATCTTAAGGATGCGAAGGGCAGGCCGCTTCCCGACGCCACCGCCGCGCACCGCATCATGGCCGCCACCTATGCCCTGATTGACCAGCCCTATCCCGCGCTACAGGAGGAAAACTGATGTTCCCACGGAGTGTCGAACGCGCCCGTCGCGCCGGTTTCTGCGCCGGTGTGCGCCGCGCCGTCGGCATGGCTCAGGACCTGATCCGGGAACCAGCCGGCGACCTCGTCATGTGGGGGGCTCTGATCCACAACGCCCATGTGGTGTCTGAGCTGGAGCGGGGCGGCATGCGGGTTGTCGAGACGCTCGACGGGCTCAGGGGAGGGGAGACGGTTCTCATCCGGGCACATGGCATCGCCCCTGATCTGCGCCGCCAGATCATGGACCGCGGCTGCCGGATCGTAGATGCCAGCTGTCCCTTTGTCCTGAAGATCCATGCGCTGGTCTCCGAAGCCGCGGCCGCCGGCAAGCGTGTCTTCATCACCGGCGATCCCCGCCACCCGGAAGTCGAGGGCATCGTCGGTGCAGCCGGCGGGACAGCGACGGTCCTGAGCTCTGTGGCGGATGTGGAATCGCTTGCGCCCTGGCAGGGAAAAGCGGTCCTGGTCAGTCAGACAACCTTCTCCGTCGTCATATTTCGTGAGATTGTCGATAATCTCTCTCGAAAAATTGCATTGCTTGAGATCTTTGATACAATATGTGAAGCGACTGAAAACAGACAGCTGGAAGCTAGGCGTATGGCGGAACGGAACGATGTCATGCTCGTCATCGGAAGCCGGACCAGTTCCAATACGATGAAACTTGTAGATGTCTGTAAAAGCGCTAGCAGGGCGACATATCTGATCGAGGATGCTGATGCTGTCCGGGGGCTGCTGTCCGCGGGTGCTTTCGCCGACAGGCGAATCGGTGTAACCGCAGGTGCGTCGACACCAGACAGTATGATCTTGGAGGT
>JASGUW010000179.1 GCA_030055235.1 Bacillota bacterium
ATGGCGATCGAAATTGCCATTCCACGCTACGTTGACCCTGCGCGCCGTGCAGCGGCGCGCGCGGCTTCTCTGTGGTCAAGATGAGCCTCAATACAAAATCCTTTTTGTAAAACTCTCGATCTTGACCCTGCATGCAGCAGCCTGCTCGCCGCCCTCCGCCCTCCGCCACCCGTTGCCTGCCGCCCTGCGCGCCGTGCAGCAGCCTGCTCGCCGCCCTCCGCCACCCATTGCCCGCTGCCTTGCGCGCTGTGCAGCGGCGCGCGCCCGCCGCCGCCCGGGGTCGACCATGATAGAATGACAATCAATGAACAAGGGCAGGCGGACCTTGCGCACCCGCCCGCCGCAAATCGCCTGTCACATGCATACGAACAGACAGTCGGACAGTCAGTCAGACCGTCTGTCAGTCAAACGAAACAGGCAATGTGAGAATCCGGTTCCCGGTGCCCACCGAGCCCTGGAGCCGGTTTCTGGTTGAGCGGCCGCCCAGGCAGAAGAGTTTGAAGAGGAGCAGGAGGTTACACATGACTGAGAAACGTCAAGGCAAAATTGGTGTGCAGCTGTCGATGCTGCGTGATGCCTTCCTCGCGGACGGTGTCACAGCGAGCATGGCGAAGCTGGCCGAGCTCGGCTTCTTCGCCGTCGAGATTTCGCAGCTGCCGATGACCCCGGAAAATGTCGCCGCCTTCAAAAGCAGCGCCGCCGAACACGGCATTGAGATCGCCGCTCTCTCGGCCCAGCTTGAGAGTCAGCCCGGCCGTCCCGGTGAGAACCTCACCGACGACTATGACAAGATCGTGGCCGACTGCCACACGCTTGGCAGCCGCTTCCTGCGCATTGGCATGCTGCCGCTGCAGTACATGGGCAGCCGCGACAGCGCCCTGGCCTTCACCCAGCGCTGCGAAGAAATGGCCGAGCGCCTGGCCGGTGACGGCATTGAACTCTACTACCATAACCACCATGTCGAGTTCGTCAAATATGACGGCCAGACCCTGCTCGACCTGATCCGCGACAACACCAAACGGCTTGGCTTCGAGCTTGACGTCCACTGGATCTGGCGCGGCGGCTACGATCCCGTCGAAGTGATCAAGGCCTACAGCGGCCGCGTCACCCTGCTGCACCTGAAGGACTACCGCATCGCCCCGCTGGTTCTGCCGGAGGGCAGCCTGAAGGACATGAGCGGTTTCATGCGCCTCTTCACCGATGTGGTGCAGTTTGCCGAAGTGGGAGCCGGTTCGCTTGACATGCCGGCCATCATAGAGGCAGGCTATGATGCTGGATCGCGCTACTTCCTGATTGAGCAGGATACCTGTTATGGCCGCGATCCCTGGGACAGCCTGGCCGAGTCGGGCGAAAATCTGAAACGCATGGGCTACGCAGACTGGTTCTAAACCGCAAAACCGCAGACTGGTTCCTAACCGCAGACTGGTTCTAGACCCTTCCTGCGACTGTTAGGAAACACTGATCGAAACAACAAAGAGGAACTGCATGAGACTGAGTCGGGACTTTTTTTACACCCTGCGCGAAGACGTCAGGGATGAGGACAGCGCCAGCGGCAATCTGCTGACCAGGGCCGGCATGATCCGGCGCATGGCAGCCGGCGTCTACATGATGCTGCCGCTCGGCCTGAAGGCGATGGAGAAGATCGACGCCATCATCCGTGAGGAGATGGTCCGCGCCGGCTCCGTGGAGCTGCGCATGCCGGCCCTGATCCCGGAGGATGTCTACATTGCCTCGGGGCGGCGCGAAGCCTTTGGCGCCTCCATGTTTGCGCTGAAAGACCGCGGCGGCCGGCCCTTCGTTCTCGGCCCGACCCATGAAGAGCTCTTCGCCGTGGCAGCGCGGCAGGCGATCCACTCCTACAAGGATCTCCCGCTCAGCCTCTTCCAGTTCCAGACCAAGTACCGCGACGAGCCCCGGCCGCGCTTCGGCCTGATCCGGGTGCGTGAGTTCGTGATGAAGGACGCCTATTCCTTCGACCTCGACCTGGAGGGGCTCGACCACTCCTACCAGGCAATGTTTGACGCCTACAAGCGCGCCTTCGACCGCATGGAGATCAAGTACGCGATCGTCACGGCGGATACCGGGGCGATGGGCGGCCTGCTCTCAGAAGAATTCCAGGCCCTCTGCCCGATAGGGGAAGACATTCTGGTCATGAACGAGGAGTCGGGTTATGCCTCGAACCTCGAAGTGGCTGCCTGCCCCAAACCGGAGCCCAGCACCGAAGAGCACCGCACGCCGCGGGCGGTTCCGACACCTGGCCAGAAGACGATTGAGGATGTCACGAACTTCTTCGGAGAAACCGCAGAACGCTTCGTCAAGACCCTGATCTATATGGCTGACGGCAGGCCCGCCGCCTTCCTGGTCCGCGGCGACCATGAGATCAGCGAAGTGAAGGCGATGAAGCTGGCCGGCTGCCACGAGCTTGAGATGGCGCCGCCGGAGGTTGTCGAAGAGGTCACCCGGGCTCCGGTGGGCTTTGCCGGACCAATTGGACTTGAGATTCCGATCTACGCCGACTACTCCGTCATGGCCATGGCCAACATGATTACCGGCGGGAATGAGGCGGACATGCACATTGTCGATGTCAACCTGGAGGATTTCCAGATCACCGCAAGTGGCGACATCCGTCAGATTCATGAAGGCGAAACGACCCCTGAAAGCGGCGGCCCCGTCCACTTCCGCCGCGGCATTGAGATCGGCAACACCTTCAAGCTCGGTGAGAAGTACTCCATGGCCATGGATCTCTTCTATACCGACAGCGACAACCAGCGCCGCCCCGTTGTCATGGGCAGCTATGGCATCGGCCCGGGACGCTGCCTGGCGGCGATCGTCGAGCAGAACCATGCCGACGGCCGCATCTTCTGGCCGCGTGCCGTAGCGCCCATAGAGGTCGCAATCGTGGTGGTCAGCACCAAAAATGAGGCACAGGTCGCCGTCGCCGAGGGTCTCTATGAGAGCTTCCAGCAGGCCGGCTACGATGTCCTCCTCGACGACCGCGACGAGCGGGCGGGCATCAAGTTCAACGACATGGACCTGATCGGAGCCTGGCTGCGGGTGACCGTGGGTCGTGGTGTGGCGGAGGGGAAGGTGGAGCTCAAGCTCGCCTCCTCCGACGACGTGGAAGAAGTGGCGATCGCCGACGCGCCGGCCCGAGTGGCGGAACTGCTCGGCCACTGACCTGAACGCTGTACCCGGATTTTTCCAAGCCAACTCCGTTGTGATGGCTCCGACAGGCATCACAGCGGAGTTCTTACGTTTCGGCGCACCGCTGCTTGAGAGCTGGATTTTTGCGAAGCCTGTTACACGCAGACCCTTTTTACTCTTCATCTGACAGCGAGAGTTCCTTCTGCCCCGGGAGATATCAAGACGGGATGCTGGCCGTCGTTTGGGCTGGCAGCTGCGGCTTTGAGCCGTAGACAGTCGGAAATATAGCAAAGCAAACCGTGTTTCATCCCCATGATATTTGGCTAATTTCGATAAATCTATTACTATAAGAGCTGAACCTGCTGACTTTAAGAGAGGCCTTTACGCCCGGAGCCGTTACTGACTGTCTGCAACAACAGTAAAGAAGTGCTGATTCCCGTCACGCACAGGCATCAGGTACCGCTTGGACAATTCGCAGCCGCGCCATAGATGGATATGATAAACGCATACTGGCTCTGCCTTGTAACAATAATCGGGATGGCAGCATCAGACCCGCTGCAGTGGCTTGGTGCAGCTCCCTAATACCCGCCCATTGAGTTTTTAGTGACCAGAAATTGCCAGACGCTACGTATACGCTGCCAACGGATACAAAGACTTGACTGCCAAAGGGAAGATGGACTGATACCAGATCACAAGGGAGGATGAAGATGAAACGGAAAAAAGGCATAGCAGTTGTTGTCGTGCTGGTGCTGCTGGCATCCCTGATTCTGCAGGCTAAGCCGGTGATGGCGGCAGAGGGGGATGTGGCCATCAACGCGACGAACTTTCCCGATGCCAATTTCAGGAACTTTGTTAAACAGTACGACACCAACGGGGACAACATTCTGCAGCAGAGTGAACGGGATACTGTGAAAAAAATAGACGCCGGGGATAGAGAAATAGCCAGCCTTGTGGGGATAGAGTATTTTTCCAAACTGACCTCATTACTCTGCTATGATAACAAGCTCCAAACTCTTGATGTCAGCAATAATACGGAATTGGGATCTTTGATTTGCGGCAATAACCAGCTTGAAGAACTTGATGTCAGCAGGAATCTCAAGTTGTGCTCACTGTATTGTCACGATAACCAGCTCTGGTCCCTTGATGTCAGCAGGAATACGGAGTTAACCGCTCTGGTGTGCCGTAACAATCACATCACATCCCTTGATGTCCGCCAGAACACGAAGTTGGACTATCTATCGTGTTCGTGTAACCACCTCAGCTCTCTTGATTTAAGCCGTAACAACAAATTACTGTCAGATTATTATTTATTTATATCTGAACAGACCCTTCACCACCCGATTTACTCTATGTGGGCTGGAGGCAAGTATCAGGCCCATATAGCGGCAAACAGTGATAATAATCCCGCGAATATATCAGGCGTCAGGCTGTCGGATGGCAGCCCTCTGCCGCCCAGTGCCAGATACGATGCCGGCAGCGGAATCCTGACGATCGATCCCAATCAGAAAATAGATAAAATCACCTTTGACTACAATGTGCACTCCCCTCCGTTTCCTGATCTGCGCATGGATGTCACAGCAGAAGTGTCATGTGGTTTTGACGTAAATATCGCACATATCGAAGGCAATGGAACGGTAAAGGCGGATAAGATAAGCGGTGTCGATCCGGGTGAGACAGTTACCCTGACCATCACACCGGCCGCAGGTTACGAGCTCGATTATCTGTGGGTGGCCGACTGCCACTCGGGAGAGGTGGAAGTCGATAATAATCAGTTTGTGATGCCGGATTCGTATGTGAATATTGCCGCCGGCTTCAAAGTGAAAGACCCCAATCTTCACATTGCCGTCTTCCGAACCGGGAATGATACGACCTATGCAACAGGAGACACAGTCGCTCTGGCGGCACGGGCGGAGGGAGGCACGGCACCCTATAACTATCAATTTTATGCGGTTCGCTCCAATGGCAGCCAACTGATCCTGCGCAATTATGCCCGCAGCAATATTTTCAGCTGGAAACCGCTTACACCGGATACCTATAAAGTCGGTGTGAGGGTAAAAGATTCTGCGGGGAAGGTCGTCAGTCAGGAAAAGGAAGTTACTGTCACAGGGCCGCTCCGGGTAGCCGTCTTCCGCACCGGCAATAAGGCCAGCTATCAGGCAGGAGAGACGGTTGCATTGGCCGCCCGCGCCGAAGGTGGTACACCACCTTACCGCTATAGCTTCTATGTTGTTCGGTCGAATGGAAGCCGCGTTACACTGCGGAACTTCGCATACAACAACACCTTCAACTGGAAGCCTGTTACCGCAGACACGTACGATGTAGGTGTTGAGATTCTTGACAAGCAGGGCAAGCTGGTCACTGAGGTGAAGCAGGTCACTGTCACAGGTCCTCCGCCGACTGTACCCCTGAGTGTGGCGGTCTTCCGTGCGGGGTACCGGACAACGTATACAGCCGGTCAAAATGTTGCCCTGGCCGCCAGAGGGGAAGGCGGCACGGCGCCGTATCAGTATCAGTTCTATGTCTACCGCTCGAACGGAGCCAGGGTCACCCTGAAGAACTATAACAGTGTCAATATCTTCAACTGGAAGCCGCAGACTCCGGATACCTATCGTGTCTGTGTTGCGATCAGGGATACGCGTGGGAGGGTGATCACCAAGGCGATTTACGTTACCGTGACATCACCGTGAACGTAAATGGGCACTCATGTTGGATGAATAGATGATACCGGGGCAGGATCCTGATCGATGGCAGATTGGGATCCCGTCTCTTTTTGCGAGGCTTCTGCTGGCTGACAGCAAAGCAATAAGCAGCTTGTGAGACGATGACTGCCTGAGGCAGACCATTACCTGATTGCTGCTGCCAGGTTTGAGAGTCGAACATCGCCGGGCGCACAAAGCCTGGCGGCTTTTTTTGGGCACGCACCTTGATGCGGCTTTCGCTGTGAACGAACCTTATTGCCGTTTCAGGCATCACCTCATCAGGGCCAAGTATTCACTGATCTCACTGAAGGCCGGGTTGCACTTCTGGAAACTGGGGTTGCCAGCTCTGTGAGATAAATCATCAGCTCTGGGCGAGAGAGGGCTAGCAAAGGCAACAAAACAGCATGAATCGTTGGCGTTGATCATTAGCGGCATCTAAGCCGTTCTCTTGAACCCGTTTTTGACTCGTTTTTTCGATCGACCTTGCGAAAACTTGAAAATTTACTCGAGATGGCGATCGGCGGTGTGCAATTTTTCAAGCTTTCGCAGTTTTGGAGCCCTCTTTATGCATAATTATTAATATAATTGCATATTCTCGTCGTAATACGCATAGATACAAATAATAATGCAATTAAGCTTGCGAAAGCTTGAAATTTTGCACAGGTGGTAAGCGGTGGTGTGCAGTTTTTCAAGCTTTTGCAGTTTTCTAACCCATACCTTTAGCTTCGCTCAAGGTACAAAACGGCATGAATCCTTGGCGACGAGCACATAGCGGCATCAAACCCGTTTTTAATTGGAGGCTTTCGTCTCATCGACGTTCTTATCTGCTCATCGCTGCCGTTTTCCAGCATGAAAGAACCGCCCGAAGGCGGTTTCATCCAGTGTGACATATGCGCACGTCTAGACGCGTGGGGGCAGGATGCCGTACTTCAGGCGGTATTCGCCGAGCCAGTGCCCTGCTTCCTGATACTCCTTGAAACTATCCTGAAGCTCAGGAGGGGCCCCCTCCATGAGAATAGCCCTCCACCGACCGTCAATTTTGGCTGAAGACAGGTAAGGTTCGACCAGGTAGTACAGCTCGCGACGCTTGCGGATTATCTCAAGCAGCTTATCCTCCTTCGGGAAAAAACGACCATAGCCCACTTCCTCCATGATGATGTGCACTTCGTTCTTGATGCCACCGGGCAAACACCGTGTTACTGCTTCTGCAATGAAAGCTTAAGCTTCCAAGAGGGATGCTGAATGGCATGGCTTCCGGGTAAACTGTGAGAATCTTAGTGATCGCTGCAGTTTTTATGTCTTCATTGGCACTCTATGCTGTAACGTGTATCAGTGCTGCGCCGGACCTTCCATAAACTGCAGAACTTCACCGTCGAAGGCATCAATCCGGAAGACGTATTTCCGCTCGTCGGCGAGGATCTCGAGTTCGTAGAAGAGTTCACCGCTACGGTACTGCAGCTCTTCTTTTGCAAAGGTCAAATCGCTTTCCGATACCCCGATCCAGGTGCTGGCCAGCGTCCGCGCCTGAGAGAGACTGAAGCTTGGCGAAACCCCGCTGTCTTTGGTGTCGGCCTGAGGGATGCTGTGGGTGATGGCAGGCAGTTCAAGGCGCTGATAGAGCTTTGAGATGTCCCGCTGGAATTCCTGCCAGTCATCTTCCTCGTCGCCGTCGTCTCTTTCGAGCTCCAGAATCAGGATGTTGCTTTTGACATCAAGATCGTCGATCACAAAGCCGCTGGCCCCGAGCTGGAGGAGGAGTCTTTCTATGGCTTCGGGGAGTGACAAACCGACCAGGCTGCGCATTTCGCCAAACGCGAGCGCCTGCTCGGCATTGCAGCCGGTGACAAACTGTACCTTCCCCTCCGCGTCAAAGCCAAAGCGGATTACAGGTTCGCATTCGATCGGCTCTTCCTGATGCGCCGGCGATGCGGAGCGGTCGGGAGAGAGCTCGGCGCAGGCGCCCAGCAGAAGGAGGGCTGCCATGCCCGCGGCGAGCAGAAGCGGCCAGAGCGGCTTTCGTCGACCGGAGAGGCAGCGACTAATCATCGTCGTCGTATTCGTCATCATCGTGTTCGTCATCATCATCATCGTCATCGTCGTCGTCATCATCATCATCGTCATCCGGCACAGGTGTCGGTGCGCTGGTCGGCGGTGAAGGGGCGGGACTTGTCGGACGGACGGTCGGGGGTGTAGTCGGAGTTGGAGTCGGAGCAGGTGGTGTTGTGCCTGGTTGTGGCCGCCTGCCAGGGTCGCCGGAAGGCCTGCTTGCAGGTGTTGTGGTCGAGGGCTCAAGCCTGCTTTCGGACGTCGAACTTTCTGTAGTCGAAGAATCGGATGTCGTACTTTCCGTTGTCGTGCTCTCAGTTGTTGTGCTCTCAGTGCTTGAGGTTTCGGTCGTCGTCGTTTCCTCTGTGGTCGTTTCCTCTGTCATCCAGTCCCTGTCTTCGTCCGGAAGGTCGTCCAGAGTGCCGCCGCGGACCTCAAGCAGGAAGCGGAAGTCAGCGGAGAGCAGGGCGGTGGCGGCATCGTGGAGTTCACGGCTGTAACGGTCGACGAGTTTGCTCTCCGATGCATCAATGATGAAAGAAATGCGGCTGCGGTCGTGAATGAAGCCGAGTTCAGCGGCGCGGTTCAGAAGGTCAGTGGCGACGGTCGCGGGGCTTGTGCCTTTGCCTTTATATCCATCAATCAGCGTCTCACCGTCCGGATTGAGACCCCGCAGGCGGACGACGGTGCCGCCGCGGTTGAAGTCGATGCTGACGGCCGGATTGATGGAGAGATAGACCGTGGTGTAGGGTTCCATGATCCACTGGTAGTAGCGGATGCCGACAACGAGGGCGATACAGGCGGCGACGCTGGCCAGGGCTATTGTCCAGCGCGCCATCGTTGTGGTGCGCGAGGAGGAGCCAATAAGGCGGATGGGCCCGGTGATGGTATCACCCACCTGGTAGTTATGGTTCGCGGCACGGAGGAAACGACCCTCCTCGTCAAGGAGGATGGCGTAGTCACGGCTGCTTTCCATGACGAGATAGCGCATCTGGTTTCCTTTCATCGCATGACCTCGGCGATGTGGCCGCGGATCAGTTCGTAACCGTTCGAGTAGATGATGAGCAGGGCAGCGATGTATTTGCGATGACGTTCGATGGTCTTCCGCGCGACACCGCTGCGCTGGGTCAGTTCTTTCATGGGCAGGCGACGACTGCGCAGGAAGTCGGCCATGAGTTCCGGGTTGTCGCGGACCGTGGTGACGGCCAGGCGGCAGGCCTCGAGCGTGCGCTGCTGCTTGGGGCAGTTGTCTGCCACGTCCGAGAGGGTGAGGCCAAAGTCCTGCATCTGCCGGACCAGCTCTTCAATTTCGGCACGGGAGGCCATGCGCACGGTGTACCTGACATCCTGTGTCTCCTCTTCGTCGGCGATCGTGTCGCCCAGGCTGCGCTCGTCTCCCTCCGCGAAGGCCATGTCGAGGGAGATGATGTTGCTGTGTCGCTTCTGGCGCCGCTGATTGTCGATCAGGCGGCTGCGGATCAGGGTGGCGGCGTAGTTCAGAAAACTGCCGCGCTCCGCTTCATAGCTGGTGATCGCTTCATGGAAGGCAATCATGGCGATGCTGAGCTCGTCATCGTTGCCGTCAACAGGCGGACGTCCAAGAAACCTGGCGGTCTCCGAGCGGATGAACGGCATGTAGGATTCGATCAGCCGATCGGCGGCCTCAAGGTCGGTCTTTGCCTTATAGACCTGAATGATGATGGGGTGTGGTTCCCCGCTCATAAGCGCCTCCATGCTTATAGTTTACGTATGATGCTCGACAGGATCGGGGTCGCTTGCTGGAACATGATCAATTTTGCCATTGTCTGGGGAAATCCCCGTCGTCAGGATACCGCAGTCCGCCGGGGAACAGCTTCCTGCCGTCAGGATACCGCAGCCTGCCGGAGAACGCGGTAGAATGGCGGAAATGATTTCCTTTGAGTAAATCTTATTATGCCTGTCCCCTGGGGATGCTTTGTTAGCTGGAGGAACAAGAAACGATCATGAAAAACATTGAAATCTTTGAGATGGGCTTTGATCAGCTCATTTGTCCCGGCGGTGAGCCCGACCAGCGCAGTCTGGAGAACGCCAGTATTCTGACGACGCTTGAATTCATGGGCTTTTTCATCAAGCGCCATGACCTGGAGTCGAGTCCGCGTGCCTTTATCGAGAATCCGTATGTAGCCCAGCTGCTGCAGACGAGCGGGGACGAGGCCTTCCCGGCGATCCTGATCGACGGCGTGCTTGCGGTCAGCGGCTACTTCCCGGATGCCGGGGAGTGGGGTGAGCTTTGTGAGATCGAGGACTTCGCCGAGCGGCTCATCCCCGTGTCGGCGGAGGAGTACATGCAGGCGAACAGTGGCTGTGCCGAGAGTGAGGCCAACTGCCCGCCCAGCGGCTGCGCAGGTTGTCGCGGTTGCAGCGGTTTTTTCTGAGCAGACGCGCGGCAAAAGAAGCGCGCTGTTGATCGGGAACTGAGTACATGCATGGCTGGCTGAGAGCTTTGCCTGATGCATAAAAACATGTGAGCAAAAAAGCGGCTCGTGCACGCAAAGAGGTGTACAAGTCGTTTTTTTTGAGCAGAAAATCACCGCTCGTGCACGGAAATTTGATTTGCACACGGAAAACTGCGCACAAAGCGATATACAGTACATTGCATACTTTACCCAGACTAAAAACACTTCACGCCCTGTTTATCCAAGTCCCAAAGAGCAAATGTGAGCCAGGGTCTTGGTGCCGGCGACGCAGTACCGTGTCGAGGAAAAACGGCTGAGCTAACTGATATCAGGGCGTTTTGATCGTTTGTCGCTGCAAAAACTGAAACATCCCAGCAGAGAGAAGGTGTGTTTTAATCATTTTTTTGACAGTAATTTCATCGGAAATACACTTGAACATTTAAAAAAGCTGTTGATTAAGTATGTGAACAAATGATAAACTAACTGCTAACGTTTCGTGCGATTGCACAGATTTCGTTGCTGGAAATTGACAGGCTCCTTAGCAGCTTGTCAAGTGTTGAAAGGGAGGTGATGGTTTGAGGCGAAAGGCAACTGGAATGCCTCAACAGTCGGTCAAACTCGGCTTTTTGGGGCAGTTTAAGCTCTACCCCGTCTACTGGCAGTTGCTGGTCATGCTGGGCATCGGTCTCGTCTACTACGCGATCTTTTGCTATGGACCGATGTATGGCCTGCAAATTGCGTTCAAGGATTACATTTTCCGTTTGAAAATAACGGGTAGTCCCTGAAATAATTTTGCCAACTTCAAGCGCATGCTCTCCGGCTCGACCTTCCCGCAGGTTTTCGCCAATACGCTCATCATTGGTGCGTTGAAGCTGGCCTTTGGCTTCCCGGCACCCATCATTCTGGCCATCCTGCTTAATGAAGTGCGGCATACCGCCTTCAAGCGTACGGTTCAGACCATTTCGTATTTGCCGCATTTCATTTCCTGGGTTGTTCTGGCCGGTATGTTCTCACAGCTGCTGTCACCGACGACCGGAGCCGTGAATTACATTCTGCAGAGAGTTACCGGAAAGACGATCAACTTTATGGCTGACCCGGAGTGGTTCCGTGCGACAGTCGTAGCCACTTCGATCTGGAAGGGAGTTGGCTGGAGTTCGATTATTTACCTGGCCTCTCTCGGCAGTATTGATGGCGAGCTTTACGAAGCTGCTGAAATTGATGGTGCCAACCGCTTCCGTCGTGTCTGGCACATCACCCTGCCCGGCCTGCTGCCCATCATCATGATTCAGCTCATCCTTAATGTCGGCTCAATCATCAATGATGACTTCGATCAGATCTTCAACATGTACTCAGTGCCGGTTTACTCCGTCGGCGATGTTATCAGCACGTACACCTACCGCGAAGGTCTGATTAACCGTGACTACGGTTTCTCGACGGCAGTCGGTCTCTCGAAGAATGTGATCTCCTTCATCCTGATTATTGTTACGAATAAGATCACATCACGTTTTACTGAATACGGTGTTTGGTGAGGTGCGCTATGGCTGAACAGTTATCCCAACGCGATTCCTCCACGTCGCTCGACAATGATAAAAAAGTCAAAGAGCGCATTCGCATGTTTCCATTCGACTACATTAACTATGTCCTGCTTCTCTTCGTCGTCTTCGTGATGCTGTATCCCTTCTGGTACATCGTTATCATGTCGGTGAGCACGCAGGCGGAAGCGGTAAAGCCAGGGCTGCATCTGTGGACGAATAATCCAACCTTTGTCAGTTACCAGATGATTCTGAAAAATGAGATTCTGGCACGCTCATTTATCAATACCGTTGTGCGTGTTGTCCTCGGTACCTCGCTCAACATACTGCTGACGACAATGGTGGCCTATGCTCTCTCCAAGCGCTATCTGCCACACCGCACACTTTTCACATCCATCATCGTCTTTACCATGTTCTTCAGCGGCGGTCTCATTCCGAGCTACCTCCTGATCACCGGCATGGGTCTTCAGGGGACTATCTGGTCTTTGCTGCTGCCCGGCGCCATTTCGACCTACAACATGGTGGTTACACGAAATTACTTCATGGCTCAGCCCATTGCCCTGGAAGAATCGGCCAAGATCGACGGTGCTTCCGACGTGCGTATTTTTACGCAGATCTATATTCCGCTCAGCAAACCCATTCTGGCGACGATTACGCTGTGGTACATGGTCAGTCACTGGAATGCCTGGTTTGACGCCCTGATCTACATGGGCAACGATACAACGAAAATGGTTCTGCAGCTGTATCTGCATAACCTCCTGGTTGTCGGTTCCCAGCAGATGCTGGATGCCAACCAGATGGTTGTCGAGAGTGCCGCCATGCAGCCGACGACCGAGTCTTTGAAGGCTGCAACGATCATCGTCTCGACCGTTCCCATTGTCATTGTCTACCCCTTCCTGCAGAAGTATTTTGTTCAGGGAATCATGGTTGGTTCACTCAAGGGCTGAGAATTGAAGCTGGGAAACTAATGTAAAATGCACGTTAAGGTTTTATGACTTGAACTGGCATGTATAGGATCACGAAAACAGGAACAATGAGGAGGAAAAGGACAAACATGAAGAAGAAGATTTTGACGGGGCTGCTGGCCGTTCTGCTGCTGCTCGGTACAGTAGCCTGCAAGACGGGTGAAACGACCCCGGCACCGAAGCCGACTACTGAGGCGCCGAAGAAGACCGAGGCTCCTGAGAAGACCGAAGCTCCTGAAAAGACGGAGGCTCCTGCTTCTGAGAAGGAGACGGATGCTCCCGCTACCGAGAAGGAGACCGACGCTCCTGCTACCGAAAAGGAGACGGAAGCGGAACCGCCCGCAGGCGATCGCATTGAGATCTCCTGGACCGGCCTGTCCTACTATGCCATCGCCAACCCGGACAATGCAGAATTCGAGAAGATGATTGAGGACAAGCACAATGTTGATCTGGTCCAGATCTTCCTCGAGCCGAGCCGTTACAACGAGCTGCTTGGTCTGCGTTTTGCCGACGATACCCTCCCGGACGTCTTCCGCTGCTCCTTCAGCGAACTGCAGAACTTCGTTCAGCAGCAGCTGATCATGGAGATCAAGTTCAGCGACATCCAGACCTATGCTCCGCACATGTATGAGGATATGGAGGAGCAGCTCGTCTACGATCCGAACGTGCTGAAGTACGGTATTGTCAACGGCAAGAACTATGCCATCACGCACATGAACCCCGACGTGGTCTACCGTCAGCCCGTTATCTGGCGTACCGACTGGCTGGAAGCCGGTGGCTTTGATATGCCGGAAACGCTGGAAGAGTTTGAAGAAGCCCTGTATTTCTTCTCCGACGATCCGGACGGCAATGGCGAAAAGGACACCTATGGTCTTTCGACCGACGGCCTGCAGGCCATCTGGGGTGCCTTTGGCGTTCTGCCCAAGCAGTGGATGGTGCAGGAAGATGGTACGGTGGCCTGGGGCGGCATCCTGCCCGGAATGCGCGACTGTCTGGAACTCCTGGCCAAGTGGTATGCCGACGGAGTCATCTCCCCCGAATTCTCAACCGGCTTTGAGGCCATGTCGGAGAACCAGGGTGGTTACTGGGCAATCAGCCAGCCCTTCACCAACGGCCAGATCGGTATGACGACGCATGGCATGTACTACCACTGGAATGCTCCTTACTATGAGGGTCAGGAGTGGACCTCTGCCAACGGCAAGCTCTTCCAGGAGCTGCAGGCGCCCAACGGTGGTGCCTATGACTTCGGCCCGCCCGCAGTTGGCGCTGATGGCCAGACCGGCATGACGGCAGGCTCACCTGCCCAGCAGGCTATCGTTTTCTCCTATAAGGTTGAAGATGATCCGGCCAAGTACCAGAGAATCCTCGAGATTCACGACGCGTTCTGTGATGATTTCGACTACTACATGACGATCCGCTTCGGCAACGAAGGCGAGGACTGGGAGTATGATGAGAATGGCATGAAGGTCAGCCTTATCCCCTCCGACGCAACGGACGAGCAGCGTGTCGAAGGTCGCGGTGGCGGTCTGTGGTACATGACCTATCAGCCGATGGATTACTTCCGTCAGGTCAACAAGGATCAGTTCAAGCTTGCTGATCAGATCGTCGCTGATGCGACCGTCATGGATCCGATCCGCGGCACCCTGCCTTCGGATGCGACCATCGCCGGCGAGCTGATGAAGATGCAGAACATGGTCTTCGTCGACATCATTACGGGCAAGCAGCCGATCGAAGCCTTTGATACCTTTGTAGACAACTGGAACGCCCAGGGCGGCGCACAGCGTACCCAGGAAGCGAACGACTACTATCAGAATATTGAATCAATGACTGCTGAGTAAAAAGAACAAATGAATCCCAAAACCGCTATCATCGTTGGAGCAGGGCATCGCGCCCTGCTCTACGCTAGTTACAGCAAAAAAGCTCCGGAAAAGCTTAAGATTATCGGAGTCGCCGACCCCAATCCACTGCGGCGGGAGGCTGCTGCCAAACTCTTTGGCTTTGGTCCGGAAATGTGCTTTGAGTCTGCCGAAACACTGGCCCGCGAAGGCAGGATCGCCGACTTTATCATTAACGGCACGATGGATCACCAGCATCTGCCGACCTCACGTCCTCTGCTTGAGCTGGGCTACGACATGCTGCTTGAGAAGCCTTTTGCGGTGAGTGAGGCGGAGGTCTTCGAACTTCTGGAACTCTCACGGCGCTACGGCAACACCGTCATGATCTGCCATGTGCTGCGCTATGCCCCTTTCTACCGCGGCATCAAGGATGTGATCCTTAGCGGAGAGATCGGCGATGTATACGACATCCAGATGTCGGAACTGGTTTCCTATCATCACGTCGCAGTCTCCTTTGTCCGCGGCAAATGGGGTAACCAGATCAAGTGCCATGCTCCCATGCTGCTCGCCAAGTGCTGCCATGACATCGACTTGATGGTCTGGCTCAAGGGCAAAAGGCCGGAATTTGTCTCTTCATTTGGCGGCACCTTCATCTTTGACCCCGCCAAAAAACCGCCCGGTTCGGGTAAACGCTGCATGCTCGACTGTGATCTTGTCGATGACTGTCTCTATTCGGCAAAAGGCCATTATATCGACCATCCTGATCGCTGGTTCTTCTACGTCTGGGACTGCCTTGAGCACATTGAAAATCCCACGATCGAAGATAAGATCGAATCCCTGCGCACGGACAATATCCACGGGCGCTGCGTCTGGGACTGCGATCACGATAACGTCGACCACCAGGTTGTCATGGTCCAGTTTGAGGACGGTGCGACCGCTACGCTGCACATGACGGGTGGCACAGCCAAGGGCGACCGCAGTATCCACATCGTCGGTACACGTGGTGAGATTATCGGCAGCTTCGACGATGCGGCCTTCACCGTGCGCACAATCGTACCTTCGGCTCCGACCGGTTTCCATGAACGCCGCGTATGCTTTGAGGAGTTCAGTGATACCACAGGTGCCTTTGGTGCGCATGGCGGCGGTGACATTCTGCTCGTAGAGGACTTTGTCAATCGCCTGAACGGCGAGCCCGAGTCTATTTCGGCGACGACCATCGCCGACTCCGTGCTCGGTCACCTGCTGGTCTTCGCAGCCGGAGAGGCACGTGCGTCCATGCAGGTCGTTGACCTCAGGCCGCGTCTGGCGGAGCATGGGCTGTGACGGCTGCCGCAGTGGGTGCTTCGCCTAAACGCCCCAATATCTTATTCATTCTGGCCGATGATCACGCGCTGCAGCAGATATCAGCCTATCGACCGGACAATGTAGTCACGACGCCGCAAATAGACCGCATTGCGGCCGCCGGCATGCGTCTGGACAACTGCTTCTGCTGCAATTCGCTCTGTGCGCCGAGCCGCGCCAGCATCCTGACAGGAAATTACAATCACATCTG
Organism: Bacillota bacterium; assembly: GCA_030055235.1. Taxonomy (GTDB): domain Bacteria; phylum Bacillota; class Clostridia; order Saccharofermentanales; family Fastidiosipilaceae; genus JAEZYR01. The sequence goes on from JASGUW010000179.1 coordinate 16,209, forward strand.
CGGGGTGCGTACGCTGCAGGAGAAGTTTGACAATCGTCAGCGCACCATAGCCCATGCTCTCAGGGAGGGCGGTTACCAGACCGCCATGATCGGCAAATGGCATCTTGGTCACGAGGAGGCCAACACGCCGCGCGGTTTCGATCACTGGGAGATCCTGATCGGTCAGGGTGAGTACCACAATCCGCGCTTTCTGAGTGAGGCGGGCCTGGCGCAGGAAACAGGTTACGTGACCGAAATCATCACGGCCAAGTGCCTTGACTGGCTGGAAGAGCGCGATGTCGATCGCCCCTTCTTTCTGATGTGTCACCATAAGGCGCCGCACCGTGACTGGCAGCCTGCCCCTCAATATGTGGGCCGCTATGCTGACGTTGACTTTCCTCATCCGGAGACCTACCACGATGATTATGAAACGCGTGGGCCGGCAGCCTGGCGGGCCAGGATGCGTATCGACGACCTGACGGAGCGCGACTGCAAACAGCCTTTTCCTGAGGACCTGTCACCGGAGGAACTCGTCGACTGGAAATACCAGCGCTTTATGGAAGACTACATGGCCTGTGTAGCTTCCATTGACGATGGTGTAGGGCAGCTGCTCGATTATCTGGAAGAACATGGCCTTCTGGAAGAGACGCTCGTCATCTACAGCTCCGATCAGGGCTTTTATACCGGCGAGCACGGCTGGTTTGACAAGCGCTTCATGTATGAGGAGTCACACCACATGCCCTGCCTGGTACAGTATCCCGGCCATATTCCGGCAGGCAGCAGCTCCCAGGAGATGATCCTCAACATTGACTTCGCTCCGACCTGGCTCGATTTCGCCGGACTTTCCGCCGGGGCTCTGACAACGCAGGGACGTTCCATGCGCCAGGTTCTGGAGGCGGATGAAGAAACGGGTCAGGGCTATGACTACATCTACTACCGCTACTGGGACAAAACTTCTGACCACCATGTTTACCCGCATTACGGGGTGCGTGGACGACGCTACAAGCTCATCTGTTTCCGAAATCTGGAGCCCGGGGAAGGGGAGAGTCCGACATACTGGGAGCTCTATGATCTCAAGACGGATCCGAACGAACTGAACAACCGGATTGACGATCCCGCGCTTGCCGCGGTACGCGAAGACATGCACCGGGCCCTGCTGCAGCTGCAGGAGAAGTACCAGGATACCGAGCTGCTCTGAAAAAGAGGCAGCCGCCTTTGCTATTTTCGGACACAAGGAAAGCTGGTGTCGGCATCAAGCCGCCGCCAGCTTTTTTATGCCGCCTGGGTCGCGCTGCTGCCTGCCGTCGGGCAGAAGAGAGCAGTTGATCAGCAATGTTAAAGAACGCTAAAATATCCTTTAAGTTTCGATTCTGTGCAGCGCTGTCTGCCTGTGCCAGACAGGTTCTGGCTTGTCGGGAAGCTTTGACAGAGGAGGTGATGCCTTGAGGCAAAGTGCTGAAGCTTTGCTTTAAGCAGCGGAGGCATAGTTGCACATGATCTGGCAGCGGATGAAACCAGAGAACATGGAGCTTGTCGCAATATTCAGAAGCAGCTGCCCACCACTGTAGTTGACATATCTGTCAACGAATGGAGCTTTCAAGGAGTGCACAGCGCACCCAGGAAACGAACGAGTGCTATCCGAATTTCGAATCAAAGAATGTTGAGTAGAGAGCAAATGAATCCTAAACGCGCCATTATCGTTGGAGCCGGGCACCGCGCCCTGCTCTACGCTGGTTACAGTAAAATAGCCCCGGAGAAACTGCAGATCGTCGGAGTTGCCGACCCCAACCCACTGCGGCGGGAGGCGGCTGCCAAACTCTTCGGCTTTGGTCCGGAAATGTGCTTTGAGTCTGCCGAAACGCTGGCCCGCGAAGGCCGGATCGCCGATTTCATCATCAACGGCACGATGGATCACCAGCATCTGCCGACCTCACGACCTCTGCTCAAGCTGGGCTATGACATGCTGCTTGAGAAGCCTTTTGCGGTAAGTGAGGCGGAGGTCTTCGAGCTTCTGGAACTCTCACGACGCTATGGCAACACCGTCATGATCTGCCATGTGCTGCGCTATGCTCCTTTCTACCGTGGCATCAAAGAGGTGATCCTGAGCGGAGAGATCGGCGAAGTATTCGACATCCAGATGGCTGAGCTGGTTTCCTATCATCACGTCGCGGTCTCCTATGTACGTGGTAAATGGGGCAACCAGATCAAATGCCACGCTCCCATGCTGCTCGCCAAGTGCTGCCATGACCTCGACATGATGCTCTGGCTCAAGGGCAAAAGGCCGGAATTTGTCTCTTCGTTTGGCGGCACCTTCATCTTTGATCCCGCGAAGAAACCGCCCGGCTCGGGGAAGCGCTGTCTGCTTGACTGCCCCCTTGTCGATGACTGCCTCTACTCCGCAAAAGGCCATCATATCGACCACCCTGAGCGCTGGTCCTTCTATGTCTGGGACAGCCTCGAGCACATTGAAAACCCGACGATTGAAGAGAAAATCGAATCCCTGCGCACGGATAATATCCATGGGCGCTGCGTCTGGGACTGCGACCACGATAATGTTGACCATCAGCTGGTCATGGTCCAGTTCGAGGACGGTGCGACTGCTTCGCTACACATGACGGGTGGTACGGCGAAGGGCGACCGCAGCATCCATATCGTCGGCACACGTGGTGAGATTATCGGAAACTTCGACGATGAAGCGTTCACCGTGCGCACCATCGTACCTGCGGCGCCGACCGGTTTCCATGAACGCCGGGTGAGCTTCGAGCAGCACGAGGATACTACCGGTGCCTATGGTGGGCATGGTGGCGGCGACCTGCGGCTGGTTGAGGATTTTGTCAATCGCCTGTACGGTGAGCCTGCATCTATTTCGGCGACGACGATTGCCGACTCGGTGCTCGGTCACCTGCTGGTCTTTGCAGCCGGGGAGGCGCGCGCGTCCATGCAGGTTGTTGACCTCAGGCAGCGTCTGGCGGAGCACGGGCTGTAACGACAACTGCTGCAGCGGGCTTTAGCCCGTTGATCTCAGGCATGGGCTTCGTGTCCATACCTTATAGGAGCGAAATATGAGAGACGGCCGAAGCGCACTTATACCAGGCGTTTCGGCCGTTTCTGCAGGCGCCTCGAAAGATTTCATGGCACTGTCTGGTTCTGTAGCCTGCCGGCACTGCGCCGGAGCTATAATCAGGCAGCGGCAGGAAACGACAAGCGGAAACAGAGCCTTTAAAGACATGGAATGCCTGTATGCGTACTCAGCTGTCCCACACGTCATTTTAGTTTGATTTAAGTTTCACTGCAGCCTCTTTTCATCCTGAGCCCGTATGCTCATCTCGAACATAAGCCGAATGTGCTGTGAGGTGAGTAGTGGATGATGAAAATCAAAAACCTGAGCAAACGCTTTGGGACAAAGGAAATCTTCTGCCAACTGAACCTGAACTTCGAATCAGGAAAGGTCTTCGCCCTGATCGGGCCCAACGGAGCCGGTAAAACAACGCTCATGCGCATGATCATGGGCTGGGACAAAGACTATGAAGGTGAGATTATCTGCCGGGATGATATCCGTCTGGGCTATTCGCCGGAGACACCCTGGTTCCCGGAAATACTGACCGGCCGGCAGGTTCTGTCCTTTTACCTGGAAGTCAGAGGGACGGACAGAAAGACCACGGCGAGTGAGAGCGCCAGGCTCATGCAGGAAGTGGGCCTGGACCTGGAAAAGGACACGCTGGTCAGGAACTATTCCAAAGGCATGCGACAGCGCCTGGGCGTCGCCCAGGCCCTTATCGGGGATCCGGATCTGCTTCTGCTCGATGAACCGTCAGCCGGTCTGGACTTCTTTGGCCAAGTGCAGATGCAGACCCTGATCGCTGAACTGAAAACCCAGGGCAAAACCATCATTCTCAACTCTCACCTGCTCCATGACGTTGAAAAAGTCGCGGACGCGGGCTATCTCTTCATGAATGCGCATGTGTTTCGCCACTTTGACAAGTCGGAGTTCGAAAAAGAGTCGCTTGCGGACATGTTCATCAATACGGCGAAGGGAGCTACGGATGAAGGCCTTTATTAAACTGCATCTGAAGGAATATGTTGGCGGGAAGAGTTTCATTCTCTTCGGGATCCTGGGCGGCCTGGTCACTCTTATTCTGTTTACGGCCGGGGAAGTGAGCTTCGCCAATAACCCAACCGAAGAAATCATCAGCCAGTTTGGTTCCCAGTGGAAATTCCTCTCCATCATGGCGGGCTTCGCGGCGGTTGTGATTTCCATGGGTACCATCGAAAAGCACCGCAGGGAGAAACGGGCAGAGCTGCTGCTGGTTCACAGGCTGGGTCTGGAGCGGCAGATGCTGGGTCTGGCCATCGGCAACGCCCTGGTCTCCATGCTTCTTGCGGCCGTACTGGCTGTCGTGCTCATCTTTGTCGTCATTTTTGCCGGGGCCCCCACCAGCCTGATCGGCTTTATCGCGGCCTTTCTCAGCTACCTTCTGACCGCCGGCATGCTGGCACTCATGGTTTCCGTATTGAATGTCTTCCTGCCGAGCATTGTTGTCGCCGTACTGGGTGTCCTTCTGGTGATTGTCGGGTCCTTTCATCAGACGATTCAGGGGATGCTCCTGAACAACGGACAGACAATGGGCAGGATTCTGGCGAAGATCATGAACCTTCTGCCACCCCTGGATGTCTTTAACCGGCTTACCCGCAGCCTGTTTTTTCTGGAGTTCCGCGGTGGACCAGATCTCCTTGTCTTTCTCATCCATCTCTGGCTGACATTGACCGTTGTCTGTCTGACTGCGAAAAGGGCGGGTCGTCATGAAAAGATTTAGCATTGTCCTGTGGTTTGTCTGCGGCGCTGCCCTGCTGCTCTCATTCTGGAACAGCCGCGCCGGGCTGGTCGACGCCCATACGATCGAGCTGATCGACCAGGCGCGAATGCTTGACTTCGAAGAGTACTGGCCGGGTTTTGAGCCAGGGCTCTATCCGCTGGACATCTACCGGAAGAATCTGCTGACACAGGATACGGTTGTCCGCTATGACAGCGATGGACTACGCGAAATAAGGGATCGGACGCCCGTCTATGCGCTGTCGATGGATGTGGGTCCGGATGGACAGGCGGTCGTGATGCTGCTGAATGCCCGGGATTTTCGCAGCTTTGCGGATATGGGGGATCTGGATGCCGCCTCAGCGGACCTTTACTACCAGGCGGCCATCTGTCACGAAGCGTTTCACTGCTATCAGGCCGGGCAGGGGCTTTTTGATGTGTATGTAGATGGATTCGCCGCTCATGATGACGCCGCTGTCCTCACGACTTCCCGACTGCTGGATGGCGATGACGAATACCGGAGACTGTGGGTCCAGGAGATGGAGGCCCTGATGCAATATGCGAAAGAGAGCAGCCGCCCGAATGGCCGGCTTTGCTGTGACAGATATCGGGCGCGCCTGGACTACCTCTACAGTCGTTTTTATGACAAAAAAGTTTAAAACAAACAAGCCAGGGCTTACATTTATTAAAAAATTGATGGAACAGCACACAATAAATATAACAAAACACAGTAAAAACA
>JASGUW010000180.1 GCA_030055235.1 Bacillota bacterium
GTCTCTGGACGGTCTGTGGGTGTCCAGAGCGTAAAAATTGCACAGAAAACGGCTTCGGGTGAGCAAAATTACGCTCTGGACGGATTTCGGTGTCTCTGGACGGTCTGTGGGTGTCCAGAGCGTAAAAATTGCACAGAAAACGGCTTCGAGTGAGCAAAATTTACGCTCTGGGCAGATTTCGGAGCCTCTGGACGGTCTGCGCTTGTCCAGAGCGTAAAAATTGCACAGAAAACGACTCCGGGTGAGCAAAATTTCCGCTCTGGACGGATTTCGGAGCCTCTGGACGGTCTGTGGGTGTCCAGAGCGTAAAAATTGCACAGAAAATGGCTTCGAGTGAGCAAAATTACGCTCTAGACGGATTCGGAGCCCCGGTCGTAGGTCTTTGCCCGTTGCCCGCCGCCCGCTGCCCGTCGCCCCGCCGTCAGTCGACCGCGATCTGGTCGACCAGCCGCCCGATCGCGTCGATGACGCCGGGCAGCGTCCCGGGCCGCGTGATGTCGGTGCCCGCCCGCCTGGCGAAGCCCGTCACCGTCCAGGTGCCGCCGCCCGCCAGGCAGGCGAGCCAGTCGTCAACCGCCGGCTGCCCCTCCGTGCGGATCCGCTCGGCAGCCGCCGTCGCAATCGTCAGGCCGGCCGAATAGGTGTAGGGGTACAGCCCCATGTAGTAGTGCGTCTGCCGCATCCAGGTGCGCTCGGCACCCGGATCGAGCACGACCGCGTCGCCCCAGAACAGCTCCAGCGTCGCCCGGAAGAGGCGGTCGTAGTCGTCGGCCCCGAGCGCCTCGCCGCGGTCGATGGCGCGGTAGACCTCGCGCTGCCAGTGCGCCTCGAGCAGGTGGGTGACGAAATTGTGGTAGTAGGTGTTGGTGACGAGCATCGCGGCGACCCGGGAGCGCGTCGCATCATCGCGGGCCTCCCGCATCAGATACTGGCCGAGCAGGAGCTCGTTCATGGTCGACGGCGCCTCGATGAAATACAGCGAACAGTCGCCTGCAAGCGGGCGCACCTGTTCGGCCGCAAGCTCAGAGTGCACCGCATGGCCGAGTTCATGGACGAGGGTAAAGAGATCCGCCAGGCGGCCGTCCCAGGACAGGAGAATATAAGGGTGGACGCCGGGAACGGAATAGCAGAAGCCGCCGGTGCTTTTGCCTTGATTCGCTGCGAAGTCCGTCCAGCGCTCCGTGAAACTCTGCTCCACCCGCCTGGCATAGTCGGGGCCCATGACATCCAGCGCCGCCACCGCGAGTTCGCGGGCCTGGTCCAGGCTGAGGCGCTCCCCGCCCGGCAGCCCCAGATCCGCGATCGGGCGCTTGAGGTCGGCGTAGTGGACGCGGTCGAGCCCGGCGACCTGCCCGAGCTTCGCAGCATAGCGCCGCATCACCGGCGCCAGCTGCTCGACACTGACATCGATCTGCCGCTCGTAGAGCTCGCGCTCGACCTGCTGGCGGGCGAGCAGCATGCTGAAGGTGTCCGGGTAGCCACGTAGGCGCGCCAGAGTCCGCTCCTGCTGGGTCCAGGAACTGAGGTAGCCGGCGATTGTGTGGCGGTAGGCGCCAAGCCCCTCACTGAAGGAGCGGAAGGCGGCGCGGCGCACGGCCGTGTCTTTCTCGGTCTGATAGCGGTTCTCATACAACACAAAAGAGTTGGGCAAAGCTCCCTCCCCGGCCGCGTCGACAGCTCGAGCACTGACCGCCGCACCGCCGGCCGCGCCGACAGCCCCATCCCCGGCCACGCCGCCAACTCCGGCCGCCGCCATGTCGGCCTGCGGAACGAAGGCGGGGAAACGGATGTCCGCCAGCTTCGTCGTGCTGTAGCCCTGGTAGGGAAAACCCAGGGCGGGCTTGAGGGCGCCCAGCACTCGCTCGGCTTCGGGATGGAGGCGGTGGGCGCGACGCTCGGCGATGCGCTCGACGAAGCGGGCCAGGTCGGGCTCGCGGCAGGCCAGCTCCTCCAGTACAGCGGGGTCGAGGTCCAGCAGCTCGCTGTCGAGCCAGGCCAGCTCTTCGGCCAGGCGCCCCTCGAGCTGGGACGCCTGCTCGGCGCGCTGCTGCCAGTCGGCGTCGCCGTAGTCGCCGGAAAGGCCGAGCTGGGCATAGGCGATGGCGCGGGTGGCGTTGACCAGGAGCGCCTCGTAGTCGGCAAGCAGGGGATCGAGCTCGGCACTCGTCGTGGCAGCGACAGCGCGGCCGCGCCAGCGCTCGCCGAAGGCCCGCACGGCGGCGCCAAGCTCGGCACAGGCAGCTTCCCAGGCGGCGGGAGTCGGGTAGAGGTGCTCCAGGCACCAGGTCTCGGCGACGGGAACATCGCTGCGGCGGGGAAGGGCGGTCGGGGTGGGGGATTTCGCGTGCATGGGCGCCTCCTGACTGGGGATGGGAATTTCACCTAGTCTATAATAAATCCGCAATTTGGATGGGAGGTGCAGGATGGATCGTCAGACGGGCAGAGCCGGGAACCGCGCCGGCGCGCCGGCGGCCGAACCACAGCGCAGGGTGCGCTTCCTGGGGAGCCTGCGCCACCGCATCTTTGTCCGCGACGACTTTTCTATCTGGGCGGTGGCGGTGGCCGACGAGCCGCTCATCGACCCCGACGGTGAAGCGCAGTCCAGGCTGGTTATTTTAGGCGAAGGCATCGACAGCCACCCGCCGGAAGTCACGGTCGACATCGCCGGCGTCTGGGAGAAGCGCAGCGGCTACGATGACTGGCAGGTGCGCGCCTGGTACGTCACCCCCGCGCTGCCGACCGGGCGGGAGGGCATGCTGCGCTTCCTGGAGAGCGACTACATCAAGGGCTGCGGCCCCGCCCGCGCGCGCAGCATCGTTGACCGCTTCGGCGCCGAGACCTGGGCGGTCATCGAGCGCGAGCCCGAGCGCCTCCAGGAGATCCCCGGCATCGGCAAAAAGATCATGAAGATGATCCACAAGTCCTATCTTAAGAACATCTCCGTCCGCGACGTCATCAGCGAGCTGGCTCCCTACGGCGTCTCGCCCCGCCTGGCCGTGCGCATCGCCCACAAATTTCCGGGCGCTGTCGGCCTGATCCGCCAGGATCCCTGGCAGCTCTGCGGCGAGGGCATCGGCGTCGGCTTCCACACCGCCGATCTCATCGCGGAGGCGAACGGCGTCGATCCCCTGTCGCCTTCGCGGCTGGTGGCGGGTTTCGACTACATCTTCACCATGGCCGAGCCCTCCGGCCACTGCTATCTGACGGGCGAGCAGCTGCTCACGGAGGCCAGGGAGCTTTTTGCGAAGTCCCGGCCGCACCCCGACGTCATCCCCGCCCTCCCCGGCGTACTCGAGGAGCAGATCCGGCGCGGGCATCTGGTCCGCGAGCATTTCGGCGCGCCGCCCGGCGGCGGGCCGGATCTCAGCCTGCCGATCTACACCCACCATTTCTGGAAACTGGAATCCGACGCCGCCCAGTATCTCTGGAACCTGCTGGCGGCGCATCGAGCCGCCGCCGCCGACACCGCCGCGGCACAGCGCCGACGCCTGCGGGCCGAGCGGGAGGTCCTGGTCGACCGCGTCGCGCAGCGCCTGGGCTTCGTGCCGGCTGCCGCCCAGCGCGAGGCGGCCGTGCGCTTCGGCATCGACCCCGTCCTGATTCTGACCGGCTATCCCGGCTCCGGAAAAACCACGACCCTGCGCCTGATCCTGGAGACGATGGATCTGCCCCCGGACGCGGTGCTGCTCTGCGCCCCCACCGGCCGCGCCGCCCGGCGCATGAGCGAGCAGACCAAACGGCGGGCCGTGACCATCCACCAGGCGCTGACACTGGATCCCGAGACAGGCGAGATGCCGGACGACTGCCTGCCCTTCGCAGCCGTCATTGTCGATGAGGCCTCCATGGTCGACATCCGCCTGCTCGGCCAGCTGCTGAGCCGCCTCAAGCCCGACTGCCGCCTGCTCTTCTGCGGCGACCCCTGGCAGCTGCCCTCCGTCGGCCCCGGCAATGTCCTGAACGATCTCATCCGTTCCGGGGTCATCCCGCTGGTGGAGCTGACGGAGATTTTCCGCCAGGAGGACGGCAGCGAAATCGCGCACAATGCCGCCCAGATCCGCGCAGGCCGCTGCGATCTGGTCTACAACGCGAATTTCGCCTTCCGCACGGCCGAAACGTCAGAGGCAGCGGCCGACCTCGTCGAGCGCCTGCTGCTGCGGGCGATCGAATTTGTCGGCGACGAGGAGCAGGTGGTCTGCCTGACGCCCTTCCGCACGCGCACCGCGGCCGGTGCCGACGCCCTCAATGAACGCCTGCGCGAGAAACTGAACCCGCCCGCGCCCGGTCGCCGGGAAGTCCGGCATGGCGAGCACGTCTTTCGCGAAAATGATCGTGTGATGTTGACACGCAACTCGCGCCTGCCCTACTGGGACCGGGAGGCCAGGGAGGCCAGCGCCGACCTGGGGCAGGTGTCAAACGGCGATATCGGGCGCATTTTGCGGATCCGGGAGGACGAGGATGACAAGAGCTACGCCGTGGTGCGCTTCAACGATTCGGAGTACTACCTGAGCGCCGAGCACTTCACCCATCTGGACTGGGCCTATGCGACCACGGTGCATAAGAGCCAGGGTTCGGAGTATCAGTTCGTCATTGTCGTCATGCTGCGCAGCCATTATGTGATGCTCAAGCGCAATCTCATCTATACGGCGCTGACGCGGGCCAAGCAGAATGTGATCATCATCGGGCAGAAGGAGGCCGTCAACCAGGCCATCCGGACCCCGGATTCGGCGCGCCGGCAGACGGGGCTGGCCGAGCGGCTGCAGCTGCTGGCCGGCAGTGAGCCTGGGGCGCCGCCTGTCGAGGCGGCCGCTGCCGCGATCGCCGACCCTGAGGAGGATGATGACGATGACGCGGGCGAAGTCTACCCCGTGGCTCCGCCGCCCCGCCTGGAACTGGCCCAGCCGCCGCCCGTGCCGGGACCGGCTCGGGCTCCGGCTCGAGTTCCGGCTTCGGTGTCTGCCGTGCCGGGACCGGCCGCGCCGCGGCGCTTTGGCGAGGACATTGCCGCCGACCTGGCTTCCATCGCTCACATCAAGCTTTAGCGGGCACCGGGCGCGCGTCAGTGATGTTTGGGTTCGGGTGAACGCGCGGAGGACGGCTGCCGGGAGGACGGCTGCCGGGGGGCGGGTGCTGGGAAGGCGGGTGCCGGGGGAGAAAAGCAGCCTGCGGATTCCGGGTGGTCAAAACGAGGAGAAATACAAAATCCGATTTGTAAAACTCTCGATCTTGACCACGAAGGGTGCGCGCCGCTTGTAGGAATCACCTCTAGCTAATGCTTTAGAACAACGGAACCTGAATCGCCTCACGATCGCCTTGAAAGTGCCAGATCGGCCCTGTCATCCTCGTCGCTCGCCATCCTATTGCATATCATTCATATTCCGGCAGCTTATGAGGCTGATCGCTACGCGAGCAATTGGAGGAGTAATCTTTAAGCACTTGAAATGCAAACTGTATGAAGCTGCGGTATTTCAGGTGCTTGAGGGGTGTTTGGAAAAGGCTTCACCAAGTCCAACGAACAGGACTTGCACTCCGGACACCTTCCTGCTTGACGTTCGGAGTCGCCTGCAAGCTCCCGGCAAACAGCGACCTTCAATCAGACCATTCGGATCCATGACATCCACTCTTATGAGAGACTTCGCCCGGCCCGTGGTCTCCTTGTCCGGGCGGGATGTTGAATCACAATAGCGGGCGATGACGGATCGCACTCATGTTGATATTTGGCGGTCAAAAGAATCTTTGAATGCTTTCGCTATTTGCGCCTGGATTTTGAAGAAGGATCGTCCAGACGACGATATATCGATCCGTCGTTGAACGGATAGGAAGGTTTGATAAAATCATCGTGTTAGCAAGCGCTAACCACTTCGGGTGATGTTCAAAGGCGAGGGAAGAGCATGAGTAAAGACATCAATATCAGGACAGACATCCAATGGGACAAGGTCAGTTGCTTGCTGAAAACAGGTATTGCCGGAGCTCTCATCAACCTGGCCGGAGACATGCTTGCTGGCTGGGGTGTCAGGGATATGAGTCTGCCCGGTATAGAAGGACTGGTCTCACATTATCTTCTGCTGTCTGACAGGCGCATCTTCTGGTCCGCCATGCTGGGTCTGGTCGGTGTCCCTGTTTCTGCTGTTGGACATATCGGGGTATATAAGCTTCTCAGACCGTATTCTCGCAAATATGCCAGGTTGTGCGGGGTGGGCATCTTTGCCGCGTTTACATTTGGAGGCTCCGGCGTCCATATGTCATCCCTGGCCTCTGCCTTTTTCTACAAATACATGAACGCGGCGTCACCGCAGACTGCACTGACAGCTTCCATCAAATTCGCCTGCTATTTTTCCCTGCCGCTTTATGCTGCTCTTCTGCTATGCATGACAATTTCGACATATGCACAGATAAGGGCTCTGGCCACAGGGCTGAGCCCTTTTCCCCGCTGGTGCTGGGTGTTTTCCCTGCCGGTAGGAGCGCTGCTGGTCAGCCCCATTAGCCTTTTTGGTAATCACGCAGTTGTAAATGCAATAGCGGTGGGTGTCTTATCGCTCGGCAACATATGGATGCTGGGTGGGCAGCTGTTGATGCTCGGTAGAGTCAAAGAGAAGAGGAAAAAGCCCTCTACCTGATGACACTCCAGAAATTCTGAATAACAGGGGAGAAGCACCATGAAAAAAGTCAGGATAGAGAAAAATACCGTACAGGAGACGCTGGTCATTCCTCTGTATGGACGAAAAATGTGTTCTGAAAAATTCCCTGAACTCTACAGGGATATTTTTGCAGAGAGGCTGTGCGACAGTCTGGACTATGATTTTTCAGAATTGGAGAAAAAGAAAAAATCATTTCTGTATGAGTTCGGTGCTCTTGAACCAGCCATGCGCCAGTTGGATATGATCTGGGAAATTAAACACTACTTGGAGAAGTATCCCAGGGCAACAATCGTGAATCTCGGCTGTGGATTGGATGAAACAGGAAAAGCCTGCGACAACAGCCTATGCAGCATTGTCAATGTTGATTTTCCGGATGTCATTTCTGTTCGTGAGCAGTTGATCCTCAAGCTGGACAGAGAAAGGAATATTGCCTGTGACTTGAAAGATTATGCCTGGATGGATGAAGTTTCCGGCTCCAACGGGGTTATTTTCTTTGCAGCAGGCGTATTCCATTATTTCAAGTTGCGGGAAGTGCAATCTCTGGTGCTGGAACTGTCAAAGAGATATTCGGGAGGCTGTCTGGTTTTTGACAGCGTAGGAAAATCCGGAATGAAACTCATGATGAAAACGGTGCTGAAAAATATGGATATGGACGCTGTGGAAGGATATTTCCATGTGAATGATCCGCCCAGGGACTTGAACTGGTCAGCAAAGATAAGGGTGAGCTCAAAAGGGTATATGCTTGGATATCACAATATGAAAAGTCCTGGTATTCATTTCTTCCACCGTCTGATCGCAGCCATTGGCGATAAAGTGATGAAGATGTCTATCAACCGCATGGATTTTGCATAGAAGCAGAACGCTTCTAAATACTGGCATAGGCGACTACGGTGCACAAAAGTCATGCTTTGGAGTATCAGCTTCCCGTTGAGGTCATTTGGAGCAGGCACCATATGTTGTAAAACGCAATTTCTTCTGCATGATGCTTTCGGTTTTGAGCCAAGTAGTCGCGATGGATGGATTTTCTTGCCTGCTATAAGTGACTGCCAGAAAAGTTGGCCGGAAGGCACAAAAAGAATGAAATGCACGCTGCTATCGGCAAAACGTTGCATGTCATGTTTGTCGGGACTTGGTGAGGTCTTTCTTTCAAGCCTTCCTTGAAACACTTGAAATACTGCTATTGTTTGCGCAGCTTTCATCTCTACATTTCGAAGAACGCTCCTCCAATTGCTTGCGTGCGATCAGCCTCACGAACTGCCTGAATATGAATGAATACGATAGGACAGCGAGCGGCGAGCATGGTGAGCACGTTACTTAAAGGGACTGGGGTGATTCAAACTCAGTTCCCCTGAACAAGTGAGGCGAAGGGTGATACGGCGTTGCGACTACGGGCCTGCGCGTCGTGCGCGACTCTCCGTGGTCAAAGTAGGCTGTAATCCAAATCGTTTTTTGGATTAGACGCTGTTTTGACCAGAATCAGGCCTTCCGTGGTCAAAGTAGGCTGTAATCCAAATCGTTTTTTGGATTAGACGCTGTTTTGACCCTGCGTGCTGTGCAGCGGCGCGCGCGGCCCATTCGTGGTCAAAGTAGCCTGGTATCCAAATCGTTTTTGCTTTCAGCCGTCCCGGAATATACACGCCGCCCGGGTGCCGCCCCGGTGGGGCCACCGTCGTACACGCAGGCCCCAGTGGCCGCCGCCCCGCAGCCAGCCCCGGCACTTATACGCCAGGGTCAAAGATCATTTCATCCCTGACCGCCTCGGCCTCGTAACGAAGGTAACCCAGCTCCTCGTCCGTGAGCGGCTGCTGCGCCGCCTCGAGGTTCTTCCACATCAGGTTGGAGCTGTCGAAGTTGCCGGGCGGTATCAGGATCTGGGCGCCCATATGGAAACCGTACTTCATCGCGAGCAGGGCGAGCCTGTCATTGTCGAAGATGGGACGGCACCAGGACCTGGGATAGACGCGCGGCTCACCTTCGCGCCAACGGCGCCAGACCAGCGTCTTCATGGCCAGCAGGCCCTTGTCCGACGCGCGACAGACCTCGGCGATGCGCCGGCCCCAGCCACAGTTCAGGCCAAGCGCCCAGTTCATCGGAAAGAGAATGGTGTCGAAATCATAGCGGCGGCAGGCCTCCAGGCCTACTTCCTCGCTGTGCATGGAGCAGCCCACAAAACGGATGAGCCCCTCCTGCCTGGCCCAGGCGATCGTTTCCATGCCGCCGCCCGCGCCGAAGAGAAGGTCGAGATCCTCCTGCGAAGACAGCGCATGCAGCTGATAGACATCAAAATAGTCAGTTCGCAGACGCTTGAGGGAGGCCAGCAGCTCGCGCTTCATGCCGATGGCGCTGCGTTCGGTGGATTTACAGGCCAGGTAGATGCGGTCACGGTGCCGGCGCAGCGCGGGCCCCGTGCGCTCCTCTGCATTGCCATAGGAGGGTGCGATATCAAAATAGTTGATGCCATTGGCGACGGCATGGTCGACATAGGCGGCGGCGGTCGCAGGCGTTTCATTCGCAGAGATGAGGCCTGCATAGGCCATGGGTGTCACCATCAGTTCTGTTCGTCCGAGTCGCAGTTGTTTCATCTCCGGTATCCTCCACAGTATCTGCAAGTATGGGCTCAAGCATGCGAAGGACGCTTCTGCCGTCCGTTCGTTGCTATAGAATAGCCTCGAATTTCAGCTTACAGATTGAACAGGAGAAGGACAATGAATCTCTCTGAAATGATTGACAACATGATCGACTGGGCCCGGGAGAGACTCGGAAATCGCGACTATATTGGCCTGTGTCTGGCGTTCGCTGAGGACGCGCTTGAAATCAGCAATTCGATTGAAGTATTTGGAGGAGACTCGGCGAAGGAATCCCTTGAGCTGTATCGGGATGCCCTTCAGACAGGTGTTCCGGAGCGTGGCGCGTTTGTCTTCTATGACTGTCTGTGTCCGGGCCCTGACGGTCCCATGAATTGGGGGCACTGCGGCATATCTATCGGAGAGGCTAAGGTGATCCACTCCTGGGATGCGGTCAGAATTGATGACTACCTGCAGATAGAGACCATGCAAACGGCGGTCGGTGATTATCCCAGGTATTGCGGCTGGGTTCCCATCAGCCGCGTGCTGGCACAGGAGCCAGATCGCTGAGGCGTACGGCCGCTTCAGATCCCGCCCGCAGCCGGAGGAGTCACATCGCCGTGGCGCGGCAGACTCACCGTGAATGTCGTCCCGGCCTCCACGCTGCTGGTCGCCCAGATCTGGCCGCGGTGGCGCATGACGATGCCGCGCGCGATCGCCAGGCCCAGCCCGAAACCGCTGCGGCTGCGCTCCGCCGCGGCGCGGTAGAAGCGGTCGAAAAGATGCGGCAGATCGCGCTCGGGGATTGGCTCACCCTCGTTCGTGACCTCCAGGCGCAGGCTCCGCCCGCCACGCGCCGCCAGATGCAGCTCGACCGGCCGCCCCGGAGCGCCGTGGCGCAGGGCGTTCTCGAGCAGGATGCCCAGCAGCTGGCGCAGCTCCTCGGCGTCGCCACGCACGACAAGCCCGGCTTCAATGTCGGCCGCGATCGTCTGCCCGCCCTCGTGCGCCAGTGCCTCGAAGGCCAGACAGGCCCGCTCGCAGACGCGGCTCAGGTCGACCGGCACCGCCGCTTTCGGGTCGAGCCGGGCCGACTCCAGGCGCGACAGCGTCAGCAGGCTCGTGATCAGGCGGGACATGCTGTCGATTTCGACCGCCATGCCCTCCAGCCAGCGCTCCTGCTCAGCTACTGTCCGCTCCGGATGCGAGCGCACCAGCCCCAGATTCGCCGACAGCACCGCGAGCGGGGTCTTCAGCTCGTGCGACGCATCCTCCAGAAAGCGGCTCTCGGCCAGCCAGGCCCGCCGCACCGGATCCAGGACAATGCTCGCCAGCAGCCAGGCCAGAACCGCCAAACCCAGCAGGCTGGGGACAGCGACCCGGGTCAGGTTGCCGCGCAGGGCGGCGAGCTGCCGCTTTTCGACAGAGCGGTCGACGAAGGCCAGGCGGATGTTGAGCTGGGCATCCGTGTCGCGCAGGTAGCGCAGATTGAGCTCGGGGATAATCCCCTCCGCAGCCGGCCGCTCCAGACTAAGCTGCACCAGCTGACGCAGGGCCTCTTCATTCTCCACTTTAAAACTCGTCTGAATGATGTCGATGCGTCCGCGCGGAGTGAGCTGTACATATAATGCAGGCAAAGCTCCCGCCGTCGCCGGATCCCAGTCGGCCGGATCCACCCCGATAGGGCGCTGCAGGGTCGTCCCGTTCTGGATGACGAACTCGAGCTGGCGCCGGCTTTCGCTCTCGACCCGATTGACTTCCGTGATATAGATGACGGCGAATATCACCGCCAGCAGCAGCACGGTAATCGTGAAGATGACCGCCATCAGCTTCAGGCGCAGGCGGCTGAGCAGGCGTTTCGCTTCAGGCCCGAGTTTAGCCATCGTCGGCGATGCGCAGCATGTAGCCGAGCTTCCGCAGTGTGCGGATCTCAACCTTTGTGTTCAGGTAGGCGAGCTTTTTGCGCAGGAAGGAGATGTAGACCTCCACGTGATTGTCCTCGGCCTCGGAGTCGAGTCCCCAGACCTTGACCAGGATCTCCTCCTTCGGCACCACCACGCCCGGTCTGGCGAAGAGCAGCTGCAGGATCTGAAACTCCTTGTTCGAAAGCTCAATCGAATCCGCTGCCGTACTCAGGCGGAAGCGTCTGGTGTCGAGCGTCAGGTCGCCGAAACTCGGTTCGCTGTCAAGGATGTCGGTTGTGCGCCGGGCAACGGCCCGTACGGCAGCGACCAGCTCCTCGTTGTGAAAGGGCTTGGTGAGATAGTAGTCGGCCCCGCTGTCGAGGCCCTCGACGCGCTTCTCGACACTCGACAGCGCCGTCAGCATCAGGACCGGCGTCTGGATACGCTCGCTGCGGATGCGCCGCAGTACCTCGAAGCCGTCGAGCGAGGGCAGCAGAACATCGAGCACGATGCAGTCGTAGATGCCGCTGCGGGCCCAGTCCACCGCCTCGGCGCCGTCGTAGCAGCCGTCACTTGCGAAGCCGTGCTCCTCGAGCAGGCTGCGGATCGCCTGATTGAGGGGACGATCATCCTCGACAACGAGTATGCGCATTTCGTTTCTGGCCTCCTTTTTTTCTATT
This sequence comes from Bacillota bacterium, assembly GCA_030055235.1. Classification (GTDB taxonomy): domain Bacteria; phylum Bacillota; class Clostridia; order Saccharofermentanales; family Fastidiosipilaceae; genus JAEZYR01. The sequence goes on from JASGUW010000180.1 coordinate 11,784, forward strand.
CTACGTCAGTCAGGCTGAAGTGGTGCTGAAACTGGGAGCCTTCTTAGCATTGATGCACTCTGGCTTGCTGATCGAGCTGACACTTGTATATAGCAGTTGGCGCGTGTCCAGTGAAAACGATTCCAGAAACAGGCAGGCTGCTTTTTTCTTCAAAAAGAGGCTCAAGAGCTTGCTCGTGATTGGATTTTGCTTATGTAGCTCAATGTCATCTTGGAGGTGAGAGGACGGCTAAGACAGCAAACATCAACATCCGAATTGATCCGGAGTTAAAGCTGAGGTCGAGAGACTATAGGGAGTTTCGGAATCTCAGTGACGGATGCCGTCAATATGTTCGAGGCACAAATCCCTCATGGTAGGGGGACTTCCATTTGATCTGCGTCAGCCCAAATACAATGAGGAAACAGAAGAAGCGATGGATGAAGCCCGTGCCATCATGGCTGGCACACTGAATCCGAAGCGCTTTCAGTCAGCCCGGGACTTGCTGGAGGATATTCTGTCGGAGGACTCCCCCGATGCTTGATCTTGTCTATACTTTGCAGTTTCAGAAAACTATCAAACGACTGAAACAGCGAGGACACGATCTCGGATTTTCTGGCTGATATTCGAACAGCTTAAGGCAAGGCGAAGCGCATGATACCAGGCATCGCGATCATGCTCTTATAGGCAACTATCTTGGCTTTCGTGAATGCCACATACAATCGGACTGGCTATAACTCTATGCTATAAAAAACGAGGAACTCGTCCTCATAGCCTCTCGCACAGGAACTCATGCGGATTTGTTCGGGAAATAGAAACGCAAATGCTTGAGAATGCTGTGATTTCGGGTGCACATCAAGATTGCCGGGAAGTGGGTGAGAGTGCCGGAAGGACGGTTGGCGGGGGAAACCAGCAGGCAGATTCCGGGCGGCAAAACGAAGAGAGAAATCCAGAATAATTTGGATTTCTCTCCATCTTGACCACGAAGGCCCCGATTCTGGTCAAGATCGAGAGTTTTACAAAAAAGATTTTGTATCTCTCTTCATCTTGACCACAAAGGCCTCGATTCTGGTCAAGATCGAGAGTTTTACAAAAACGATTTTGTATTTCTCTTCATCTTGACCACAGAAGGTCGCGTGCCACTGCGCGGCGCGCAGTGGTTTTCAGGATTACCCTAATCATCATATGTCTTCAGGCAACTGAGCCAGGATCGCTTCATAATCTTCTGGAAAATGGCCATGTCGTACGTATCATCCTCGCCGCTCGCCACTCTATTGTGCATACCATTAGCATTTCGGCAGTTTGTGAAGCTAATCGCTACGCCAGCAATTGGAAGCGTGATCTGCATATACCTGGATGCACGCTACACTGGAGCTGCGCTGTCTCAGATGATTGAGAAAGACTCGTAAACAAGTTTTGCTCATCCTAACAAATCTGACGTGTACCTCCAGCCCGTTGGCTGTTTGACAACGCAGATTGCAGCATCATAGGATTTATAAGACGCTGGTCAGATGATGCGTCCTGGCTTGTCTTTTCAGGTGAGGAGGTAAATTAAGTGATTTTACAGAAATATGACTATATAAATATTCCGCAAAAAACAAATGATGTCGTAAAAGACGTGGCAAATTTACTGCGCTGCAATGGCAGAGAAGACACACTGCTCCATGCGGAGGATGTCGCCAGAGTGAATGGAGAGCTCGCAGATCGATTCGGCTTATCCCGTGAGAAGTGCATTATTGCCGCTCTTCTGCACGATATCAGTGTAATCGTCACGCCGGAGGACATGATGCGCTATGCGATCGAGAATCACTTTGAGATCTGCGAGGCTGAGCGCAGGTTCCCATTTTTATTGCATCAGCGTTTTTCACGGCTTATTGCCAGTGAGTTCTTTGAGATTACGGATACCGATATTCTCTCTGCCATTGAATGCCATACCAGCCTGAAAGCCTCTCCTAGTCCTTCTGACATGGCCCTGTTCATTGCTGATAAGCTGGCCTGGGATCAGGAGGGGATACCACCGTATTACGATGTTGTCGATTCTGCGCTTGATAAGTCCCTTGAGAAAGCCTGTTACGTTTTCATGACTTTCGTGATGGAACATAAGATGCTCCTGTACCCGCACACGAACTGGACTTTAGCCTACGACTTTCTAAAAGAAAAATGTGCAGCTGACGCTTAAACGCCGTCGTCGGTTTACGCAATAGATCCGTATGGGAGAGCAGCTCTGTCCTTGGCACGGGATGAGGGCCTATGAACTGCACCTGTGAGCTGCGGCAGGTGAGAGCTGTCCTTTCAGAATGATGTTCATTTTTTCTTCCGTAAGGTGTCAGAAAGGAGCTTTGACTTGATTATCATCAAAGGTCAGTACAACGAAGCCAAAGTCTTCACAAGTGAACTGGAGGAGACGGCGCGGGACCAGATTCAGAATCTGGTCAATCAGCCCTTTGTGGCAGGGAGCAGGATACGGGTCATGCCAGATGTGCATGCCGGAGCGGGCAGCACAATTGGCACGACCATGACCATCACTGACAAAGTCGTGCCCAATCTGGTCGGGGTCGATATCGGCTGCGGCATGCTCACCAGCAAGCTGCCAGGACTCACGGAGGCGGATCTCGATCTGCCCCGGCTCGATCGCCTCATCCGTTCCCGTATTCCCTCCGGCCACGAGATCCGCAGGCAGCCGCACGCCTTCCTTGAACAGACGCGCATCGAAAAACTGCGCTGCCGTGAGGGCGGGCGCAACGATAAACGTCTGAAAATGCCACGGGCCCGCCTGTCGCTGGGTACCCTGGGCGGCGGCAATCACTTTATTGAGGTGAACAAAGGTCAAGATGGCAGCATCTATCTGGTGATTCACTCCGGTTCGCGGCATATCGGACTTCAGGTGGCCCTTCACTACCAGCGCCTGGCGGCCAGACAGCAGCCGGCTATGGCGCGGGATCTGGCGTATCTAGAGGGTCAGCTGCTCGAAGATTATCTCCACGACATGAGCATCATGCAGGACTATGCCGTCAAGAACCGCAAGGCGATGGCCGAGACCATCCTCACGGGGATGGACTGGTCGATTGGATTGCGCTTCACCACCATCCATAACTATATCGACCTGGACTCCATGATCCTGCGCAAGGGCGCCGTCTCGGCTCGGGCCGGCGAAATGCTCCTGATCCCGCTCAACATGCGCGATGGCTCTCTACTATGCGAGGGAAAGGGAAATCCGGACTGGAACTTCTCGGCTCCTCATGGTGCCGGCCGCATCATGTCACGCAACGAAGCCAAACGGGTGCTGTCTATGCAGGTGTTCCGCGAGAGCATGGATGGGATCTATTCCACATCCATACGCAAAGACACACTCGACGAGGCGCCGATGGCATACAAGTCGCTTGAAAGCCTGGAGGAGTATTTGGATCAGACGGTGACGGTTCTGGATCAGCTGGTTCCGCTCTACAACTTCAAGGCCAGCGGAGACTGAAGGCCGAAGCGGAACGGGATCTCTCCGGGTCAGCGGTTGGCGGTCGCGTCCTTCGCATAATTCTCCATGCCCCATTGATGCATGAAGCGGCAGATCAGGTCGTCCCTGTCATAGAGTCTGCTGCTGTCCGGGTCGCCGTAGCGGCGGGCCAGCTCTGACAGCGGGATTGTCCGGTTAGCGATCATGCCCGGCGTTGTGCCGTCGCGGCAGGCCTTCATGACAGCGTCGACGCCGTCGGTTTTGAGATTGCCAAGCCGCCACCAGTCGGCGGGCTCGGCGATGTTCGGGTAGACGTTGTAGTCGGCGTCCACGGCTACGCTCGGAATGTGCACATGGATGTTCGGCGGCGTATCCAGGGTCAGCAGTTCTGGCAGCAGCTCGGATTCCGGTCTGCCCAGCAGCTCCAGGCCATCGCGGGAGAGGCGGGTCAGGGCGTCCGGTATGAGAGCCAGATCCGCTTTTTCGATTCTTTCGTCTTCCAGCTCATAGCCGCAGCCCTCCGGGGAGATGCCCCCGATGAAGAAGCTGGTGATGTCGTATTCATTCAGCAGCTCGAGAAACGCAGCAAGTTCGGGAAGACAGCGTTTGGTCAAAAAGAGCTGCCAGCGGGGCGTGATGCCGACCGCCTGACAGCGCCGTGTTGCCTGGAGCTGGTCCTGGAACGCGCCGCGCCGCCGCATGCCCCAGTCGGTGCTCTCTTCCATGCCGAAGAAGCTGATCTGACAGACCTGTGGCGGGAGTGTCGCCGCCCAGCCGGCATATTCCGCGTCACGTGCGAGGCGCCAGGTGGACAGCAGTTCAAAGCGCTGGGCGCGACCCGGTGAGGACAGTTCCTGTTCCAGCGCCCACAGTTCGCGGTAGTCGTCGCGGTAGTCGGGCTCCCGCCACCAGGAGAAGAAGCCCAGTTCGGATATTTGGTTCCCGTTTTCGTCGCGCCAGTTTCTGAACTCGGCGGCGATTTGGCGGAACTCATCCACGCTGATATGTCCGTTGCGCTTGTTTCCGAGCCAGCAGTGCCGGCAGCGATTCGGACAGCCTGCCATGTCAACCATGACAGCAAGGTGGCTCATGTCAAAGTGATGCATTTTCTGCAAGGATCCTTCCCCTGTGTTGCTGGAATGCTTTTGGCTGCTGCGGCGTGCGGAGCATCGATTGAGTGCCGGCTCACGTGGTGCCGGCTCAGCCGGTGGCAGCTCACCTGGTGGCAGCTCGCTTGGTGGTAGCTCGCTTGGTGGCAGCTCGTTTGGTGGCAGCTCGCTTGGTGGCAGCTCGCTTGGTGGCAGTTTATCTGGTGCCAGTTAACTCGATGCATGAATAGCAATCATAATCTATGTGACTGGGGTCACATAGAATGTCCGAAGCACTCAGGGATGCACGCCAGGAGTGTCGGGAAAACGGGTGAGCATGCTAAGGGAACGGTTAGCAGGGAGAGAACGCCAGCAGCTTGGTTTCTGGTGGTCAAAACAGCGTGAAATGGCAATTTCGATTGCCATTTCAGCCTATCTTGACCACAGAAGGCCCGATTCTGGTCAAAACAGCGTGAAATGGCAAATTCGTTTGTCATTACAGCCCATCTTGACCACGAAGGGCCCGATTCTGGTCAGAACAGCGTGTAATGGCAAATTCGATTGCCATTACAGCCTATCTTGACCACGAATGAGCCGCGCGCCGCTAAACGGCGCGCAGGGTCAAAACAACGTGTAATCCAAAAACCGATTTGGATACCAGGCTACTTTGACCACGGAAGCCCTGTTTCTGGTCAAAACAACGTGTAATCCAAAAACCGATTTGGATACCAGGCTACTTTGACCACGGAAGCCCTGTTTCTGGTCAAAACAGCGTGAAATCCAAAAAATGATTTGGATACCAGGCTACTTTGACCACAAAGGGGCTGTTTCTGGTCAAAACAGCGCGTAATCCAAAAACCGATTTGGATATCAGGCTACTTTGACCACAAAGGGCCTGTTTCTGGTCAAAATGGCGTGTAATCCAAAAAACGATTTGGATATCAGGCTACTTTGACCACAAATGGCCTGTTTCTGGTCAAAATAGCGTGTAATCCAAAAACCGATTTGGATATCAGGCTACTTTGACCACAAAGGGGCTGTTTCTGGTCAAAACAGCGCGTAATCCAAAAAATGATTTGGATATCAGGCTATTTTGACCACGGAAGGCCCTGGCGCGTCCCGACACTCTTGACGTGCACCCATCGTTCAGCCACCTCTGGGCCGGGAAATGCTTCACCGGTGCCTCTTTCAGTTAGTCTTTACAAAACAGCAGAACTCTTCGCCCCGTCTCATTGTCTTCAAAGCTCCGAGCGAGTGGCTCCGTTTTCTCCGAACGGGCAGTTCCGGAAGGTCGCGTGAGCGGGCGGTCCCGGAGTGTCACGTGAGCGAGCAGCTCCGGGAGGTCGCGTGAGCGGGCGGCTCAGGAAGATCCCGCTTTCTGATGATGAGGGCAAAAAACAGATTTCCTGTAGATGTACAATGCAGTCTGAGGTTTGAGCCGACTATGAGGAGACGCAAATAATGTCTTATTTGGATAGGGCGAAACAACTCTTCGAAGAGGCGAGAGATCTAAGAAGACAGATACACCAGAATCCTGAAATTGGCTTTGAGCTGCCTGAGACGATGGGCTTAATTCAGAGAAAACTTGAAGAGCACAACATTGCATCCAGTCAGCTTGGAGATACATATGCTTTGGTCGGTACCCTGGGGGATTCGGGTAAGGGCAAAACCCTGCTTTTGCGAGCCGATATGGACGGCATACCCATGAAGGAAGAGGCGGATTGTGAATTTGCGTCAAAAAACGGGAATTCACATCTTTGCGGCCATGATCTTCACGCGACTTCCCTTTTGGTTGCTTTGATCATGCTGAAAGAAGATGAAGAAAAGCTGCAGGGTCAAATTAAGTTCTTATTTCAGCCGGCTGAAGAGACTCTTAACGGGGGCAAACTCATGCTGGAAAAGGGGATTCTGGATGATCCGAAACCGGATGCCGGAATGGCGTTGCACATGCTGCCGAACGGGCAAAAACCTGGAATATTGATTCCAAAAGAAGAGACGCTTGCTTCAGCATTGAATTTTAAAATAGAAATTATTGGCAAGGGCGCTCACGGAGCCATGCCTTACAACGGCATTGATCCGGTGTTTGTTGCTTCTCAAATCATTAACTGCGCCAATGGTATTTTGGCCAGAGAGCTGCCGTCCAATAAGGGTGCTTCTCTTTCAATGGGATATATCAATGCGCCGGGAGGGGCGATAAATATTATTCCGCCGCGAGCATATATAGAGGGCACATCAAGATCCCTGTATGCTGAATCCGCTGAACATGTGGGTCAAAGACTGCCTGAAATAGTAGAGCATATAGGGAAGGCATTTAGAGCTGAAACCAAATACGAGGCAGTTGCCAATGTTCCTGCATTGATGAATACCGCGGGAATGTCTGAATTAGTAAAAGAAGCGGCAGAGGAGGTATTAGGTACCGACTATGTTGTGGAATATACCGGACCTATGCTGGCATCAGAAGATTATGCCCATATAGCGAACAAACTCCCTGAGTCCTGCTATTTCTTTGTGTCCTGTCCTCTTCCTGATGAAGCGGGCGATCTTTATGCACTTCATAATCCCAAGGTGATGTTTAATGAAGAGGCTTTGATCTATGGGCCGGCAACAATGGCGCAGGCAGCCATAAACTGGCTGAAGAATAACTGCTGAACATCAGAGCATGTGGACACGAAAATGACGATTGATTTTCTTTTTATTCTGGAAATGATTGGCACGATGGTTTTTGCCATCTCGGGTGCTTCTGTTGCCATTCAGGAGGAAATGGATCTTCTGGGTGTCAGCATACTCGGAATGACAACGGCTGTAGGCGGAGGCATTATCAGGGATATTGTTCTGGGAATAACACCACCAACAGCGTTTCAACATCCGTTTTTTGCGGTAACCGCCTTAATCATCTCGCTCATGGTGTTTCTCTTAGGTCGGCGAAATGCCATTGATATAGACAGCTGGCTGTATTCGATTATCGATTCTCTTGGTCTTGCGGTCTTTACGATTACAGGAGCACTGACCGGTGTATCCAGTGGAAACACCTTTCTGATTGTCTTTGTTGGCAGTATTACCGGTGTCGGCGGTGGTGTTTTGAGAGATGTATTTGCCAACCGCAAACCGGTCATTTTTCAAAAGCATGTTTATGCCACGGCTTCTTTGGCGGGGGCGATTATTTTTGCTGTTGTGTCTCAGTTTAACCAGTACATGGCTGCTGTTATCGGCGGGTCAGTCATTTTCATACTTAGAATTTTGGCTTTTAAACATAAGTGGGATTTGCCGAAAGCTGAATAGAGGCACATCATGGTCGTGGGAGAATCCACTGATGAAAAAGAAGTGCTCCTTTACGCTTAACAGCAGATTGAAAGATACGGGCATGTGAACCGGGCGAATGTCGTTTCCTGCCCTTTCCGGATGATGCGTCGAGAAGGACCATAGGCGTACATTTATAAAGTGATTCAGCTGCCACCCTCTGACCGGTATAAAGTGATTCAGCTGCCACCCTCTGACCGGCTGGCCGGCAGTACAGCATTGCGATCGGCCGCCGCGTGCTTCGCCTCTACAGAAAATGTTTTCGCTTTCGTCACCCGAAATGGCAGCCCGGCGCGGTACACTTAAGAAACACAACTCTCCCGGCAAGTATCCCAGCAAGCAAGGAGGAATCCCGAGCCATGACAGCAGCACTCCCGGCCATCGCCGCCGCACTTCCGGCCATCGCCGCCCGTATCGGCTATTACTACGACTGGACCTACATCCTCGTCATCATCGGCGCCATCTTCAGCGCCGTGGCTGCGGCGAATGTCCGCAACACCTATGCGAAATGGTCACGCGTGCCGAACCAGCGCGGCATCACGGGCGCCGACGCGGCCGCCGCCATCCTGCGCGCCAGCAACACCACCGGCGTCCGGATCCACGCCATTCCCGGCAAGCTGACCGACCACTACAGTCCGCGCGAACAGAGCCTCGGCCTCTCAGAAGGCGTCTACGGCGAATCATCGATCGCCGCCGTCGGCATCGCCGCGCACGAAGCCGGCCACGCCATCCAGCACGGCACGGGCTACAGCCCGCTGCATGTCCGCAACGCCATCGTCCCCGTCGTCAACATCGGTTCGCGACTGTCCATGCCCATCCTTCTCGTCGGCTTCCTGATCCAGAGCCGCTTCGGCGACGGCCTGCTCATGGTCGGCGTCCTGCTCTTTTCGCTGAGCTTCCTCTTCACCCTGATCACGCTGCCGGTTGAGTTCAATGCCTCGCGCCGCGCCCTGCAGGCGATAGAGGCCGGCGGACTGCTGACCGCAGAAGAGCTGCAGGGTACACGCAAAGTCCTCCGCGCGGCCGCCCTGACCTACGTTGCCGCAGCCGCCGCCGCACTGCTCTCCCTGCTGCGCATTCTCCTGCTGGTGTCAAGCCGCGGCCGCAGCCGCCGTCGCTAGCGCCGCCTGCCGGCCAGGACCTCCTGGCTGTCAAGCCAGATCGTGAACGGCCCGTCGTTCACCAGCCGGACCTCCATCCGGGCGCCGAACTGCCCGGTCGCCACCTCCACCCCGGCCGCCCGCGCCAGCTCCGCCAGACGATCGCAGAGCGCCTGGGCACGGTCGGGAGAGGCCGCGGCGGTGAAACTGGGCCGCCGACCTTTGCGACAATCCGCATAAAGGGTGAACTGCGACACTAAAAGCAGACTGCCGCCTACCGTCTCCAGATCCAGATTGGTGCGCCCCTCGGCATCCTCAAAGATACGCAGGCCGTGGAGCTTGGCCCACATCGCCTCCACCGTTGCCTCACTGTCGTCATGGCTGATGCCGACGAAGACCAGCAGCCCGGGGCCGATGGCGCCGACGGTCCGGCCCTCCACCAGCACCCGGGCTTCCTTTACGCGCTGAACCAGCAGTCTCACTGGGTTTTCAGCAGCATGTCGCGCGAGTTCTCATAGCAGACCCGGCGCATGATCCAGGCCAGAGTGTCAGGATCGTTCGGGTATTCGCCGCGCTCGACGTAGCCGCCGATGACGTTCGCGAAGAGGCGGCGGAAATACTCATGGCGGACATAGGAGAGGAAGGAGCGCGAATCGGTCAGCATGCCGGCGAAATTGACCAGCAGGCTCGTGTTGGCATAGTTCTGAAGCTGCGCCTCCATCCCGCTGCGGGTGTCGTTGAACCACCAGGCGGCGCCGTGACGGACCTGGCCGCGCACGCCCGGGAAGGAGCCGGCGATCGTCGACAGGATCGTGTCGTCGTGCGGGTTCAGCGAGTAGAGGACCATGCGCGGCAGATGGCCGTTCTGGTCCATGGCGTCGAGCAGGCGGGCGGTGGCGGTGGCCAGCGGCTGCTCGTGCATGACGTCGAAACCGGTATCGGGCCCCAGCAGGCGCGTCATGCGCGTGTTGATGCGGCGCAGGGCGTTGACATGCAGCTGCATGACCCAGTCATGACGGTGGATCATTTTTGCGAAATTCACCAACACGTCCGCCGTCAGCGCATCCATCTCCCGCTCGTCCAGGCTCTCTCCGGCCAGCACCCGGCGGAAGAGCTCCTGCGGATTGGCTGTCGGATCCGGCAGCGGAACATGGTGCAGGCCGTGGTCGGAGGTGACGCAGCCGCGCTCGGCGAAGAAGTCGACGCGCCGCTCCAGGGCCGTCAGCAGGTCGTCGTAGCTGGCGATCGTTTCCAGGCCCGCGGCTGCCGCCAGGGAGGCCAGGTAGTCGCGGTAGCCTGGCGTATCGAAAGCGAGGGCGCTGTCGGGGCGGATGCCGGGCAGCACCTTGACGTCCCAGTTGGGATCGGCGGCGAGCACGGCGTGCTCGGCCAGGTCAGAGACGGGGTCGTCGGTGGTGACGATGACCTCGACGTTCGACTTGCGGATGAGGTCGCGGACGCCCAATGTCGGCAGGACACGGCAGCCGGCTTCCCAGATGGCGTCGGCATTGGCGGGTTTGATGACGAGGTCGGTGCCGACATAGCGCTGGAGCTCCAGGTGCGACCAGGCGTAGAGCGGGTTGCCGATAGCCCGCGGCAGCATGCCGACATAGGCGTCGAACTTTTCGCGGGCGCTGCCGGCGCCGGTGATCAGGCGCTCGTCGACGCCGTCGGCGCGCAGCAGGCGCCACTTGTAGTGGTCGCCCTCGAGCCAGGCTTCGGTCAGGTTCTGGAAGCGGCGGTCGGCCAGAATTTCGCCTGGCTGAATATGGCAGTGGTAGTCGATAATGGGCTGTTTGGCCGCCACCTCATGGTAGAGCCAGACGGCGGTATCGTTCTCGAGCAGATAGTTCGGTCCCATAAAGGTCGTCATGGTTCTTTCTCCTTTTATTGTTTATGCGCTTGCGATAAGCCAGCCGAGACAGGCAGCCAGACAGTCAACGAAGCCCTCAGGTTCACAGCTTGCGGCGTTGTGGCCGGGGCCGAAGTAGATGAGGCGGCCGCGGCCGAAGGCGCGGCTCCAGACAATCGGCCACCGTTGTTCTTTGTATTCGTAGTCGACCAGCACCGTGACCGCGCTGTCAAACCAGGGCTCGAAGTTGAATTCGTAGGGTTCGTCGACCGCCGTCCAGCCGCTGACGCCGGCCAAGATGTTGTCGGCGACCGTGATGCTGTCGGCGACCGTGATGCTGTCGGTGTCCGTGATGCTGCCGGCGTCCGTGTGGCGTGGGCTGAAGCGCAACTCGGTCTGGGGGTCGTGATGGGTGAAATCAGCGGTACCCAGGCTCAGGAGGTCGGGGCGGTTCTTAGCAATGAGGCCCTGATGCCAGATGAGAAGACGGCCGCCGGCCGCGACATGGACGAGCAGGCGGGAGGCGAGGAGGGCGGCTGCCCCGGGCTCCAGCTCGGACCAGTTGTCGATCGCGTTGATGACGAGGGCGTTCGGAGCGAATTCGCCCGTGGCATAGGATGCCCGGCCCATGCGCACCTCCAGGTTCTCTGCAGCGATGCCAAGTTTGGTGAGCGCCCGCCGTAGTGCCGGCAGCTGGGCCGTAACAGGGTGATAGCGTGCGACCCCTTCCGGGTCGCCCAGAACAATGATCGGAAGTTCCACGGTGCACACCTCCATGCTGCAGTCCCTCTTTATTTAGATGGCTATCTGGTGGGAGTGTACCACGCGGACAGGGGGCCAGACAGACGTGGCCTGTCAAATGAGCGTGATGTTGGGGGTTGCGTCTGGGGATGGACCGGAGTTGTGCCGGTGACGGCCAGGCGGAGAGCTTGGCGTTGCGTCTTGCTGTGGGCCTGGCGGTGGGGATGAGCCTGATAACTTCTAAAAATAGGTGAATGGGGTAGACCCGCATCTGCATACTGGGCGAAATGGCCATGTCGGGACGAGAGGACGATAAGGGGGCAGGCGGCGGAGGACATTGGGTTCTCCGATGAAACAGATGGGCGACGTGGATAATTAATTGGACAGAGAGGTGAGAAACGCATTGAGATTGGAATAGGCCAGGTATTGGTGTGATAAGGCTATCTCTTTCGAGTAGACGGAATAGTTTGTTGGCAACCAAGTATTGGCACTGTCGTGTGTCCCGTCGTATGAACCATCACCTTTACCAGAGCTATCCTGACTTGGTAAGTGAGCAAAATTTCCGCTCTGGACAGCATTTTCGAGCCTCTCACCGGACTCCTGGCGTCCAGAGCGTAAAAATTGCACAGAAAACAGCTTCAAGTGAGCAAAATTTCCGCTCTGGACAGATTTCCGAGCCTTTGACCGAGCTCCCGGCGTCCAGAGCGTAAAAAGTGCACAGAAAACAGCTTCAAGTGAGCAAAATTTCCGCTCTGGACGGATTTCCGAGCCTCTGACCGGGCTCCCGGCGTCCAGAGATCTTAAGATCAAACGTATTAACTACAATCACTACAAAATCTCGTCTCACGACAG
>JASGUW010000181.1 GCA_030055235.1 Bacillota bacterium
TGAATCTGCTTTGTTACAGTCATATTACAGTCCACCTCGAATTTACCCTGCATCCGATGAGGCTAAATTCATTTTGGAACATCACAGACTGTTTGTGTGGGGATTTTTGCGTTGTAATGTATTAGTCGCTCTATTGTAAATATTTTGTCATAAACCTTGCCGTCGCCGTGCATACTCCCGGCTGATGTTAGAGTTCTGCCAAACATCCCTGCTTATCCTTTATTCTTAACATTGACATGCTATTTTGAGCGGTGCGCCCGGGGTGCAACTCCGGCTACGACCTAAATAAAGGAGCCTTCTCAACATGAAACGCAGAGGCACATTCCTGATCGCAGTCCTGTCTGCTTCCCTGCTGCTGTCGGCCTGCTCCGGCGCGGCCCGGTCTCGTAAGACCGACGCCAATTCATCGGCGACAAGAAACGCGCATAAAACTACGACCGCAGCTACAACAGTGACAAGCACGACTGCTGCGACGACTGCGGCGGCGGCCGAAACCACGACCATAGCCACGAGTCAGGCTCCGACGACCTCGAGCGCTGTCACCACCGTGGGAAGCACGACTGCTGCGAAAATCACAACCACGGCAACGACGACCACAGAAGACGCGCTGACTCTCACAGCAACGACGCAGGAAACCGATGCGACTTCAACGGCAACGTTAGGTGTTCCCAGATCGCGGACCAGAGCTACAAGCACAACGGCCACCACCACGACCGCAGAAACCCCGGCTTCCGACAGCACCCCCACTTCGACTCGCGACTTGACTGTCAACCAGAAGATCCGCTTCAGCGACATCGAACCCGTTATCGCCGGGCAACATCTGAAAGCAAATGAGCCCTTTTTCGGTGAAGATGACATCACCCTGGCACCCGCAGATGTTTCGTTCGCTGACCTCAAGCCTGCCATCACGGCTGCCCGCGACTACCGCAGCTGCCGTATCTTTTCCCGTTTCGCCCTCGGCATCTGCAATCCCGGCCAGCCGGATGCTGTCCAGATGCTCGATCTGCTGCTTTATTCCGACCACGAAGGCCGACGCCTCCTGAACGATCAGGTTGACAGCCTGAACGAGGGTGCCGAACACCTTATCCTCTACCTCAGCGAGGACGGAATCTGGCACCGACAGCCAAACGGCAGCTATCGCGATGTGAGCCAGGAGGAAGCCAGCATCACTCCTCTCGGTCTCTGGCAGCTCTATGAAATCATCTTTGCCGAAGAGGACTGGACGATATATCTCGGCAGAGATGAGTCCGACGACGAGAATGATGATGACTACGACACGGTCATTCTGCATTTAGATGAGATTGGTGATAAGGCCTTTGATCTCCTTCTCACCGCCTACACCCTGACCATCGCAGACCTCGACCATTATGAGCGCGAGCTCACGATCGCCTTCCGACTTGAGGAAGACGACGATCATCTGGCTCTCACGGCTTTTGATGCCACGCTGCTGTTGACGCACAGGGATATCCCGGCCCAGCAGGTAGCCTTCTCCATCTACACCCTGGTGGACAAATACGATGACATTGATCTGCCGTCGGATCCGGTCAATCTTGACGATGACATCAAGTATCTGGAGGATTTCTACAAAGATGAACTCTTTGGTGACTAACGGTAATCTCTTCAATTAATCCTTGAGGGGACAGCAAGTTTCTGGCCAACGGAGAAAGGCTCCGCCTGAGTCTTCAGAGCTTGGTACAGATCGGGCGATATCGAAAGAATTGACCACCTCTGGCCAAAAAAGGCCGTTTGTGCCCCGAAACCTGGGCACAAACCCTGATTTCTGGCCACGGCTGGACAAAAATTGCGCTGGTGCCCCGGATTCGGGGCAGGAACGAAAAAATTGACCACAGCTGGCTAAAACTGAATTAAAAACGGGCAGGAAAATGGGTTAGATACCACTAACACTCGGCGCCAAGGATTCATACCGTTTTGTACCTTGAGCGAAGCGAAAGGCATAGACTATAAAACGTCTTTCGATGGAGTGCACTATCTGCTGGCCGGGATCGTGAGCGGGGCAGCAACTTCGCTTTGACTTCATTTTTGGGGATCTGGTCACAATCCACATCCCGGAGTGCTAGAATCAGCAAAATCCAGAATGGGCAATAGCGGATCAGAGGTGTGTTATGTCAAAGGCAAAGAACGGTCGGGCGTACTCAACCACTTTCAGGGAGCGCGGCAGCTTCTGGTTCTACGGAATCGGCATGATCTTCTACTACATGATCGTCGGTTCCTTCATGAACACCTATCTGCTCCTGCAGGGCGTGGATCTGGGCAAAATTGCCATTATCCTGTTGCTGGTGAAGTTCTGGGATGCGGTCAACGATCCGCTTTTTGCCTTCATCTTTGACAGAATCAAGTTTAAAAAGGAAAAGTGTCTCCCCTGGCTGCGACTTGCCGCCTTCCTGATGCCGCTCGCCTCCATTGGCTTCTTCAACATGCCAAGCGGAATGAGCGAATTCGGCAAGCTGGCCTGGTTCACCATCTTCTACATGCTCTGGGATGCGGCATACACGATCTGCGATGTCCCCTTCTTTTCCATGACCACCACCATGTCTGTCAACATGGATGAGCGCAACCTGCTCTTCTCCGTGGCCCGTGTGTTCCATGGCGCCGGCAATCTGCTGTGCACGACCATGATGACCTGGATGGTCGGCGAGAACTGTGGCATGAGCTTCGGCAAAGCGGCGCTCATCACCTGTCTGGTCGGCGCGGTCTTCACCATCCCCCTCTTCATCTGGGGTCGTGAACCGTATGCCGTTCTTCCCAGAGAAAAGAACGAGGCCGAAGAGCACCCCTTCACTTTCAGGGAGATGTTCACCTATTTGAAAAAGAACAAATATCTGACCATGATCTACGGCATCCAGATCGCCAGCGGCTGTCTGGCCGTGGGCGGCGTGGCGGGCATGGTGGGAACTTACTATGTTTACGGCCAGACCAGCTTCGGCATCATCACCATCTGGCTGAACATGATTCCCGGCCCGGTGATCGGCCTGCTGCTGCCGCTCGTTCTCAAAAAGGTAGACCGCTTCAAGCTCTACATGACCTGCAACCTCTTCACCTTTGTCTGGAGCATCCTGACCTTCTTCGCCTACTTCACCGGCTGGCTGAATGTGACCTGGGCCATTGTGGGCGCCGCACTGACCGCGATTCCCAGCACCACGGCGGGACTGCTTGGCTACATGTTCACCATCGACGCGCTGGAATACGGCCGCTACAAGACGGGCATCAACGCAGTTGGCATCAACTTCGCCGTTCAGACCTTTTCCGCCAAGTTTCCCGGCGCCATCGCCTCCGCGCTGGGCGTCTGGCTTTTGAGCCTGACCTCCTTTGTGCTGGTTGAGGCGGACAGCATCGCGGACCTGGCGAACTTCCCCCAGAGCCGGGAGGCCATTACCGAGATGTGGCTGGTTACGCAGCTGCCCGGCCTGATCGCTACCGCCATTTCCTATGCCCTGCTGCTGTCTTTCTACAAGCTGCGCAGTAAGGATGTTGCCATCATGGCCAGGTACAACGCCGGAGAGCTCAGCCGCGTGGAGGCCGATGCGCTGATGTCGCGCCAGTACTGATCGGCGGAAGACGGGAGGCGGAGGATGACTTTGCAGAAAGCACTTACACATTATCTAGAGCGGGCTGCTGAACGCTATGGGATCCCGGGCATGGATCTTAGTGTGTTCCACCGCCATCAGGAGGTCTTCCGCTTCCGGACGGGCTACGCGGATGTGGAAAATCGTATCCCGATCAGCGAACACACGCTCTACAACATCTATTCCAACACCAAGGTCATCACCGCGGTGGCGGCCCTGCAGCTCTACGAGCAGGGGGAATTCCTGCTGGAGGATCCGCTTGGTCTGTTCTTCCCGGAATTCCGGGACATGCGGGTCCGTCTGGATGACGGCAGCTGCGTCCCCGCCAGGAACCCCATTACGATCCGTGATCTTTTTCGCATGACCGCCGGTATCGGCGATGGCGACGACTATCGGGATATGGGGATGAAGTTTTATGAGGAGACCGGTGGCGCCTGTCCGCTCTCCCTGCTGCCCCGCTATCTGGCTGCGGCGCCCCTGCTCTTTGAGCCAGGCACCCGTTTCCGCTACGGTATCTGCCATGAAATGCTGGCAGCCCTGATTGAGAAGATCTCCGGCGTCACGTTTGGTGAGTATCTGAAAACGCATATCTTCCGGCCGCTGGGCATGGACAACACCGCCTTTGCGCTCGAGGACTGTGTGTCCCAGGAGCTGGCCTGCCAGTACCGCTATATGGGGGCCGGCGAGCCGCTGAAGAACGAGGGCCCGGCGAATATTCTCATCCCGCCGATCCTGAGGGAGAGTGCCAGCGGCGGCCTGATCTGCAGCGTGGACGATTACATGAAGTTTCAGGAGGCGCTCTGCCGCGGGGATGTGCTGCTGGGCAGGCGCACCAGCGATCTGATGCGTCTGGATCAGCTCGAGGGCAGCATGCGCGACGGCTATGGCTATACCAATCTCGGCATGGGTTATGGCCTCGGCGTGCGTACGGTCATTGATCAGGCCAGGTGCGGCTCCCCTGTGGGCTTTGGCCCCTATGGCTGGGGCGGCGCAGCGGGGACCTACGGCTCCATCGATCCCGAAAACGAGCTGAGCTTCTTCTACGCCCAGCACTATTTTGGCCCTGATGACCTGCGTCTGCACCACGGACTGCGGAATGTGATCTACGCCAACCTGCGTTGATGCCGGGGGCGCCGGCCGGGCAGGGACGTGGGTCGGGAAGGCGGGCTGGACGGGACGCAGGCTGGAAATACACTTCACACCAAAGCATGGCAGTTGGCTGAACATAGCAGAAATTGAGCTTTCAGCTCTGGGAAGACAGTGTATTGGCTCTCAGAGAATCCCTGATCTGGAAACACTAAACAAGCTGCTTGAGCCTTGGTATGTAGATCGCAACAAGAAACAGCGTGGGGTCGACTGGCAATTCACGACTGAAGATGCAAG
>JASGUW010000182.1 GCA_030055235.1 Bacillota bacterium
GCACCCGGACAAATGCCCTGATTGCAGAGTTGAATACACTGTATCCTGATATGCAGATGTATTCATATCCTCAGGAACGTGCCGTACAGCAGGGACAGTTGAAGAGCACCGAACGCCTGAGTGTCACAGCAATCACGATCCTGTTTATCTTTGTTGTGATCATCTTGGGGGGCTTCCTACTGGAACTCTCCAGTGGGCAGACGGCTCTCTATGGAGCCCTTCGAGCAGCCGGACTTCGTCGTGGTCAAGCGATCAGGATGCGCGTACAGGAAGGTCTTTTTCTTGTCATATCAGGATTCTTATTGGGACACGCTCTCTTCGTGTTTTTACTCTATTTTGCAACCCGTTTTACCCTTCGCTACTACGTCGAACGCTTCGCCGATGTCATTCCCTTCATTCCCTGGGGCTTGGATCTCCTGGCATTCGTCCTGATCGCGCTGCTGGTATGTGGAATCTATGTTGTGATTGTCCTGCGGCAGTTTTCCAAACCGATTGCAGAGCAGCTGCGCTATATCGACTAAACGTGTTTGCTGATATCAGCTGGTCTTGACAAACAGGCTTATGGGACGATATTTGTGAGGGATGAATCATCCGGATTGAGAGATATCTCCGGGCAATGCATGGAAAACAGTCGAAATGCATCGGCCTTATGCGTTTTGCCACAATGCTTATGGTACATGGCGAAATTGCGATTGATCTGTCCCTTGGGCTTTTAGGCGGATCTTCATGTCGTCCCTCTGCATATAAATGCATCTGTCCCATAAACGCATCTGTCCCAGGCGCTGGCCTCACACTCCTGAATGTGTGCGGACAAATATCTCGTCTGCAAGCCAGGTAGTGAGTGACTCAGGATTACCCGCCTCTGAACGCTTGCCCCTTCTGACCACGGTCCTCTGCGACGGGAAACTCCAGGCTGCAGGCAGCGTGAGGAGTGCCAATGGTTCAAGTGTTGCAAAATATTCGACCTCAAGTCGTCCGCTTTCATCACTTTCTGAAAACACCAGCTGACAAGCCTCATGAGCAGCCGACTGAAAGCCTGGATGGGCGAAAACCTGATGCGTCCATTGACGCCAGCCATGACAGGAGAAAGTCCAGTAGATTAGAGGTGCTGGACTTTCTTATGCTGTCCCCTGAACAGTAGTTGTGCACAAACAGAATTTTTGAGAGGTTCCATATTCCGCTTTATACAAGCTTTCTGTGTACAGATCGATTTTGTACTCAAACAGTCTTACGCCCAACGCAGCCCAGGCAACAAACGAAGATTTAGGCGCCCGGGAAAGCATCAGCAGCACCTATTCGTCATATAGCAGAAGGGCACAGGCGCCTCTTAAATATTGACTCAGAGGAAATCCCGCCGGCAGCCACCCAATGAGCAGCTCAGCGCCTGAAATCAAAAGCCGTTGTGGGAGCTATGCGCCGGCGTACTCGGCCAGAACCGTGCTCCCTCAATCCCGCTCTGCCTCCGACCGATACCAGGCAGTCACTGCCGCGCCGACATCTCCCGCCGCGAAGGGGGCCAGATCCGGCGGCAGCGGTGCTGTAAAAACGAGTTCGCGCCCGTCACGCGGATGGCGGAGCACGAGCCTGGCCGCATGCAGGGCCTGCCGCCTGGCCGCCCGATCGCTTTCATTCTCATCATCACCGCGATGGCCGTAGAGGCTGTCGCCGACCAGCGGACAGCCAAGCGCCGCCATGTGCACACGAATCTGATGCGTGCGCCCGGTCAGGAGGCGGACGGCAAGCCAGCTGAGCCCTTCGCTCGCAGCCACAGAAGAACCCGCAGCCACCGGGGAAGGGCAGTGGCCCAGAACACGATAGGCCGTCACGGCCATGCGCCCCCGGGGTGAAACACAACGCTCAATCAGGGACTCGGCCTTCCGTGCGATGGGGAGCCGGATCAGGCCGCGGGCAGAGGGCGGGACACCATGCACCAGTGCCAGATAATCCTTCCGGAGGATGCCGTCCGTCAGCCGGTGATGGGCGTGGGGGTGGCGGGCCAGGACGAGCAGCCCCGACGTGTCGCGGTCCAGACGGCCGACCGGGTGCAGGCCGGTGCCGCTGCCACCTACGGCTTCGGCGAGCAGATCTGTCAGACCTTGAAAGTGTCCAAACGGGCCCGCATGGGTGGTCAGACCCGGCGGCTTCGCTACCACCGCCAGATCACGGTCCTGCCAGATGATGCCAATACCCTCCACAGGCCGCAGAGGAAGATCGGAAGCAAGCTCGTCAGGTGCCTCATAATGCACGCAAAGCTCATCTCCCGCCCGCACCGGGTCGATCATGCGCCAGTCGTGGCCGTTCACGGTCAAACGGCCGTAGAGGCGGATCTTCTTAAGCAGGGTACGCGAAAGACCGTGACTCACTGAAAGCACGTCCGCAGCGCGCTTTCCCCCGTGTTCAGGGGCGACAGTAAAGCGAAGTTTCAAGCCAATTCTCCTTTGTTAGCTGTGCTATACTACTTCGCATAGCAATTTAAGCGCAAGGTTGAATCGCTATCATTCGTTTATGCGGAAACGGATGACGGATTATACCGTACCTTGACAATTGAATATTGGAGGTGATTGCCATTACCTGGCTACACATTGGAATTGCCGTACTGGCCGGTCTTCTTGTCGGCATTTTGGCTACCTGGTTCTACAACCTCTCTGGACTCAACCAGAGCCGCCGTCAGGCAGAGGCTGAGCTTGAGCGCCAGCGGGAGGAAGCCCGTGAGGTCCTGACCCGCGCCCGCCGTGACGGTGAACAGACCAAGCGCGAGCGCCTGCTGGAGGTAAAGGAAGACGCCCGGCAGGTGCGCACGGAACTGGAGCGTGAGCTCCGTGACCGCCGCTCGGAACTGGGCCGCGAACGCAGCCGTCTGGAACAGCGTGAGGAAGCGCTGGACCGGAAGACGGAGGCGATTGAGCGTCAGAATGACGAAGCGCGTGAGCGCCTGGAGTTTGCGGAGGCGAAGCTCGCCAGAGCCGATGAACTTGAGGCCGCCAAGCTGACGGAGCTGGAACGCATTGCCCAGCTCAGTCTGGAGGACGCCCGCCGGCAGGTGCTGGACACCGCCGAGCAGACCTATCGCCATGAGGTGGCTGCCCGTCTACGCCAGCTGGAGGATGAGGCGCGCGAAACAGCTGAGCAGAAGGCCCGTGAAATCGTGGTGACCACGATCCAGCGCTATGCTTCTGATTATGTTTCGGAGAACACTGTCTCTGTCGTGCATCTGCCGAATGATGAGATGAAGGGTCGCATCATTGGTCGTGAGGGCAGGAATATCCGCGCGATCGAGACGATCACCGGCGTCAATGTCATCATCGATGACACACCGGAAGCCGTGGTCCTTTCGAGCTTTGACCCGATCCGCCGTGAGATCGCCCGGCTGACCATGGAGAAGCTGATTCAGGACGGCCGCATTCATCCGACCCGTATTGAGGAGATGACGGCGAAGGCCAGCCGTGAGATCGACGCCCGGATCAAGGAAGAAGGCGAAAAGGCCTGCTATGAAACCGGTGTCATCGGACTCCATCCGGAACTGGTGAAGACGCTGGGCCGTCTGCGCTACCGTACCAGCTACGGCCAGAACAACCTGCAGCACTCGATCGAGGTCAGCATCCTGGCCGGCATGATGGCCGAAGAACTCGGGCTCGACGGACAGATGGCCAGACGTGCGGGACTCCTGCATGATATTGGAAAAGCCGTCGACTTCGAACAGGAGGGAACCCATATTCAGCTGGGTGCCGCCCTGGCCAGAAAGTACAAGGAGTCGGCCACCGTCGTCAACGCGATCAGTTCGCATCACGGCGACACGGAGCCGAATTCACTTGTCTCCATTCTGGTCGCCGCCGCCGATGCCCTCTCCGCTGCCCGGCCGGGTGCCCGCCGGGAGAACATGGAGACCTATATCAAGCGCATCCAGCGGCTGGAAGAGATTGCGAACTCCTATCCCGGTGTCGAAAAGTCCTACGCCATCCAGGCCGGACGTGAGATCCGCGTGATGGTGGAGCCGGATCGCATGAGCGAGGATGACATGGTCCTGACCGCCCGCGAAATCTGCCGCCAGATCGAGGAGGAGCTCAACTATCCGGGTCAGATTGAAGTGAACCTGATCCGGGAGACGCGCGTCTCCGACTACGCCCGCTGACAGCCCCCGAGCTAAAGCAGCCAAAGAAGGTCAAAGAAACCCCCGCCCCGCCTGTACCAGCAGGCGCGGCGGGGGTTTTCTTATATTAACCCGGATTATTCATCCGTCACCAAAGCCGTCTGCTAATTCCCTTTTGCGAAAAATCTTCGTTGTTCAGAGCGTTCTGCGAGCTTGAAATCGGGTGAAATTC
>JASGUW010000183.1 GCA_030055235.1 Bacillota bacterium
GTAAGCGCTCAAAAAACGGCATCTCGAAATAGGTTTCCGGTAACCGTAGTCTGACGCAAACAGCGTCAGGAGGTTACCCATGAAACAAGAACGCACGCGCGCCGAGTGGCGCGAGCTCATCACGCAGCAGGAAGAAAGCGGGCTGCCTGCCTTAGCCTGGTGCGAAGCCCACGGGATTTCCAGGAACGGGTTCTACGCCGCCCGCCGCCGCATTCATGGTGGAGCGAAAAAGCGCTCGCCCATCCACTGGACACCCGTCCGAGTCGTGGACGAGGAGCCTGTCTCGGCCACTGTGCCAGTACCTGCTGTCGTATCGTCGACTCCTGTGTCGATGTTTGTTCTGGAGCTTGGGGAGCGCTATCGCCTGCACATCCCGGCTGACACGGACCCCGACCGGCTGCGGCAGGTTCTGGAGGTGCTTGTCCCATGAGCGTACAGACAACGGACTGTCAGATCTACATCGCCCCCGGTGCCACGGATCTTCGTCTCGGCCTGGTCGGCCTGTCGGCCATTGTCCAGGCCCGCTTCGGCCGGAACCCTCTGGACCGCAGCCTCTATGTCTTCTGCAACCGCAGCCGCACCCGGCTGAAGATCATCCATTGGGATGGCAGCGGATTCTGGCTGCACCAGAAGCAGCTTGACCGTGGCCGCTTCGCCTGGTTGCAGGAGACAGAGCTCTCCCATGTCGAGATCTCCGCCTCGGAGTTCGCCTGGCTTGTCCACGGCATCCGGCTCATCCCCCGCAGCGCCGAGTCTCCCCCGGAGCATATCCTGTACTAAATCCTCTCGAAATTCCGCCCTTTTTCCGCCCGGCCTCTTTACAAGGCCGGGCACATTTGTTATAATGTCAACATGACATTATCATAAAGCTATAAGCACTGCAATGAGGGCATCATGGCAACAAATCATCAAACGCAAATCCAGGAGCTGCAGGCGGAGAACGAACGACTGAAAGGGGAAGTCGAGGCGCTCCTGCTCAAGGTCGCCCACTATGAGGAACTCCTGCGAATGGCGGCAAAACAGAGCTACGGACAATCGTCGGAGAAGCGAAAGGATGTCTACAGCGACGGGTACGTGCAGCAGGACTTCTTCAACGAGATCGAGGCGGGACGTTCCGAGGATCCCTCGCTGGAGGAAGCGCTGGTCGAGGATTCTCCTGAGACAACGGGTCCATCCGAGAAAGCGCCCCGTCGCAAGCGGGTTCCTCTGTCGGAGAAGGTAGCGCAGCTGCCGGTGCAGGATAAGGTGTACGAGCTGCCGGACGAGGAACTTCAGTGCCACTGTGGTCATACGATGGAGCCGGCAGGGACACGCGTCCACCATGAGCTCGTCCTCATACCGGCTCAGGTCGAGGTCGTGCGTCATCACCGCCAGGTCTACTTCTGCCGTCACTGTCAGAATGAGGATATCCGCACGCCGCATCGGACGGCGCCGGGACCGCGTCCGTTTCTGGGCGGGGGTCTGGCGTCGGCGACCAGTGTGGCGTATCTGGTTGACCGCAAGTTCAACCAGCATGTCCCTCTGTACCGGCTGGAGCAGGAGTTCGCGGACCAGCTGGGCTTCAGCGTTACGCGGGCCACGATGTGCAACTGGCTTTCGAACACACATGAGCGTGTTTTGAAACCGGCACTGGAGGTTTTGAAAGAGACGGTACTCGAAAGCGGTCATATCCACATGGATGAGACGGTGCTTCAGGTCCTTAAGGAAGAGGGTCGAGACGCGAAGCAGAAGTCGCACATGTGGGTTCTGGCGGCAGGGAATGGCTCGCCGATAGCAGAGTGGTATGAGTACCAGCCGCGTAAGGATTCGTTGACGATCCGTCAGATGCTCAGAGACTACAGGGGAAAGATCCAGGTTGACGGGTATCGGGGCTTTGACGCACTGGTTGGGCAGGCACAGCTTATTGGCTGCTGGGCCCATGCCAGACGGAAGTTCACCGATCTGGAAGCGTCGCTGCCGGCGGATATCAGGAAATCGAGCGTACTGGTGCAGGGGGCACTGGGGCGTATAGGGGCACTGTATGACATTGAGAAGACGATCAAGAAGGAACGGGACAAACTGCCGCCGGAGGAACGAGAACGATATACCTTCGAGCAACGACAGAAATGGAGCCGTCCGCTGGTGGACGAATACTTCACGTGGCTGAAAGAGATTCTTCCCAACGTCCATGGCAGTCAGGCACTCAAAGCGGTGCACTACAGTCTCGGTCAGGAGGGAAAACTGCGACGCTATCTGGACAGTGGACGGGCTCAAATCGACAACAATCTGGCCGAGCGCGGGATGAAATCCTTCGTTACGGGGCGTAAAAACTTCCTGTTCAGTGCGACGCCACGTGGTGCAACGGCCAGTGCGGGGTATTACAGTCTGGTCTGTTCGGCCAAACGCAACCATCTCAAGGTCTTCTCCTATCTTGTGTTTCTCTTTGAGATGCTCAGTCAGAACCCGGAAGCGTCCAAAGAACAGATTCTGGAATGGATGCCCTGGTCTACGACGCTGCCGGCAAGTCTATATTCCCATCTGCA
>JASGUW010000184.1 GCA_030055235.1 Bacillota bacterium
CCTGCCGCTCTAATCTCTCTCTGTCCTGCGGTTATTTCTCGGCACACAAGCAATTTTGCTCCACCCCCGGCCAGACATCGGGGTTTGTGCCCAGGTTTGCGGGCACAAACGGTGTTTTTTGGCCACCCCTGGACAATTTTTTCGTTCCTGCCCAGATTTCGGGGCACAAACGCAATTTTTGTCCACCCCTGGCCAGAAATCGGGGTTTGTGCCCAGGTTTGCGGGCACAAACGGTGTTTTTTGGCCAGCCCTGGTCAATTTTTTCGTTCCTGCCCCGAATCCGGGGCACCAGCGCAATTTTTGTCCACCCTTTTCCGGGCACTACAGCAAGTGCCGCCCGCACGACTGCTTCCTATCGATTCCTTTGCCGCCGCTGTGAAAAAGAAAGAAAGCGGCGGTGCAGACTACCCAGTTGGAGTTAATGGGTGTGGACAAGTTTTCGTTTCATAATTCATTTCTATTTTCTATCTCCAAACAGCAGACCGGTGGCAGCAGTTGTCGACATATTGCAGGAATCAGGAGTACATCAGGACTACATCGGAGATGCTCCAGAGGTATCACAGATATCAGGGCTATGTCAGCGACAGGGGTAAGAAGGAAGTCAATAGCGCATCGCCCAATGTCCCTTGTACATGTCATGGATTTCATTATCTGCATGACAACAGCTGCAGCCAAGTTCCCTTGTCTTAATCATTACAGATCAGATCTGAAGGCCTGCAGGACACTTAACGACCTAGAAAGCCGTCTATTCCTCGCCGTCCGTCAGCCCGAGCTCACCGCCCGTCAGTTCGAGCTCGTCGCCCGTCTGTTCGAGCTCGCCGCCCGTCAGCCCGAGCTCGGCACCCAGACGCTCGAGTTCGGCGAGCGCGTCCCGACAGTGTCCGGCACGCTTCTCGGCCTGCTGATTCGCGAAAGCCTGCAGCCCACGGTACAGGCGCTCGTTGTTGAGCAGCATGCCCAGCGGTGTCTCGCCGGCCCGCGTGAACAGTGCGGTGCCGTCAGCCCAGATCGAGATGGTCATGCTGCTGAGTACCGCGGAAGGGCGGATGGACAGACTCCAGTCGGGGTACTCGCGGCAGAACTTTTCGACCCGCGCCAAGTGCCTTCGATAGATCTCCGGTGGGCAGGGAACCGCGCCGAAGGGGAGCGTCAGGCGCACTTCCCGCGCCGCGACGGCTGCCGCTGACGCGAGCACGATGGAGTCGCTGCGCACGCCGGAAGCCTGGTCGCAGGTGAAGCGCCTGACCATGACCTCATGCAGCAGGCGGGAGACTTCGCGCTGTCTTTCACTGAGACTTTCGTGTGTGAGCAGGACTTCCAGGTCTGCCGCGTCCAGACAGGCAAAGGGCAGACCGCTGTGTAGATGCCGGCTTTCAGAACCGGGTGCCGGAAGCTGCTGCAGAAAGCTGTCAACAGCCGCAGCGGAGTCAATTTTCTCCGCGCGCAGCAGCGGCCTGGCCCGCCGCAGCAGCAGCTCGAATTCATGTTCAAGGTAGTCCATTTGTTTCTGAACGGTGGTGTATTCAAAGATTGTGTTTTCTTCATCACCGGCGATACTTGTAGCGGTGATGGCGCAGAGGCCCGGCAGTATGAAGCGTGTATGGCGGAAAGAACAGCCGGAAGCTCCCTCAAGGGTCCAGGAACGCAGCTGGCCGGTCATGTAGATTGGCAGCCAGGTCTCTATGCCCTCCTGAATTTCGTCGCGCTCGCGGTCAACCCGATGGATGATTTCAATGCGGTGTCCCTGCTGCAGAACCATGTACATCAGCAGCTGCCAGAGCTGCGTATACTCAGGGTCATCCGTGAGCCAGCCGATACCATGGTCGGAGTAGAGCAGAAGGGTCTTGGGGCTGTCGCTGAGCACCGCCTGCAGCAGGAGATCGCGCGCGGCTGTCTGCAGGCCCGCCATGCCGACATGGTGAACACTCCGCGAAGGGGGACTAGGCAGAGAATGAACCAGCTGCTGCATCTTGGGTGACAGCGGCGGCAGGGATTCACAGGATTCAAGTCGCGCCAGAAAACGCTGTGCGGCTGCGGAAGCGCTGCCGGTATCCGGGTCCGGGGCCATCAACCAGTTCTCGAGCGCCCGCTGGATCGACGCCAGATCAGCGTTGGGACCAAGACCCAGTACCTGCCGCTCGTGCGCCAGGCACTCGGGCGGCAGCTCCTGGATGCGTCTGGCCAGGTACTCAAGCAGTGACTGCAGAAACCAGTTGTCTTCGGACGGAATACGGCGTCCGCTGCGATAGAGGCTGACGAGCGAAGGGTCGACGTGCAGGGCGGCAGCGATCTGGGCGTTGGTGAGATCAAGTGCACGGATCAGGCGGTCGAGCTTGGAGGCAAAATCACCTGGCTGCCGGGTTTTGGCCCGGCCGTTAGTTCTGGGCGGCAGCAGGTCCGCAGCCCCATCTGTCAGCCACGCCTCAAGGCAACAGGACGCCGAAGCATCAGGACGCGTATCAGGACGCACATCAGGACGCGTATCAGGGCGCGGGCGACCGGAGCCGACTCCAAAGCGCTGCAGCAGCTGACCCAGACGTTCCTGTTCGGCGGCAACGTCGACCAGGGCAGCCGCCAGAGCCCGAATGACAGGACTGTCTGCCCGCAGATGGCGCTTGCCGCTGCGCAGTCGACTGATAAGCGAAGGATCCACCTCCGCCCTTCGTGCCAGATCGGCATTTGTAACAGCCAGCCAGTCGCAGAGCTGGTTGAATCGTTTTTGAAAAGACATGACACGCTCCGCAGTTTTGCCTTACCTTATCACAGTGGAAAAAGCGGGCAAATGCTGCGGAGCGCTGACAAGTTCATGATTTACATTTCAGCCACAGTCTCTGACCATGGCCGCGTGGCCTGTTTCAGCCCCTGTTATTCACCTTCCATAAGTTCGTTGATGCGCCGGACGTTTTCCAGGAACTCGTTTCCGTCCTTTATCTCGCTCACCGCCCGAATCTGACCGTCGACGATGTTGAAGACATGCCAGACAGAGCCCTTAAAGCCGGGCGGTACATGGAAGACAAGCGGCTGGCTGTCGCCTGCATAGACGGTGACCACACAGCCGGACTGGCTCAGATTCTGATTGTCTTCATCATAGATGCTGCTGAAGTTGTGTACCCAGAACTGGTACTCGCCGTCGAGGAGACGATAGATGGTCGTCGTCTCGGGACCGTAGGAAGTGGTGTCATCGACGTCAAGGGCGAAGACAAGCTCATCATCTTCATAGTGTGACTTGTAGAAGAAGTTGGTGTATGTCTCCGACCCGTCAGCCAGCTTCACGAGGAGGTGAGAGTCAAGATCCCTCGGCTCCTCGCCCCAGGTCAGAACAATGCGCAGCTGGTCGGACTCCATGGGAAGCGTCAGGGTGCAGTCCTGGTTGGGCCGTTCTTCATCGGCGACGCTGACCACGGTGGCCTGGCCCGTGACATAGCCTTCAGCCTTGGCAATAAGCGTGTAGGAGCCGGCCGGCAGCTGTGTCTCATAGGCACCGCTGTCGTCAGAGACCAGGCTGACCACGATCGTGCCCTGAGGATTGTCGAGCCCTTCGCGAATTTCGATCTCAGCACCCACGATATTCTCGCCCGTTGCGGCGTCAATAATGCGGCCGCTGACGGTGCCGGGATTCTGGCTCTCACTGATGGGGATCATCTCGACCTTGCCGATCAAAAGCGGCTGACCGTCGGCCGGTACCTGAACCTCGTGGAGAACACTCGGCAGATAGCCCTCGGCGCTGATGCTGACGGAAATCGTCATGCCTGCTGCGGGCGGAATGGTTTCCGTAAAGTTGCCGTCCGTGCTCGTGATGGCAAGCACCGGATTCTGGCCGTCGGGCATGGTGATGGCAAGCTCGAAACTGGTCAGGCCCACCTGGGTCGTGATGTCGACCACGGAACCGCTCATCTGGGTGGCTTCGCCGTCGACGGGTGGCACGGGTACGTCGGGACCCGGCTCGGGTTCTGTGGGTTCGCCGGGTATGTAGCCGGGATTGTCCAGACCCGGGTGCGGCCTGAGTGCCGGCGGTTCGGTGTAGTGGCCGGGGCCGGGGATCTCAGCCTCCGGCGGCAGTACGGGCGGGTCGCCTATTAATGCGAAGCCCGTGCCGAGTGCCGCATTGACAATCGGGATGGGGCGGTTGCCGTCGGTGGTCCAGCTGTCGGTCTGCTCCATCAGGATGGCCTTGACCTGGCCGGCGTGGTATTCGGGATGGGCGGCGTAGATCAGCGCCGCAACACCCGCCGCCATCGGGGAGGCCATGGATGTGCCCGACAGCGAATCGTAGGTACCTCCCGGCATGGTGCTGTAGATGTTCGTGCCCGGTGCCGCGACATCGACCATGCCGCCGTAGTTCGAGAAACGGCTGAGGCCAAAGGCGCGGTTCACGGCTGTCGGGGCATCGATGGATTCAGGCGGCAGAGCGGTGTTTTCCACCGAGCCGACGATGACGACATGGCGCCTGGCGGCATCCGTGCCGGTCATGATGCGGTTCATGGCATATTTACCGGCATCGTCGTTTTCGTTGCCGGCGGCTTTCAGGATCAGGAAGTCAAAGCCGGCTTCCTCCAGGCGCAGGCAGAGGTCGCCAAAGGCCTGGGTGGCATCTGCTTCTTCCTGGCCGCCGGGGTTGGAGGTCCTGCCGTCGCCCAGGCTGTAGTTCAGTACGCGGCAGCCCTGTTCGGCGAGGGTCGTCACGGTGGCTTCAAGCTCGAAGATCGTTGAGACGTTGAAGAATTCCAGGCTGCCGTCGTCGGCACTGATATTCATGTGCCAGTAGTGGAAGAACATCAGTTCCGGCGACCAGTGGACGCCGCTGATGCCCTCTCCGTTGTCGCCGAGAGCACCGGTGATGCCGCTGACATGCGTGCCGTGATCCAGGAAATCGTAGTAATCGGAGCCGCGGCCGCGCTCGGACTTCGCATAATAGACCTCAAGATCGTCGATGGTCTGGATGGTCCAGGTGGGGTGGAGGAAGAGCCTGTCCCTGGGCACCTGAAGGTCAGGGTGATCGTACTCAATGCAGCCGTCGACGATACCGACGGAGACCGGCTGCAGCTGGGCGTTGTCGGGCCAGGCCAGGGGGGCGCGGATGGCTTCCAGACCCCAGTTGTTGCCGCCCGGCGCGTCTACGTCCCAGCTGTCCCAGTTGCTGTCGTTGGGGTAGACGGCAAGTTCGTGCTGCTCGAAGCTGCGGTTGAACTGCACCAGAGCGACGTTGCTGTCGGCCTGGATCTGGGTCAGGATCTGGGCCACCTCAGCCTCCGGCAGGCGGAAACGGAACTGGTATTTGGAGATGGTCGGGATCTCTCCGACAATTTCGGCATTGTAGGTAAAGGCCAGCTGCTCGACCACGCTGCGCGGTACGCCGGGATAGACGCTGACGATGAGCTCGTTGGTCACCGTGCCGAAGCCGTCTTCGCCACTGCGGATCGCATTGGGATCCGGCGAGGAGACCAGCGCCGAGGCGCGCTCGAGCACGAAAGGCTTGGGCTCAGAGGAGCCGAAGAGAGTGTCAAAGCTGACATAGAGGAGATGGTTGCCGCGTGAACCGGCGCTGCTCTGGCGGGCGAAAGGCCCGGCGCTGCGCCAGGAACTGTTGATCTCCTCACGTAGCTCAAGCTCCGGGAATTTGCCATCGCGGGCAAAGATGCCGCCGTCAGTGTCGAGACGCTGGTAGGAGGCGGGATTGTTGGGATCCGCGGGGTTGAGGGCGTAGCGCACCCCACGAATGTACTGGTTGGACTTTATGCTCGTCTGCAGATCACTGATGATGCCGCTGAGGCTGCTGCGGGTGCCGGCAATGCGGACATCCGCGCGCAGGGGGAAGCTGTAGATGACGAAAGCCACGATCGCAATCAGGAGAACGCCGAGGATGCTGAAGAGGGCGATGAGGCCGCCGCGGCGCTTTTTCTGCCCGGCTGCCACGTTGGCCAGGTGCGGCGGCTGGGGCGGCATGTCCTGGGGCTGGGGCTGGTAAGGCGGCTGTTGCTGATAGGCCGGCTGCTGCTGAGGGTGCTGCTGGGGCTGCGGCTGATAGGCCGGCTGCGGCTGGTAGGGCTGCTGCGGCTGTTGCTGATAGGCCGCCTGCTGCGGGGGTTGCTGCTGCGGCTGCGGCTGGTAGGCCGGCTGCTGCGGGGGCTGCTGCTGCGGCTGGTAGGCCGGCTGCTGCGGGGGCGGCGGCGGAGGCGGAGGCGGTGGTGGCGACGGTGCGGCGGCTGCCTTTTTGGCTGCCTCCATATCGGCGCCGCAGTTGCCACAGAAACGATCGCGGTCGTCTACGTCATGGCCACAGTTGGGACAAAACATCTACTTTGCTCCTTCCATACTTGTACTTCAATC
The DNA here is from genome assembly GCA_030055235.1 of Bacillota bacterium. Lineage (GTDB taxonomy): Bacteria > Bacillota > Clostridia > Saccharofermentanales > Fastidiosipilaceae > JAEZYR01. Next base: position 6,328 of record JASGUW010000184.1, read on the forward strand.
CAGAATAACCGTGTTGATGAAAGAAGGGTCGAATGAAAGCGGTTTTCCTCTCCCCGTTGCTTCTGGCGGCTAGCTCTGTTTTCCTCAGTTCTCGTGAGCTGCTGTCCCCATCCCACAAGGAGAGCAGCAGCCGGCCGTTTTGTTGTATATCAGGGTTTGGTGGGGACGAAGTGGTTGATGATGTCATGAATCACATACGAAAAATGAATCTCATTCACTTCAACGATCTGGCCGTCGACGATATCAAAGACATGCCAGGCGGGGCCGTACTGTCCGGGCGGAGGATAGAAGACCCTTGGCTCGTCCTGAGCGGCAAACACGATGACCGCGGCTCCGGATTCGCTGATATCTTTGTTGCTGTCATCGTATCTGCTGTAGAAGTTGTGAGCCCAGAACTGGTAGTAACCATCCCTGAACTCGCGGATGGTCGTCGAATTGTATTCATAGGGGTCTGAGCTCATCTCGTCAAGGACAAGGAAGATCTCATCGTCTATCCTGAAGCACATGTTGTAGTGAGAGACATAGGCCTCGGATCCGTCATCCAGATTGACGAAGAGGAAGGAATCAAGCGATTTGGGCACATCGCGCCAGGTCACAATGATGCGGAACTGGTCATCTTCCAGAGGACGTGTCAGATAGCAGTTCTGGTTGAGGCGCTCGACGTCGGGGACGCTGACCACAGTCGTCCAGCCAGTGATATAGTCATCGGCCCGGGCGATGAGGGTGTAGGTACCGGCCGCGAGCTGCGTCTGGTAAACGCCCATCTCACCGGAAACCAGACTCTCAACGAGCGTGCCTTCGTGATTGTAAATTCCTTCACGAATCTCAATCCGGGCTCCGATGACAGGCACGCCTGTTTCGGCATTGATGATGCGGCCGCCAACCGTTCCGGGTTTCTCGCCGGCTCGGAGAGGAATGAGTTCGACCGTACCCAGAGAGATCAGCTGGACATCGGTCGGTACAGCGACCGCATGGAGAACCGTTTCCCGATAGCCTTCAGCGGAGATGCGGATGGAAATTGACTGGCCGGGCACCAGTGAAACAGCTTCCGTGAAGCTGCCGTCGCTGTCCGTGATACTGAGGACCTTGTTCTGGCCGTCGGGCAGACTGATGTCAAGCTCGAATCTGCTCAGCCCTGTCCGCATCACGGCGTCCATAACATAGCCTTTTATCTCATAGTCTTTCGGTTCACTGAAAGCGGGAGTGCTTGCCGTGGGCTCCGTTACGGCAGGTTCGGTCATCGATGGCTCCGCTTCCGTCGCAGACGGTTCGGTCTCCGTCACAGACGGCTCGGGATCGGGCTCGGGATCGGGTGTTGGGATGTCAGGCGGAAGTGAGGGATCACCCAGACCCGGGTGTGGGTCGAGCGTCGGCGGTTCGGTGTAGTGGCCGGGGCCGGGGATCTCTGCCTCCGGCGGCAGTACGGGCGGGTCGCCAATTAATGCGAAGCCCGTGCCGAGCGCCGCATTGACAATCGGGATGGGGCGGTTGCCGTCGATCGTCCAGCTGTCGGTCTGTTCCATCAGGATGGCCTTGACCTGGCCGGCGTGGTATTCGGGATGGGCGGCGTAGATCAGAGAGGCGACGCCCGCCGCCATCGGTGAGGCCATGGAGGTACCTGACAGCAGATCGTAGCTGCCTCCCGGCATGGTGCCGTAGATATCCGTGCCCGGTGCCGCGACATCGACCAAGCCGCCGTAATTGGAGAAATGGCTCAGTGCAAAGGCGCGGTTCACCGCTGTCGGGGCATCGATGGATTCAGGCGGCAGAGCGGTGTTTTCCACCGAGCCGACGATGACGACATGGCGTCTGGCGGCGGCCGTGCCGGTCATGATGCGGTTCATGGCATAGTAGCCGGCATCGTCGTTTTCGTTGCCGGCGGCCTTCAGGATCAGGAAGTCAAAGCCGGCTTCTTCCAGGCGCAGGCAGAGGTCGCCAAAGGCCCGGGTGGCATCCTCTTCCTCCGGGCTGCCGGGGCGGGAGGCCCGGCTGTCGCCCAGACTGTAGTTCAGGACGCGGCAGCCCTGTTCGGCGAGGGTCGTCACCGTGGCTTCAAGCTCAAAGACCGTCGAGACGTTGAAGAATTCCAGGCTGCCGTCGTCGGGACTGATATTCATGTGCCAGTAGTGGAAGAACATCAGCTCCGGCGACCAGTGGACACCGCTCATGCCCTCGCCATTGTTGCCGATGGCGCCGGCGATGCCGCTGACATGCGTGCCGTGATCCAGGAAATCGTAGTAATCGGAGCCGCGGCCGCGGCCGGACTTCGCATAATAGACCTCAAGATCGTCGATGGTCTGGATGGTCCAGGTGGGATGGAGGAAGAGTTTATCCCTGGGCACCTTAAGGTCAGGATGATCGTACTCGATACAGCCGTCGACAATGCCGACGGAGACCGGCTGCAGCCGGGCGTTGTCAGACCAGGCCAGGGGGGCGCGAATGGCCTCCAGGCCCCAGTTGTTGCCGCCCGGCGCGTCAACGTCCCAGCTGTCCCAGTTGCTGTCGTTGGGGTAGACGGCAAGTTCGTGCTGTTCGAAGCTGCGGTTGAACTGTACCAGGGCGACGTTGCTGTCGGCCTGGATCTGGGTCAGGATCTGAGCCACCTCAGCCTCCGGCAGGCGGAAGCGGAACTGGTACTTGGAAATGGCCGGGATCTCTCCGACAATTTCAGCGTTGCAGGTAAAGGCCAGCTGTTCGACCACGCTGCGCGGTACGCCGGGATAGACGCTGACGATGAGCTCGTTGGTCACTGTGCCGAAGCCAGCCGCACCGCTGCGGATCGCATTCTGGTCCGGCGGGGAGACCTGTGCCGAGGCGCGCTCGAGCACGAAGGGCCTGGGTTCAGATGAACCGAAGATGGTGTCCAGCGTGATGTACAGGAGGTGGTTGCCGCGCGAACCCGCGCTGCTCTGGCGGGCGAAGGGCCCGGCGCTGCGCCAGTTGCTGTTGATCTCGTCGTCGAGCTCAAGTTCCGGGAAATTGCCGTCGCGGGCGAAGAGGCCACCGTCAGTGTCGAGACGCTGGTAGGAGGCGGGATTGTTGGGATCCGCAGGATTGAGGGCGTAACGCACCCCGCGGATATACTGGTTTGCTTTTACACTCGTCCTGAGATCACGGATGATGCCGCTGAGGCTGCTGCGGGTGCCGTCAATGCGGATATCCGCGCGCAGGGGAAAACTGTAGACGACAAAGCCCACGATCGCAATCAGGAGAACGGCGAGGATGCTGAAAAGGGCGACGCGGCCGCCGCGGCGCCCTTTCTGTTCTGTGACAGTCGTGGTCGGGTAAGGAGGCTGAGGTGGCATGTTCCAGGGCTTGTCCTGACTGGGGGACGGCTGGAAGGCCGCCTGCCGGGGCTGCTGTTGACCGGTCTGCTGTGGCTGGTAGAAAGGCGGCTTGGTCGGCGGCAGGGGTGGCGGCTGTGGCGCAGCGGCCGCCACCTTTTGGGCGGCCGCCATTTTGGCGCCACAGTTGCCGCAGAAACGGTCGCGGTTATCTACATCATGGCCACAGTTGGGACAAAACATCAAATCGGCTCCTTACTCGATCCCTCACTTTAGCTGTAATGCCCGGACTAGCGGTCGGCGATGCCGAGCGGGCGGCCTTCGTAGGCCATCTGGTTGACCGGCGTGATGACGCCGTTGTTGATGCGGAAGACGGTCCAGAGCGTGCCCTCCTGATTTGGAACCGTGAATTCCTGCGTAGTGCCGTCGGCCAGATAGACCGTGACGCGGGCGCCGGAATTGGCGAGCGCCAGGCAGGCGGCCGTTTCCGCCAGGTTACTGAAGTCATGGACAAAGAGGGTGTAGCTGCCGCTGTTCCAGTTGCGCAGAGTCAGGGTCTCCGGGCCGTTGCCGTTCTTGGCGTCGAGATCGATGGTGACCTCCGGCGCGCCTTCGGGACCTGATTCAGGAGCAAAGGGCCAGACATGGCAGGTGCTGCCATCCGGCAGGGTGCCGGTCAGGTGGATATCCAGATCCTGCGGCTGGTCACCCCAGGTCAGTACGACCCGCGCCACACCCTCAGCCAGCTGCGGCACCATCGGCACGTCAATCTCTACGGTCGCATTGGCGCGGACGGTCACACTGGCGACACCGTCCTGATAGCTCGGCGAGCGCCCGACAATGGTGTAGTCACCGGCGGGCAGTTCGACGGAGAAGAGGCCGGCGTCCTGCTGGGTGTTGCCGCTTCTGAGCTCAGTTACGAGCTCACCGGCGGGGTTGTTGGCGCCACGGCGCACCTCGACTTGCGTGTCCATCATCATCATGCCGTCGCTGGCGTCCACCACGCGGCCGTTCACACGGCCGTTGGCGGCCGGCGGCTGGGTGGTCGGCGGCTGCGTTGGCGCCGGCTGGGTCGGCCGCGGTGTCGGCTGGGGTGTCGGGGTCGGCGCGGGCGGAGTCGGACGTGGTGCCGGATCAACAGGCTCCGGCGGTCCGGGGTAGTCGCCGGGGCCGTCGATGACTTCCTCCGGCGGCAGCTCGGGCCGCTGGCCGGTGAAGGCATAGGTGACCGCGTCGCCGGCATTGATGACCGGTATCAGGTTGGTGCCGTCGGAAGTGAAGACCGTGGTCTCATTCATCAGGATGGCGCGCACCTCCGCAGCGGTCAGGGAGGGGTTGGCGGCGTAGACCAGCGCCGCGGTACCGGCCACCATGGGCGATGCCATCGAGGTGCCGCTGTTGTCGCCATAGGACGCGTTGGGGTAGGTGCTGTAAATCTTCGTTCCGGGTGCGGCGACATCAATGCCCGCACCTATGTTGGTAAAATTGCTAAGAGCGTAGCCGCGGCGGATGCGCGGGTCATTCCAGTTGCTCAGGGAAATAGGCGTGTTTTCGATGGAGGCGACGATCAGGGTGTGGCGACGGGCCGGATCCGTGCCGGTCATGATGCGGTTCATCTCAAAGGCGTGGGAGTCCGCGCCTTCTTCGTTGCCCGCGGCCTTACAGATCAGGAAGTCGTAGCCTGCCTGCTCAAGGCGCAGGCAGAGATCACCGAAGGCGATGGTCTGCTGCGTCTCATCACGACTTCCGGGGTCGCTTGGTCTGCGTTCGCCCACACTGTAGTTCAGCACACGACAGCCCTGCTCGACCATCGTCGTAATCGTAACCTCAAGCTCAAAGATGGTGGAGCGATTCGAGAAAAGCAGTTCGCCGGTACTGGGGCTGATATCCATATGCCAATAGTGGAAGAAGTGCAGTTCGGGATTCCAGTGGACGCCTGAAATGCCCTCTTCGTTGTTGCCGATGGCGCCGACCGTGCCGGAGACGTGGGTGCCGTGAGACAGATTTCCATAATAACTGGAGCCGGGTGAGCGGTCGGCCTTCGCATAATAAACTTCAATATCGGCGATGGTCTGAACAGTGTGGGTTGGGAAGAAATAGATCCTGGAGGGATCGACCTGCAGGTCCGGATGCGAATACTCGATGCTGCCGTCCGCTATGCCGACGGCGATCGGCTGCAGGTCACGGTTCCTGGCCCAGGCACGCGGTGCCTCAATGACCTCATAGTTCCAGTTGTTGCCGTCGGGATTCTCGAGGCTCCAGCTGTCAAAGAGGCTGTCATTCGGAAATACCGTGAGCTCCTCATGGCTGTGAACATAATTGGGGTGTACCAGCGCGACATTCGCTTCACTCTCCATCATGGTGCGGATGTTTTCCACTTCACTTTCCGGGAGATTGAAGCGCAGCTGGTACTTGTCGATGACCGGGATTTCACCGACGATTTCGGCGTTGTGGCGATAGGCCAGCTGCTCGGCGACACTGCGCGGCGTGCCCGGCGCCAGACTGACAAGCAGCTCGTTCGTGACCACCATTCTGCCGTCGCCGGTGTTACGGATATTGCTCGGATCGGGCGGCGAGGCGAAGGCGGAGGCGAACTGCAGGTTGAAGGCCCGCGGCTGCGAGTAGCCGAACAGCGTGTCGGCGACGACATAGAGCATGTGGTTGCCGATGCGCGGATCCAGACGGCTGCGGCTGAAGGGGCCGGGATTGCGGGCGCTTTCGTTGATCGGGTCGTCAAGAACCACATTCCTGAGCTCGCCACGCTTGTGAAACGGAGAGCCGCTTATGTTGTCGAGGACATCATAGGCGTCGATGTTGTTGGGGTCTCTGGGGTTGAGCGCGTAACGAATGCCGCGGATCAGCTGGTTGGCGCTGACATCGAGCTCAAGCGTGCCGATGTTGCCGTCCAGGGTGTGGGTACGACCTGAAAGGCGGATGTCCGGGCGCAGCGGGAAGGAAAAGATGAGAAAGGCGATCAGGCCGATCAGGAAGATGCCGCCCAGAATCCAGGCCACCATGTACCGTGAACGGCGCTGTGGGGCGGCCATGCCGGCGCGGGGCGGCGGCTGGGGCCGCGGCGGCCGCTGAGGTCTGGGGGGCGGCTGAGGTCTGGGGGGGCGCTGGCCCCGCTGGGGCCGCGGCGGCAGGGGCGGTGGTGCCTGCTGCTGATATGGCTGCTGATACGGCTGGGGTGGCGGTGTCTGCTGCTGATACGGCTGAGGGGGCGGTGTCTGGGGCGGCATCTGAGGCTGTGCCTGCGCGGCAGGCGCTCCGCAGTGAATGCAAAACTTTGCTCCGGCCGGTATCGTGTTACCACAGTTTCCACAATTCATGGCGTTCCTCCTGGCGTAAAATGCGTCCGCTGCAAGAATAAACGATGATCGTGTCCAGGTGAGCAAAACGTGACAGCTTTTTCATTGACGGATCGCCAAAACTTTGTCACGGTCTGTTCCGGATCTGCACGTATCCATGTTACCATTATCGAAAAGCAAACATAGATTCGTTTCGGCAGAGAGAGCGCCCGATGGAGTACCATGGACAGCATTCTGCCGGAAGGGAGTGGACGAAATGAATGAGAATTATGAACAGGAAAGGGGAGAGCGGCTGCCGCCGCCGTCCGCCACTGGTCTGCTGGAGGGGCTGAATCCCGAGCAGCGGGAGGCGGTCCTCCACGACGAGGGGCCGCTGCTGATCCTGGCCGGCGCCGGTTCCGGGAAGACGCGTGTCATCACGCACCGCATTGCCTACCTGATCCGGGTGCGCGGCGTCAGCCCCTGGGCGATTCTGGCGATCACCTTCACGAATAAGGCCGCGGCGGAGATGAAGTCGCGCATCGCCGATCTTGTCGGACCGGTGACCCAGAGCATGTGGATCGGCACCTTCCACTCCATGTTCGTCCGCATCCTGCGCCGCCATCCGGTGGAGACGGGCTACTCGAAGAGCTTCGCCATCATTGACACCGACGATCAGCGGGCGCTGGTGCGGGAGATCATGCGCGATCTCAACATCGACGAGAAACTGTTTGCGGTCAATGCGGTCCATGGCGCAATTTCGCGTGCTAAAAATCGCATGCAAAGTCCGGCCGCCTACCGCAGTCAGGCGGGGTCGGATTTCCGCCGCCGTCAGATTGCCGAAGTCTACCTGCGCTATCAGGAGCGTCTGCGCGCGAACGACACGATGGATTTCGACGATATTCTGGTGGAGACCGTGCGCCTCTTTGAGGGTCATCCTGAAGTGCTCGCAGCCTGGCAGGCGCGTTTTCGCTACATTCTGGTCGACGAGTATCAGGACACCAACCTGGCCCAGTACCGTGCCGTGAACCTGCTTGCCGCCCTCCACCGCAACATCTGTGTGGTCGGCGACGACGACCAGTCGATCTACAGTTTCCGCGGGGCGGACATCCGCAACATTCTGGAGTTTGAACATGACTACCGCCAGACGAAAGTGATCAAACTCGAGCGCAATTACCGTTCGACGGGAACGATTCTGGCCGCGGCCAATGCCGTGATTGCCCACAACGGTTCGCGGAAGGAGAAAAACCTGTGGACCGAAGCCGGGGAGGGGGAGCAGATCACCTTTGTCCGGGCGGCCGATCACTTCGCGGAAACGCGCTTTATTGCGGCGGAGATTGACCGCTATGTCAGGGATCATGCCGGCAACAGCTGGCGTGATGTGGCCGTGCTCTACCGGGTCAACGCGCTTTCGCGTTCGATCGAGCTCGGTCTGCGCGAGCGCGGCATTCCCTATCGTGTTTACGGCGGTCTGCGCTTTTATGATCGCAGAGAGATCAAGGATGTCCTGGCCTATCTGCGCCTGATCCAGAATCCCGGCGACGATCTTTCGCTGGCGCGGGTGATCAATGTGCCGAAGCGCCAGATCGGGCTGGTGACGCAGGAGGCGGTGCGCAGTCTGGGTCAGCGCGAGGGGTTGACGATGCTCGAAGTCTGCCGTCAGGCGGCCTATTTCCCCGAGCTGCGGCGTTCGGCCGGAAAACTGGCGGGCTTTGCCGCCCTCATTGACCGGCTGCGTCTGGATCTGGCGGCGTCTTCGCATACTTTGTTGGAATTTGTCGAACATGTGCTCGACAAAAGCGGTCTGATGGACGAGATTCTGAACGCGAAAGAGAAGAATCGTGAGGACAGCATAGACCGGGTGCAGAACCTGCGTGAGCTGGTCTCCGATGCCGGGGAGTTTGAAGACAACTTTACTCTGGTCGGTGAACCGGAGGAGGGTGCGACACTTGAAGTGGTCATGGCTGAGGACGGCGGGGAGACGCTCGCGATCCGGCTTCCGGAAGCTGCTGAAACGGCGGCGGAAGCTGTCGATACGGTTGCTCCGGTCATTGATCTGGCCACCCTGCTTGAGGGTTTCCTTGAACGTGCCACGCTCTATTCCGCTCAGGATCTCACGGATGAAAACGACGATCACGTGCGCCTGATGACCATCCATGCGGCGAAGGGCCTGGAGTTCCCGCTGGTCTTTCTGGCCTGTGTAGAGGAGGGTGTCTTTCCGGCGCGGCAGTCCATGACGTCGGCGGAGAGTCTGGAGGAGGAGCGGCGTCTGGCCTACGTCGCCATTACCCGGGCGATGCAGCGGCTTTATATCACGACAGCCCGCACGCGCATGCTCTACGGCTATCAGCAGGAGCAGCCGGTGTCCATGTTTGTTGACGAAATACCGAAGGAGTATCTGCGCGAAATCGGGGGACCGGCAGCCGGGGTCGGCCCTGCTGTCTTTGGAGCGGCGGGGGCGGGAGCTGCGCCGCGCCGGCGTACTGGTGGTGAGGGACGGACACCGGGTTTTGGAGTTTCGCCTGTCTCTTTTCTAGAGCGCCGTGGTGCCGCCGCTCCGGGGCGTGCTACGCCCGTGCGGCGGGCGGTGGAGCCCGATGCCTATCGGGTCGGCGGGCGGGTCAGCCACCCGATATTCGGGCGCGGAGTGATCGTAAGTGTCGAGGCGCTCGCGGGGGATGTGATTCTGGAACTTGATTTTGGCGGGCGGACAAAGACGCTGCTGGCTTCGCAGGCGAATCTGACGTTGCTTGGCAACTAGAGGAGGGGGGAAAGACCGTGGCGGAGATGACGGGCGGCTTTTATGCCATGATCAGCCGCATGCACCTGATCCAGCGCTGGAGCCTGATGCGTAACAGCCGGCCGGAAAACGTGCAGGAGCACTCACTGCAGGTGGCCGTGCTGGCCCATGCTCTGGCGCTGCTGCGGCGGCGGCGTGCAGATGCCGAAACGATCGAGCTGCCGGACCCGGAACATGTGATGGCCCTGGCGATCTTTCACGATGCGTCAGAGATTCTGACAGGCGACATGCCGACCCCGATCAAGTACCTGAACCGCGATCTCTCCCAGGCTTATCGTGTTGCGGAGTCGCGGGCCATAGAGCACCTGCTGGCCATGCTGCCGCCGGAGCTGCGGCCGGACTATGAGCCGCTGCTGCGCCCTGCTTCTGACGATCCGCTTGAGACCGTGGCCTGGACACTGGTCAAGGCGGCGGACCGCCTGGCCGCTCTGATTAAATGTATAGAAGAGGAAGCGGCCGGCAACCGTGAATTCTGTCGGGCCCGTGCGCAGATCGAGGCTCGACTCGAAGCGATGGAGCTGCCGGAGGTCAACATGTTCCGTGAGCGCTTTGAAGCCGACTTCGCACGCTCCCTCGACGAGCTCCAGACGCTTTCGGAAGGGGAGGCGGGCGCGGATTGAGTCATCCTGCTGCCGGGAACCGGAGCTCCGTGGCGGGGAACCGGATGCTCGCGGTGGGGAACCGGATGCCCGTTTCCGGCTCTGGTTACCCATGTTTCTCTTGATTACCCAAGCTTGATCCCAGTCAACCATACCTTACTGAAATTGAGAGAAATGTAATTGAAAGAATGAGGTCTATGAATGTGCTTCTGCAGTGGGGCTTTCCGAGCGAGCTTCTGAAAGATGGCAGCAGGCCGTTGTTCTTCGTAGGACATCGTCTACAGCTAAGGAGGAGGGTCAACGGAGCTACGTGCTTTTTCTGATCTGGGCACTGCTGTTCTCAGGGATTCCTGTCCCGGCTTCGAGAAAAAACGAATGATCTGACCACGTGGACAAAAATCGCGGTATTGCCCCGGGAATCGGGCAATATCGAAGTTTTTGACCGAGGGGTGGACAAAAATCACGGTATTGCCCCCAGAATCAGGCAATATCGAAGTTTTTGACCAGGGGGTGGACAAAAATCACGGTATTGCCCCGGGAAACGGGCAATATCGAAAAACTTGGCCACTTCCACTGGCTTCAACTGACGGTCTGCACCGCCGCTTTTTTTATTCTCACATAGCGGCGGCAAAAGAATTGATAAGAGGCAGCCGTACGGGCGACTCTTACTGCGGTGCAAAGCTAGAAGGCACAACTTCGTTATTGATCTGCGGTTGGTCAAAAATGCGTTCCCTGTTGTGTCAGCGTTTCCTGACACAACTCGCTTTTTTGTCAAAATCCCCGTTCGTTTTGTCAACTTTTGGAGTTGTGTCAGTTTTTCGTGACACAACTCGCTTTTTTGTCAAAATCCCCGTCCGATTTGTCAACTTTTGGAGTTGTGTCAGCGTTTCCTGACACAACTCGCTTTTTTGTCAAAATCCCCGTTCGTTTTGCCAACTTTTGGAGTTGTGTCAGCTTTCCGTGACACAACTCGCTTTTTTGTCAAAATCCCCGTCCGATTTGTCAACTTTTGGAGTTGTGTCAGCGTTTCGTGGCACAACTCGACTTTTTGTAAGCGCTCAAAAATCGGCATCTCGAAATAGGTTTCCGGTAACTGTAGTCTGACGCAAACAGCGTCAGGAGGTTACCCATGAAACAAGAACGCACGCGCGCCGAGTGGCGCGAGCTCATCACGCAGCAGGAAGAAAGCGGGCTACCTGCCTTAACTTGGTGCGAAGCCCACGGGATTTCCGGGAACGGGTTCTACGCAGCCCGTCGCCGCATTTATGGTGGAGCGAAAGACCGCTCGCCCATCCACTGGACACCCGTCCGGGTCGTGGACAAGGGGCCTGTCTCGGCCACTTTGCCAGTACCCGCTGCCGTATCGGCGACTCCGCCGTCGATGCTTGTTCTGGAGTTTGGGGATCGCTATCGCCTGCACATCCCAGCTGACATGGACCCCGACCGACTTCGGCAGGTTTTGGAGGTGCTTGTCCCATGAGCGTACAGACAACGGACTGCCAGATCTACATCGCCCCCGGTGCGACGGACCTTCGTCTTGGCCTGGTCGGCCTGTCGGCCATTGTCCAGGCCCGCTTCGGCCGGAACCCTCTGGACCGCAGCCTCTATGTCTTCTGCAACCGCAGCCGCACCCGCCTGAAGATCATTCATTGGGATGGCAGCGGATTCTGGCTGCACCAGAAGCAGCTCGACCGTGGCCGCTTCGCCTGGCTGCAGGAGACAGACCTCTCTCATGTGGAGATCTCCGCCTCAGAGTTCGCCTGGCTTGTTCACGGCATCCGGCTCATCCCCCGCAGCGCCGAGGCTCCTTCAGAGTATATCTTGTACTAGATTCTCTGGAATTTCTGCCCGGCCGCTTTACAAGGCCGGGCAGATTTGTTATAATGTCAACATGACAGTATCACAAAGCTATAAGCACTGCAATGAGGGCATCGTGGCACCAAATAATGAAACACAAGTCCAGGATCTACTGGCAGAAAACGAGCAACTGAAAGTAGAAGTCGCGGCGCTCCGCCTGAAGGTCGCCCACTATGAAGAGCTTCTGCGGATAGCGGCGAAACAACGCTACGGACAATCGTCGGAGAAACGGCAGGATGTCTACAGGGACGGTTATGTGCAGCAGGACTTCTTCAATGAGATTGAGGCGGGACGTTCCGAGGACCCCTCGCTGGAGGAAGTGCTGGTCGAGGATTCTACTGAGACAACAGGTGCATCCGAGAAAACGCCCCGACGCAAGCGGGTTCCCCTGTCGGAGAAGGTAGCGCAGCTGCCGGTTCAGGATAAGGTGTACGAGCTTCCGGACGAGGAACTTCAGTGCCACTGTGGTCATACGATGGATCCGGCAGGGACACGCGTCCACCATGAGCTTATTCTCATACCGGCCCGGGTCGAGGTGGTGCGCCATCACCGTCAGGTCTACTTCTGCCATCACTGTCAGGTTGAAGACATCCGCACGCCGCACCGGACGGCATCGGGACCGCGTCCGTTTCTGGGCGGGGGTCTGGCGTCGACGACGAGTGTGGCGTATCTGGTGGATCGCAAGTTCAACCAGCATGTCCCTCTGTACCGGCTGGAGAAGGAGTTCGCGGACCAGCTGGGCTTCAGCGTCACGCGGGCCACAATGTGCAACTGGCTTTCGAACACACACGAGCGTGTTTTGAAACCGGCGCTGGAGCTTCTGAAGGAGACGGTGCTCGAAAGCGGTCATATCCACATGGATGAGACGGTCCTTCAGGTCCTTAAGGAAGAGGGTCGTGAAGCGAAGCAGAAGTCGCACATGTGGGTTCTGGCGACAGGGAATGGCTCGCCGGTGGCAGAATGGTATGAGTACCAGCCGCGCAAGGATTCGTTGACGATTCGCCGGATGCTCAAAGACTACAAGGGAACGCTCCAGGTCGATGGGTATCGGGGCTTTGACACACTGGTCGGGCAGGCACAGCTCATTGGCTGCTGGGCCCATGCAAGGCGGAAGTTCACCGATCTGGAAGCGTCGCTGCCGAAGGAGGCAAAGAAATCGAGCGTACTGGTGCAAGGGGCACTGAGACGCATCGGAGCACTGTATAACATTGAGGACACGATCCAGGAGGCACGGGACAAACTGCCGCCGGAGGAACGAGAGCAATATACCTTCGAGCAGCGACAGGAATGGAGCCGTCCACTGGTGGACGAATACTTCACGTGGCTGAAAAAGATCCTTCCGAAAGTCCATGGCAGTCAGGCGCGCAGAGCAATCAAGTACAGCCTCGGTCAGGAGGAAAAACTGCGGCGCTATCTGGACAGTGGGCGGGCTCAAATCGACAATAATTTGGCCTTATCCGCACAATATTTTAATCCTCATCTTTCCGAAAAAACCGCATAATCATCGGCAATTTTCTCCTCAACAATAAGGATAAAATTTCTATGCGTCAGGATAATAGAACCACTAAGGAGGTGGTTCTAATTGGAAACCTATGATTCATTGAAGACCTATGATT
>JASGUW010000185.1 GCA_030055235.1 Bacillota bacterium
GTGGTAGTTCGCAGAAATAATTATTTAGGGCAATGACCCTGTTGGACAGACGTGCGGACACCCGTGTTATGGATAGGCGGAACGACAGAGGATAGGACTCGTTCCAGATCACGAACGATGATCCTGGTAATACTGGGAGATTTGCTGCCATAGCGCTGACGGGCTTCACCGAAAGGCCGTGAAATCAGAGATGAGACGTTGGCTTTCGTGAGCCTGAATTTCTCAGAAATGCCATCTGTAGTGCTGCTTTGTCCGTAATCTCCGGCTCGTTCCATTGGAATCACTCAAACCCCGTTCCCGCAAAGCACTGATACACAGGGCTTTCGGGCTTGACACAATAGGGAAAAATTGCGCTGGTGCCCCGAAATCCGGGCAGGAGCGAAAAAATTGACCACAGCTGGAAAAATTGCGCTGGTGCCCCGCAGATCGGGCAGCATCTAAAAATTACAGGCGGTGTAGAACTGAATCATTTAGATGGCTCACGATCTTGACCACAGAACGGTGGTCTCTGGTCAACTTCGCGTAAAATGGCAAAAGCAATTGCCAGTACTGCTTGTCTTGACCACAGGCGGCTGTGGTTCCGGATGGGAGTTCAGGTTCGCGGGTAAACAAAACAGGCCACCAGCGCTAGAATCTCCTTGGTCTGGAAAAAATTCATTCCAAACAGTATCAGGCAACAGGTATTTCAGACGCGGCTAAGGCAGGATGCTTCTGTTTTTGCGAGGCAGAACTTGGGAATTGACCAAGTCAATCGTAAGCGAAACCAGGTGTATACACCTTAGAATATGACACATCTATCCAGGGAGGACGCGGATGGGACTGACACTAAAAACAAAGGCGGAACGCTACAAGGGACCCGGCACAACGTTGATGAAAGTTCCGGGAATTCTGATGATTATCTTCGGAGTGCTTTCGTTCCTCTCAAGTATGGTGACGAAGACCGCGATCTCTATGCTCATAGAAATGGCGACCACCGCAGAAGAACTCCAGATCGCGAACGGCTTCGGCGGTCTTGGGAGGGCCTTCACCTTTAACTTTATCGTGGCTGCTTTGACATTCGCCTTTGGCATTATTTCGATCGTCTTCTCCCGCAGACCAGAGCAGTACCTGCCGGTATTCATCATCGGCGCCATCGTGGCGATCCTGACCTTTGTCTTTAACATCCTCTACATCAGCGGCATCAACCAGCTCACCGAAGTCGCGAAGCAGGTGGACGACTATAACTACGCTTCCTCCTCCAGCATTCTGAATGTTCTGGGAATTGTGAGCAGCCTGCTGCTGCCTGGACTTTCCATGTTTGGTGCCTGGAAGAACAAGCAGAGTCTGGGCAGCTGAATCAGAAGACAGGGGCGGCGAACGCCAAATCTGCGACCTGGTTCTCCGTTCGGAATGGGCAGGTCTCTCCCAGAGCGCACGCGATATTCCGAAGAGGGACATCGCCGTTGAAATCGCGGAACTCCTCTTCCTAATTATTAAGCGTCATGTAACAGGGAGCACACAACGCTTGCCTTGACACGAAATCGGGGGCGACCTATCTTTTTTTGTGATCAGCGGATCAGGGTCTTTCTGGGTGCCACCGCCATGGCTTGTGTTTTTGACAGATCAATGAGGACAACAGAGATGAAAACAGAGCTTCACAACTATGATATTTTCCCTAAAGTCTTCCTGCTCGGAGAAGCTGTGAACATCAGCATCAGGCCGCTGGGAGATCATGTGGCTTTCACGGGAAATGAGGAGTTTTACCTGATCTCAGTCGCACATGGGGCGATTTCCGTCTATCCCTGGCGCAGCAACCTCCAGAAACTTGATGTCGCTCTGGGAGAAGATGGCTGTGTTCGTTTTACACATGTCTTCCCGGAAGAAGGCGAATACCTGATCCGCATGCTGCCCGCGGACAGCCGCGGCCGGAAGATCGATCTGTCCGTCTATGCGCTGGCGGAGGACATGAGGGGCCGCTACCCCTACCGCGGTGACCTGCACATGCACAGCTGCTATTCCGACGGTCAGCAGTCGCCGGCTGTCGTGGTGGCCAATTACCGCAAATACGGTTATGACTTCACCGTCATCAGCGATCACGAAAGGTACTATCCTTCCCTGGAGGCACAGAACATATACCGGGATATACCTACGGAGATGACCGTTGTTGCGGGTGAGGAAATCCATCTGCCGGACAATGATGTCCACATTGTCAATTTTGGCGGCAAATACAGCGTAAACGGGCTGCTGGAAACGAGTGCACAGAACAGGGAAAGCGAAAGACGTGCGCTTATCCCGGATCCGCCGCCGGTGCTGAGCGTGGAAGAGTACAGGCAACAGGTCAATGAGCTGGCCCGAACACTCGATATCCCGGATGGCATTGAGGCCTTTAGCTATGCCTCCTGCGTCTGGATTTTTGATCACATCCGGCAGAGCGGGGGTCTGGGGATCTTCGCACACCCCTATTGGAAGAGTGACGGCTCCTATCAGGTGCCGGAGAGCCTGACGGCGTACCTGCTGGAAACCCATCCTTTCGACGCCTTCGAAGTGCTGGGCGGTGAACTCTATCAGCAGCAGAACGGCTTCCAGGCCATCCGCTACTACGAAGACCGCGCCAGAGGCATCCACTACCCCATCATCGGCGCCACGGACAGCCACAACTCGATTGCCGAGGACAACCCCGGCGCACTGGTCGCGTCCACCTTTGTATTTGCCACGGCGAACGAGACCGACGCCCTGATCGCCGCGATCAGGGACGAATATTCCGTGGCTGTGGATACGATTTCAAAGGAATACCGCCTGGTTGGCGATCTGCGGCTGGTGAAATACACCCGCTTCCTGCTGGATGACTTCACTCCTTTGCATGACGAGCTCTGCTTCGAGGAGGGCCGGCTCATGAAGGCCTGGGTGACGGGAGATACGGCCGCCCGGGAGCATCTGGCACGGATCCATGGAAGAATGAAAGCCCTGTACCGGAAGTATTTCCGTCTATA
Source organism: Bacillota bacterium (assembly GCA_030055235.1). GTDB lineage: Bacteria > Bacillota > Clostridia > Saccharofermentanales > Fastidiosipilaceae > JAEZYR01. The sequence continues at coordinate 2,970 of JASGUW010000185.1, forward strand.
GCTATGTGAGGCGAAGTCTTCGGTTCGTGGCCGGAGTCCGTGATGCTGGCAGCCGGCGGCAGACGGGACAGGACGGGCTGGGACGGGACAGGATCCGCAACGCGTCGGTGAGGCATTCAGGAGGCGGTAATGGCAAAGAGCATAAAGGCGGTCATCTTTGACTGGGCCGGGATCACCGTGGACTCTGGCTGTTTCGCGCCTGTACAGGGCTTGGCGGAGGCGTCTCAAGGCGTCGGCATCACAATCGGCCACGACAGGGCCTGGCAACCCATGGACCTGGCCAGTCTCGACCACGTCCGGAACACCGTCGCCAGACTGCGGGAGCAGGGTATCAAAATCGGAGTCACCAGCGACGACAAGGCTGCGGTGATGGAACGGCTGCTGCCGCGGGCCAGAGCTTGGGGATTTTCGCCCGACTTCTTGATCTCCTCCGACCAGGTTTCGCAGGGCAGACCCAGCCCCTGCATAATCTGGGAAAAGCTCATGCACTTCGGCATCCAGAATCCCAGGGAAGCCGTAGAGGTCGGCAATACCACCGCGGCTATCATCGAAGGGAAGAATGCGGGCTGCTGGACCGTCGGCGTCCTCATGGGTTTCACGGAACCGGGGCTCACACGTGCTGAAGTCGCCGCCCTGTCCGGGAGTGAATTCCAGGAGAGCAGGGCTGCCATCCGCGCCCGTTTCTACCGGGCCGGGGCGGATTACATCATCGACGACATGGACGAGCTCGTGGGCGTGGTGGCGGACATCAATCGGAAACTGAGGCAAAGTGCGGTCCATAAACTCCTCACCCCCGGGCCGCTCACCACACGCCATGCCGTCAAACAGGCCATGCTGACCGATCACTGCACCTGGGACGACGAGTACAAAGCGATCACGCGCTCAGTGCTCGACGATCTCACCGGGCTTGCCGCCAACGACGACTACGCCACGGTTCTGCTGCCAGGCAGCGGTACCTATGCCGTCGAGGCCATGATCAACTGCCTCACGAGCTGGGACGAAAAGATTCTCTTTCTGGTGAACGGCGCCTACGGCAGGCGCATGCTGACGATCGCCGCAAACGCCGGTAAACAATACGAACAGCTGGCCTTTGATGCGACCCGGCCCGTCGACCCCGAAGCGCTGGAACGAAAGCTCTCAGAAGACCCGGGAATTGGCACGGTTGTCTTCGTTCACTGCGAGACCACCACCGGTGTCATCAATCCCCTGGAAGAGCTGACGCGTCTGGCCAAGGCACATGGCAAGAAGGTGCTCGTGGACGCCATGTCGAGCTTCGCGGCCTATGAGATCGACATGCCGGGCCTTGATATCGATGCCCTGGCGTCGAGCGCCAACAAGTGCATTGAGGGGCTGCCGGGCCTTGCCTTTGTCATTGCTAAGAGGACGCTGCTCGAGGAGTGCCGGGGTAGATCCCTGTCCCACAGCCTTGATCTCCACGATCAGTATCGGGGGCTGTATGCGGGCGGCGGTAAGTTTCGTTTCACCTCCCCGACCAACATCCTACTCGCGCTGCGGCAGGCGCTTGATGAATATGAAAAGGAAGGCGGACTTGCGGCCCGCCGGCAGCGCTACCGGGAGAACCAGCAGATCATCGTCTGGGGACTCGAAGAGCTCGGCATCCGGCCCATCGTCGCTGCTCCTCACCGCTCGTACATCATTACGACCTTCGCTCTTGGTGACCTCGACTTCGCCGAACTCTATGCGGCTTTGAAGGCCGGCGGCTTCATCATCTATCCCGGTAAGCTGACCGCGCTGCCGACCTTCCGTCTGGGCCATATCGGCGATGTCTACCCAGATGACATGCAGGCGCTGGTCGATCTGCTGACCGAGTATCTCAGGATGCGGCGGAACCGGGCCGAGACACCGTAGCCCGCCGTCCCGGGCGGCACTGGGCAGAACCGGCCGGCACTGAGGGGCACGGGGAAGCACTGGCAGCTGGCTGCTGCCATCCACGCGTCAGGGTGACTGTCTTCAGACTCTCTGTGGCCGGCACGTCGAGTCCGGGGCGCTCGTGATCTGTCTGCAGTTGGGCTTCACCTCATTCGCCTCGAATCCGGGGCGCGGCAAGCCTTCCCTTTTGCTTCTAAAACGGTTCTGCCACAGCCATGGCTCCGCTGCGACCCGCCATCTGTCGACCAAGCCGGTCCGTCAAGAAGCAGGTCAGTCAATGAACACCGTGGGAGCACAAGGAAAAATGGTCGACCGGATCCAGGTGGTAAGCCAGAAGTATTTTGTATTTCTCTTCATCTTGACCACCAAGGGATCGCGCATGCCGCTACGCGGCGTGCAGGCCGTTGCACGGCGAGCAAAGCCAGGATCAAATGTTTTCGAGACTACCTGACTGTTCACGTCAGCTTTGAAGGAGTAATGAAGGATCGAGAAGCTCATGTTCTCTATAAGAAGTGCATGATGAGAAACGGACGATTCCTGTACGCGTTCAAAGATGCCAAGCGGGCAGCCAGGGAGGAATCCAGCTATCTGGCACGCGAATCAGGTAAACCAGATGAAGAGGAGTTTGACAGTGAAACATATGCGAGTAAGCACAAGCGCTTTGGTGTCATCGTGTTTGAATCGGATCAGGATCTACCCCCAGCTGTCATCTACCGCTGTTATGACGACCGCTGGCTGTTGGAACTTGTGTTCCGACAGTATAAAAATGATCTGGATCTCACGAAGACGAATGTGCAGGGGGATTTTTCCGTCATCGGCTCCGAATTCGTGAACTTCATCGCCACGGTCGCGAGTTGCAGGATCGTGAGAAAGGCCAGAGAGCTGGGCCTGCTGAAGAAACACAGCTACGGCGACCTCATGGACGATCTTTCCTCGGCTTGGAGATGGGTCGACACTCCGAAAGAGGCCAGAAGTGACGACGAATACTGGGTTCATGCGCTCAAGTATGTGATAGAGGAGATGGAGCTGCTTGGTTTGTCTTCACCGGTACCCAAGCCGGAGCCGAAGAAACGGGGTCAGCCAAGAAAGAATCCTGAAGTGAGCAAACCGAAGCGTCCAAGAGGGAGGCCGCGCAAGAATCCTGAGCCGAACGAGGCGCTATAGTACGGCGATTTGCGAAACTTCTACTTAATTTTAAAAAGTTGCCTTTAAGACTTACTCAAGCGATCATTATGTTTCACCGGAAAACAAACGAGATTTAATCAAATTTATAAAAGGCACTTAGTAAGCAAGCTCTCTGTTTTCTTCACTTTATACATACTTTTTTGTGCGATACATGGAGTGTGTTACTGCCAAAGAAACAGCGTCAGCCGAGCTGCCTCCCACACAAATTACATGACTTGCAGTCTGATGCTGTCATATCACCGGTTGCATGTCCAAAAAAGTTTGAACGCTGATAATACGTGGTTCTTCGACAGCTGATTCGAGAAAATCCTTATCGCCTGTCAAAAACAAGTCAGCTCCCGCATTTAGCGCTGCACGGAGAATTGGTCTGTCTTTGGGATCTCTTATCTTTGCCTCCGCTTCTATTGCTTCTTCCGGAACGCATACTACTTCAAATGCTGGAAGCACTATATAAAGAAAGGCTTCCAGTTCAAGGATTTTATCTGAAAATTTCTCCTGAAACTTGCGGTGAAGTTCCTCAATTATATAGGTGAAGTTCGTCAATTATATAATCGCATACAACAGGTTGATAAGGTGATGCCAATGCTTTCTACAGAGCTTCAGCAGCACGTCCCTTAGGAAAAAGTACCGCTGAGATGAGTATGTTGGTATCAATCATGATCTTCATTCGGCATTTTCCTCACGCCGAGAGCGGGTGATCCATTCTGCCACAGCTTCCTCAGTGAGAAAACCGGCTTTTTCAGCCTCGCCACCCATTTGTTCTTGAAAGCGCATCAAGGCGTAAACTGCCGAATTTACAACTCTCACGTTGTTTCCGTCTACGATAAATGTAACACGGTCGCCGCTCTCAACACCAAGCACGGCACGTACATCCTTAGGAATAGTAACCTGACCCTTTGACATAACACGTGCATCATTTACAAATGCTGTTTTTGACATATAAACACCTCCTAAAAAGCTGGGAAATAGGAATTTCCTACTTTTATTATACCCGTTTTGAGAAAAATCAAACAGCCTCTTAAATTCGACGGTCTTGCATTTTCCGACCAAAGCAATCGCCAACGTTTTTAACATATCACTATAACTCGATTAAGACTTTTAGCTTAGATTGTAAAAAAGAAAAAGATGCACAACAGCTCATTATTTATGAAAAAATCATTGAGCAAAACGCAACTTTTCCATGGTTTTTGCTATCTGTGAAGCCTTAAAACCCTTGCTATAACAGCCTCCGCCGGCTTGTGTACTAACTATGACATACTCCCCCCTACAGAGCTCCCCGCACGGAGAGGATGTAGCGCTCACGATCCAGAGGATCAACGCCACGATAGGGCGACACATGGCTCTCCCCGGGAGGACAGGGTTCATAGCCGTCATGCACCAGTTCGAGCAGCCCCCGCCCGCCGCTGAGCCGGGCCAGTACAACAGGAAAATCCAGACCCGTCGCCACCGGCAGCCGCCCCTCCAAACAGCGCCGTGCCAGAGCCCCCTCACCCTCAAGCTCATCCCTGGTGATCGTGCCACGCCGCCCGAGCAACTCCCCGATAACCCGGCTCGCCGCCTCCTCCGGCAGGCGCAGGCGGAAGCGCCAGATCGGCTCCAGCAGCACAGACCCCGCCGCAAAGAGTGCCCGCCGCAGCGCCATCGGCGTCACCGTAACGAAGTCCAGCGGATGCGTATGCACATGGTGATCCTCGCCATCCACCAGCGTCACAGCGATGTCCGTCACCTGTCAGCCGTAGACCCCCTGCTCCAGCACCAGCGGCACCGTCTGCTCCACCTGCCCCTGATAGCGATAGGAGATGCGGGTGTCCGGCACCACACTCTCATAACGCAACCCGCTTCCCGGCGGCAGCGGCTCCACACGAAAACGCGTCACCGCCCAGCAGGGCTTCGGCATCGTATAGTGATCCTCCGCCTCCGCCACCCGCGCCGGTGTCTCCCGGTAGACCACCTCCGGCGTTCCCACCTCCACCTCAAGCCCAAAGCGCCCGGCAAGCGTCTCAGTCAGCACCTCGATCTGCACCACGCCCGTCACGTGCAGAAGCAGCGCCCCCGTCTCCGGCAGTTCAAGCGGCCGCAGACCCGGCTCCTCGGCCTCCAGCTCACGGCAGGCGGCAACGAGCTCCGGCCGCCTGGACGCATCCGGCACCCGCAGCTCGACCCGCAGCAGCGCCGGCGCCGGCTCCTCCCAGCGCGCCGCCGGGTCGCCCTCCTCATCCGTCAGCACATCGCCGGCCCGCACCGAGCGGAAGCCCGCCAGCGCCGCCACATCCCCCCTGTCCAGACGACCACTGTCCACGGCCCTGGCTCCCGAAACCTGACGGATCTGAACGATCTTCGCACTTTCCCCCGTCCGCGGATTCCAGAGCATCTGCCGATTCTCAAGTTCACCTGCCAGCAGGCGCACATGGGCAAGCCTGCCCAGGCGGCGATCCTGTTCCACTTTATAAATGTATGCGAAGCTCTCTCCGCCCACCGCCTCAAGCCGTGACCGGACCAGCCTGGCTATCGCATCCAACAGAGGTCTGATTCCCCGGTCCTGGAGGGCTGATCCGGCGAGCCAGGGCAGAATCTCCCCGGCCCGGAACTGCTTGACGAGGGCCTCCTCGAGCCGCTTTCCCGGAACCCTCTCCCCCGCCAGCCAGGCATCGGCGAGCTCAGCGTCGTTTTCGACCAGCTCCGCCAGCCAGGCGTCGGGCTCGGCAAGCGGCAGCAGCGGGCGGCCGGCCAGGCGGCGCATGGCGCCCAGCACCGCACCCACATCAGCACCCGCCCGATCCGTTTTATTGACAAACAAAAGCACCGGCAGCCCCCGCGCGGCGAGACGGCGCCAGTGCACCTCGCTCTGCGCCTCGATCCCTTCAACGGCTGAAAGGCAGAGAATCGCTGCGTCCAGAATCTTCAGGCTGCGTTGTACTTCGCCCTCGAAATCCCGGTGCCCCGGCGTGTCAATGAGGTTGATCGTGCGGCCCCGCCACTCGAGCCTGGCCGATGCTGCCCGTACGGAGATCCCGCGCGCCCGCTCAACGGCCAGATAGTCCGTCTGCGCCGTTCCCTGATCGACACTGCCCGCCGTCTGAATCACGCCCGCATGCTGCAGCAGCCGCTCGGTCAGCGTGGTTTTCCCCGCATCGACATGGGCCAGGATGCCGATACAGATCGCTGGTGATTCCGTTTCTTCATTGCTCATGGCTGCATCTATGCTCCCGCCTCATTCAAATACTCTAAGGCCGCGCGCTACGTCTTCTTCCGACATGCAGTCGCCTGGCCTGCATCTTCGGACCATAGTCTACAGGTTTCGGTAGTCGGATATCGAAGTTTGACACCGCAGAGTCTGGTTTCGAGCGCCGAGCGGTCTCTCTAGCGGTGCTCGTCATGAATGACGGGAAGCGGGTAATCATATCAAGAGGGCGACTGGCAAGGATCGCGCACGTCGCTGCACGCCGCGCAGGCCGCTGCACGGCGCGAAGGCCGCTGCACGGCGCGAAGGGTCAAAACAGCGTGGAATGGCAAATTCGATTCCCATTTCAGTTCATCTTGACCACGAAGAGCCTGTTTCTGGTCAAAACAGCGTGGAATGGCAATTTCGATTGCCATTTCAGCCCATCTTGACCAAGGATGGTCTGTTTCTGGTCAAAACAGCGTGGAATGGCAAATCCGATTGCCATTTCAGCCCATCTTGACCACGGAAGCCCCCTTTCTGGTCAAAACAGCGTGGAATGGCAATTTCGATTGCCATTCCAGCCTATCTTGGCGATGAAAGGTCGCGTACGCTACTGTGCAGCGTGCAGGCCGCTGCACGGCACGCAGGGCCGGAGCCGCAGCGCCGCATCCCCCTTCACCTCACTTGTTAAGGGCAAACCAGCCTGGCTTACCCCATTCCCTCTTCAAAACATGCCTGCCATCCTCGTCGCCCGCTGTCCTGTCGCCTTTCATTCTCATTCTTTCATTTAATGAGGCGGAGCACTGCGCAAGCAATTGGAGGAGCGATATTCAATAAAAAGCGAAAACTGCGCTTAAACTGCATTAGCTCAGACATTTGAGGAAGGCTCGGATAAGCTTTACCAAGTACCGATAAATACAACGTACAACCCTGGCACAAACACCACTTGCATTCCTCCACATACCGTGTATAATAATTAAAGTCAAAGATAGTCAAAGGCAAAGACAAAAATCAAATAGAATACGAAAGGTGGTGGCTGGAGATGAGACTTGACAGATATACGGAACCGACCCTGAATGCACTGCGCAGTGCCCAGGAGGAGGCGATTCGCCGCGGCAATCCCGAGCTGCAGGATT
>JASGUW010000186.1 GCA_030055235.1 Bacillota bacterium
GCCCCCCCGCCAGTTTGGCCCCTCCGTGGTCACATATTTGCGGGCCTGCCCCGGATTCGGGGCACCACCGCAATGGCGGCCCAGCCGTGGACAATTTATTTCGTTCCTGCCCCGGATTCGGGGCACCAGCGCAATTTTTGACCAGCCGTGGTCAATTTTTACGTTCCTGCCCCGATGTCGGGGCACCAGCGCATTTTTTGGCCACCTGTGGTCAATTTTTTCGTTCCTGCCCCGGTTTCGGGGCACAAGCGCAATTTTGTCCATCCCTGGACAAATGTTTCGATATTGCCCGATTCCGGGGCAATATCGGCATATAACTCAGAGAATAACTACGGTGTCTGACACATTTTGTGATTCCGTTTTTCAGTGCCTGCATGCTACGCCAGTGATTGATGATGCGCGACCATGCTTCTGAAAGTGCGACAGCAATGGGCTTTTGTATTCGCTATGGCTGGAGTTAAAGGGAAACGTCTAACATTCCGCCCGGCTGCACGTGAGTTTGATGGCTGAAGTTCCTGGCAGCTGGTAGAGGCGGGCGACTTTCAGGCCTTCCGCTTTGCAGCAATTGAAGATCATGTACTCCGAAACTGCCTGCGGCATGGAGTTTTCTGCAGCAGAGGACCCCAATGTACGCGGCTAAGACCGCGGAAAATGGAAATGTGTACTTTCCGTTCAGAAGGGCGCTAAACCGAGCCGGGAACTTCCCGGTTTTGACACGCGTCACTGTGAAGGCTGTCGCTTGCGTGGAGGAAGTGGAATGTCTCAGCGATACCTCAATATATTCCGATGACACTACTACGACTTGCTGCTGCCCGATGCTCCAGTCCGATTGCTCATGCAGGGCCAACTTGACCTGTTCCTGCTTTCGTGCAATTGAAAACGCGCGCCCGGCAGCTGATGCCGGTACGCGCGTAAGTTCGGCACTGGCGGACATCCGGGTGCCGCAGTGCCAGTTGGGATTCATGGGATGGCGGAGCAGAAGAGGAGGTGTTTCCCTACTTCAATGCCGGATTATAGCGGGCCCGCTCGCCGCCGATCGAGGGCGGCCGCGTACGGGCGGCGGTCAGGACGGCTTCGCCCAGATGTCCGGCTGAGAGGCGAACGGGCACGGCGACGGGTTTCAGGTGCATGCCGATCAGGGTCTGGCCGATGTCGAGGCCGAGGTCAGCGGCGACATTCATGACCAGGATGGGGTCCTGCATCCCGGCATGGATGGCGGTGGCAAAGGCGCCGCCGGCGTTGTTCTGGGGGACGGCATTGACTTCCGTCAGACCGTGGGCCAGTGCGGTTTCTCGCTCGACGACGAGGGCACGGTTCAGGTGCTCGCAGCACTGTACCGCCAGGTCCAGGTCGAGCTCAGCTGCGGCTTCGAGGGCCGCGGCAGCGAGTTCGCCGGCGAGTTCGGGCTGTGAAGCGCGCCCGATCCTCTGACCCGCGATTTCACTGCTGGAGCAGCCGATGACCAGCAGCGGCCGGCGGCCGCCGCAACGCCTGGCCGCCCCCGCCAGCTCCCGGAGGAGAAGGCGGAGTTCGGAGGCGAGTTGCTGGCTTCGCGTAACAGACATATCAGAAGAATGCCTGCAGGATGAAGTTGAGCACGAAGATCAGGGTGGAAACCACCAGGATCGGGTGCAGGCTCTGCTGCTTTTTTTCGAGCTCGCTGCGGCCTGCTGCTGTCATGCGGCGGGCCAGATAGACGAGGCAGTAGGTGATGAAGCCAAAGGCGATGCCGGTCGAGATGGAGTAGAAGAAGCCCATCAGGATGGCGGTGAAGAAGGCGGGGATGGCTTCAGCGAGGTCTTCCCAGTCGATCTCCTTGAACGAGGCGGCCATCATGACACCGACGATGATCAGGGCGGCGGAGGTTGCCTGGGCCGGCACGAGCGAGGCGATCGGCAGCAGCGGGATGCTGAGCAGGAAGAGGGCGCTGACGACAACGGAGGTCAGGCCGGTGCGGCCGCCGGCGCTGATGCCGGCTGCGGATTCGACATAGGTGGTGGTGTTGGAGGTGCCGAAGAGCGCACCGATCGAGGTGGCGACGGAGTCGGCGATGAGGGCGCGGTCCATCTTTGAGGCCAGACCCGGGCGATCCTGCATGGCAGCCATGTCCTCATCGGTGAAGATGCCGGTGCGGCGGCCCGTGCCGATGAAGGTGCCAATGGTGTCGAAGGTGTCGGTGACACTGAAGGAGAAGACCGTGATCAGGACGGTCAGGAGCTTGCTGCTGTCGGCAAAGAGGGAGGGTATGCCCTCGCTGCGGAAGATGACGCCGAAGTTCTTTCCAAGTTCACGGAAGCTTTCACCGAGGTCAACCGACGCCGAGCCGATGCTGGTGACGCCCATCGGGATGCCGATGATGGTGGCGGCGACGATGCCGATGAGGATGGCACCCTTGACCTTCAGAATCAGCAGAATGATGGTCAGCACGATGGCGATCAGGGAGAGCAGGACGGGCGCTGTGTTGAGGTCCACGAGGCCGGGGATCGTGCCCGATCCGGCGACAATCGTGGCTGTCTCAGGTGTATCACCGAGCATCAGGTAGGTGCCGGGATCCGAGGTGAAGGAGAAGAGACCGGCGTTCTTCAGGCCGATGTAGGCGATGAAGGTGCCGATGCCGCCGCTGATGGCGTGCTGCAGGACTAGCGGGATGGAGCGGATGATGGCCTTTCTGACGTTCGTTACCGTGATCAGGATGTTGATGACGCCGCAGATGAAAACCATGGACAGCGCCTGCTGCCAGGTGAAGTCAAGGGCCATGACGACGGTGAAGGTGAAGAAGGCGTTGAGGCCCATTCCGGGGGCCTGGGCGTAGGGCACGTTGGCAAAGAGTCCCATGATCAGGGTGCCGACGACGGCTGCAATGATGGTTGCCAGGTAGACAGCACCCCAGTGCATGCCGGTGATGGACAGGATGTCCGGGTTGACGAGAATGATGTACGACATCGTGACGAAAGTCGTGATGCCGGCCACAATCTCTCTGCCTACCGTGGTCCGGTTTTCGCGGAGCTTGAAAAAATGGTCCATGGTCGTTAGGTCCTCCCGTAAAATGACCAGAGCCGGCTCGCAGTTTCTACGGCCGGCGAACTGTGCACCTCATTCATGGTGCAGGCGATGCTTCACATCCACTAATATAGGCGAAGAGAGCAAGTTAATGCAAGTGTTTCGCAGTGAAGGTGTGTACGTCCATCTGTGGGGACCCGGTAAATCTTTTCCGAACCTTCCTCAAACGCCAGCAACACCGCAGTGTGAGCGCAGCTTGAACTCGTTGTATTGATGTATTTTTTGATGTTCTCTTCCGCTCCGCGAGCAATCGTAATTGCTGACATTGGGCGCAGGGCCGCTGGGCGTATGGCCACTGGACGCACGGCCGCTGGGCGCAGACTGAAATGATAAGAATGAAAACGGCGGCGAGCGGCGAGGGTTCTCCGTATAAAAACTGGTGCGTTTCAAAGAGGCAAAAGACTGGATCCATATTTTCGTTCCCAGGGAGAAACAAATTCAGCTGACACAAGCAATCTTATCCTGGTCCTGCGCGGCGTGCAGCGGCCTGCACGCCGCGTAACGGCGTGCGCGACCCTTGCCAGCCGTCCGCATGACAAGCTCACCCGCATCCCGATACTCTTGATGTGCACCCGCAGCGAAGCAAGCCATTGATCACCATGTTCTCTGATGCCCTGCCTGCTTTTTGCGCTGAGGAAGGGCTTGAGGCTTTCACTGAACGACTCTGGGTGATTGGCTTCGGGTGATTGGCTTCGGACGTGGACTGTGAACGGCTTCGAGTGAGCAATCTTTCCGCTCTGGCTGCTTCCTGTGCAGCTATGCTGCTCTGGAAGCGGATTTCGGTACCCCAGAACGAGCTGCGGCTGTCCCTTGTACAGCTACGCTGTACAAAAGGCGTAAATTTTGCACAGAAATTGGCTTTGAGTGAGCAATTTTTCCACTCTGGACAGGTTTCGAAGTCTTTGAACCGGCTGTGGTTGTCCCTTGTACAGCTACGCTGTACAAAGGCGTAAATTTTGCACAGAAATTGGCTTTGGGTGAGCAATTTTTCCGCTCTGGACAGGTTTCGATGCCCCAGAACTGGCTGCGGTTGTCCAGAGCGTAAATTTTGCACAGAAATAGGCTTTGTGTGAGCAAATTTTCCGCTCTGGACGGATTTCGGTGTCCCAGAACGAGCTGTGCTTGTCTAGAGCGTAAATTTTGCACAGAAATAGGCTTTGAGTGAGCAATTTTTCCACTCTGGACGGATTTCGAAGTCTTTGAACGAGCTGCGGTTGTCCCTTGTACAGCTACGCTGTACAAAGGCGTAAATTTTGCACAGAAATTTGCTTTGGGTGAGCAATTTTTCCGCTCTGGCTGCTTCCTGTGCAGCTATACTGCTCAGGAAGCGGATTTCGGTGACCCAGAACGAGCTGCGGTTGTCCCTTGTACAGCTACGCTGTACAATGGCGTAAATTTTGCACAGAAATTGACTTTGGGTGAGCAATTTTTCCGCTCTGGCTGCTTCCAGAGCAGCTATGCTGCTCTGGAAGCGGATTTCGGTACCCCAGAACGAGCTGCGGCTGTCGAAGGGGATGGTTCTTCGACGGTTTCTGGTTTTCGACCATATCTACATACATAAGAGGCCGAACGTGCCACATTCTCTCAGGAAACAACAATTGACAGTGCCGCGGCGCTTTGAAAGAATCAGCGTATGCCAAATGCGGAGCCGGTTTTTGCCCGACGGCGCGATCTCCTCGTGATTGCCGGGTTGCTCGCTATTGCCGCCGCTCTCTATCTGTTGAGCCAGTTTGCCACCGGCCGTAGGACGGAGGTGGTCTGTCATGCCGAAGTCTGGCATCAGGGCCGTCTGGTCGAGAGCATCCCCATGTGCGGCGGGGCAGAGCGGGATTTTCACTGCAGCTGGAACGAAGCTGTTGTGCTGCACCGCTATGCCGACGGCAGTGTTGCCTTTGTCCACTCCGACTGCCCGGATCAGGTTTGCGTGCGGACTGGCCGTTTGAGGGATCCTGGCCGCTTTGCCGCCTGCCTGCCGAATCAGGTGCTGGTGACGGTTGTGGCCACGACGGAAGAAAGTCTGCCGGAGGTGGATCATGTCAGCTGAGCCCGGCAGAGCGACTGAGGCCGGCAGAGCGCCAGTGCCGGGCCGCCAGGCGTCACAGCACGAGCGGCTGGGCCGGCTGGTGCTGGTCGCCCTGCTCTTTGCCCTCGCCCTGACACTGCAGTGGATTGAGGCTCTGCTGCCCCCGATTCCGGCACCTGTGCCACTGAAATTTGGTCTGTCAAACATCGCCGTCATGTACGCACTCTTCTTTCTGGGCGGGCGGGATGCCTATCAGCTTGCCGTGCTCAAATCCGGCTTTGTCCTGCTGACGCGCTCGGTGCTGCCGGCTGCCTTCAGCCTGGCGGGCGGCCTGCTCTCGGTGACGGTGATGCTGCTGCTTCACCGCCTCTCACGCGGCCGCATCTCCTGGCTCCTGCTCAGTGTGAGCGGCGCCATCACCCACAATCTGGGCCAGTTTCTGGTGCTGCAGCTGCTCTACCGCTCCGTATCGATTCTCTGGGTCGCACCGCTTCTGCTGGTCGCGGGAGTTGCAGCCGGAGTTCTGTCCGCGGTTCTGCTGCGCCTGCTGCTGCCGGCGCTGGGGCGGCTGCGGCTGCCGTGGGGGCAGGGCCCTTCATGAGCGGGAAAAGGCCTGTGCAGCTGACCATGCCGGGAAGACGCATCGCTGCCGCGGCTCTGCTGGTGCTGCTGGCTCTGCTGTTGCTGCTGTCGACGGCCTGCCAAACACCCGGCGCGACACCCGGCGCGCCGCCGGCGACCGCTCCTGCCGGGACGGCGGAGACTGAGCTCACGCGCTACAGCCGGCAGTTTCTCGGCGTCTTCGACACGGTGACGACCTTTATCGGGTTGGCGGGATCGGAGGAGGACTTCGCCAAAATCGCAGCTGCCGTGGAACAGAAATTGACGCACTGCCATCAACTTTTTACGACCTATGAGAGCTATGAAGGGATCACAAACCTCCGGACGGTGAACGAGCGGGCGGGGGAGGGGCCGGTGACGGTGGACCCGCTGATTCTCGATCTGCTGGAGCAGTCGCTTGCGGCGAACGCCCTGAGTGGTGGGCGTGTGAACCTGGCGCTGGGGCCGGTGCTCGAGCTTTGGCACGACTATCGGGAGGCGGGTCTGGACGATCCGGAGAACGCCCAGCTGCCCCCCATGGATCAGCTGGAGGCCGCCAACCGCCACACGGATATAAGCCTGATTGAGATTGATCGCAGGCGAAGCACGGTCCGCCTCCCGGACCCTGAAATGTGTCTGGATGTCGGCAGTGGGGCGAAAGGTCTGGCCTGTGAGCTGGCGGCCGGGGAGGCGCTGAGGCTCGGGATGGAGCATTTCCTGCTCAGTGTCGGCGGCAATGTGCGTACGGCGGGCTTTCGCGACGGCAGGGAAAAGGTCTGGCGTATCGGCATCCGCGAGCCGCAGAGCCAGGACCCGAATGCCTACCGTCTGGTGGTCGGCATCAGTGATATGGCGGTGGTGACGAGCGGGGCCTATGAGCGGTTTTATACCGTCGCGGGACGGCGCTATCACCATATCATCGACCCCGATACCCTGATGCCGTCGCAGCGCTTTGACTCCGTCACCATCATTGCGCCCGACAGCGGCCTGGCCGACAGTCTGACGACGGCCCTGTTCAACATGGACCAGGAGGCAGGCCTTCGATTGATTGAAAACCTGGAAAATGTCGGCGCCATCTGGATGGCGGGGGAAAAGGTATGGTATTCCAGCCGGATTGACGCCTGGCTGGTGGATTAGTTCGCGGATTCTGTCTTGTCGCTCCCGGGCGCTTTGTGCCATGATTAGTGGTCAATCGGAGGTAGTCCCATGTCACAACGACTCAATCTTACCCGCATTCCCTGCCCCGGGCTGAAGACGAAACCGGAGCCGGGCGCCAAATTGGGCTTTGGCTCTCTCTTTACGGATTTCATGTTCGCGCTGGATTATACGGAAGGCAAAGGCTGGCACGACGCCCGCATTGAACCTTATGCCCCGCTCGAACTCGACCCCTCCTGCATGACCCTGCACTACGGTCAGACGATCTTCGAGGGGATGAAGGCCTATCGTGGTGAGGACGACTCGGTACGGCTCTTCCGTCCGCGCCTGAATTTTGAACGGATGAATGTCTCCGCGAAGCGCATGGGTATTCCGACACTGGATGTCGACCTTGCCCTTCAGGCGCTGGAGGCTCTGATTCGTCAAGAGGCGGACTGGGTGCCGGGTGAGCCGGGCACGAGCCTTTATATCCGTCCCTTTATCTTTGCCACAGAGGGCCATCTCGGCGTGCGTGTCGCCAAGACCTATCGCTTCCTGATCATCCTGTCGCCGTCGGGCGCCTACTATGAGAGCGGTCTGGACCCGGTGTCGATCTACATAGAGGACGAGTACGTCCGTGCCGTGCGCGGCGGGACGGGCTTCGCGAAGACGGCGGCGAACTATGCCGTCAGCCTGCTTTCCCAGATTGTGGCCAAGGAGCGCGGCTATGAGCAGGTGCTCTGGCTCGACGGGGTGGAGCGGCGCTACATCGAAGAAGTCGGTTCGATGAACGTCTTCTTTGTCATTGACGGCGAGCCGGTGACGCCGGTGCTGAACGGTTCGATCCTGCCCGGGATCACCAGGCGTTCGGTGCTGGAGCTGCTCGAACACCAGGGCCGTCCGGCGCGTGAGATGCGGCTGGCCGTGGACGAGCTCATGGAGCTGGCGCGGGCGGGTCGGGTGACAGAAGTCTTCGGCACCGGCACGGCAGCTGTGATTTCGCCTGTCGGACGCCTCTCCTACGGCGAAGAGAGCATCTCTTTTACCTATAATCCCGCTGATTCGCTGGCCTATCAGCTCTATGACGATCTGACCGGCATTCAGTACGGGCACAAGCCCGATGAGCTTGGCTGGGTACACTGTGTCACGCCCGGTCGCAAGCCACAGACGGAAGGAAGCCTATGAAACAGCAAGCATCCATCACCATGATTCCCCGGGCCGAGCTGAAGGCGAAGCCGCAGGCGGGCGCCAAGCTGGGTTTCGGTCAGATTTTTACCGACTACCTCTTTGCGCTTGATTATGTAGAAGGCAAAGGCTGGCACGATGCCCGCATTGAGCCCTACGCCCCGCTTTCGCTTGATCCCGCCTGTATGACCCTGCACTACGGTCAGACAATTTTTGAAGGAATGAAGGCCTATCGCGGCGAAGACGACCGGGTGCGGCTCTTCCGGCCGCGGCTGAACTTCGAACGCCTGAATGTCTCCGCGAAGCGCATGGGCATTCCGACGCTGGATGTCGACCTTGCCCTGGAAGCGCTTCGGACCCTGATCCGCACCGAGGCGGACTGGGTGCCGGCCGAGCCCGGCACGAGCCTTTATATCCGTCCCTTCATTTTCGCCACCGAAGGTTCGCTTGGTGCACGTTCGGCCAGGCAGTTTCGCTTCCTGATCATCCTGTCGCCGTCGGGCGCTTACTATGCGAGCGGTCTGGATCCGGTGTCCATCTTCATCGAGGACGAGTACGTCCGCGCCGTGCGTGGCGGTACGGGCTTCGCAAAGACAGCGGCGAATTACGCTGTCAGCCTGCTTTCCCAGATCGAGGCCCAGGAACGCGGCTACGAGCAGGTGCTCTGGCTCGACGGAGTGGAGCGGCGCTATATAGAGGAAGTCGGTTCGATGAACGTCTTCTTTGTCATCGACGGCGAGCCGGTGACGCCGGCGCTGAACGGCTCGATCCTGCCCGGAATCACCAGACGTTCGGTGCTGGAGCTGCTTAAGCATCAGGGCCGCCCGGCGCGGGAGGTGCATCTTGATGTGGACAAGCTGATGGAACTGGCACGGACAGGCCGGGTGACGGAAGTCTTCGGCACCGGCACAGCGGCTGTGATTTCGCCTGTCGGACGTCTTGCCTATGGAGAAGAGAGCGTTAGCTTTACGTACGATCCCGCCCAGTCGCTGGCCTATCGGCTCTATGACGATCTGACCGGCATCCAGTACGGGCGCCGGCCTGATGAGCTCGGCTGGGTAGAGTTCGTCACACCGTAAGCGGCCTGCGGATGAACATCAAACTGGGCTTCCTGGGCCATTCGGGCTTTGTAGTAGATCATCCGGACTTCCGGCTGGTTTTCGACTGGTACCAGGATCCGGCCGGCGTGCTGCTGGAGCAGGATCGGCGGCCTATAGTGTACTTCGCATCACATACGCATCACGATCACTGGAATGACGGGCTGCTCCAGCCTCATCCCGGACGCGAGGTTCATCGGATCCTGGACCGCGGCTGTGCGGCCAGGGTCACGGCCGCCGGGGCGGATGGCTGTGCGAATCTGTGCTATGTTCATGATGATACGGTGCTCGAGCTCCGGCTTGGCGCCGAGATGCTGCGGGTCGAGTGTTTCCCGTCGACAGATGAAGGCGTGGCCTTTGTCGTTTACGTGGCTGGGCTGACGCTCTACCATGCGGGCGACCTCAACTGCTGGGACTGGCAGGATGAGGAAGGGCCTGCGATGCGGCGCCGCTACCGGGAGATACTGGCGCAGATCAGGGAGCGGCTGGGGACCCGTCGACTTGACCTGGCGATGGTGCCGCTGGACAGCCGCCTGGGAGAGACGGCTCTGGACGGCTGCCTGGAGCTGGTTCGGCAGCTCAGGCCGTGTATTATCGTTCCGATGCATCTGAATGGCGGGAAAGAGTTGCCGGCTTCGCTTGAAAAACATATGGGCAGCCAGGCCGCTACCAGAGTATTGACATTTACAGAGCCGGGCCGGACGGCCCGGATAGAGTTTTGACCTAAGCAACCGCTGTCAGACGAAAGGAGAGTTCACCATGACCTTCAGTATCCGCCATGCCAATCTCAACGTTCAGGACCTTGACCGCGCCATTGCTTTCTATGAGGAGGCACTGGGGCTGGAGGTCGTGCGCCGCCGCGAAGCCGCTGATGGGAGCTTTATCCTGGCCTTTCTCGAGGCGCCGGAGGGGGATTTTCAGATTGAGCTGACCTGGCTGCGCGATCACGCGGATCGTCCCTATGATCTGGGAGAGAATGAGTCGCACATCTGCTTCGCGGCCGATGATTACGAGGCTGCCTATGCCAGACACAAGGAGATGGGCGTGGTTGTGTTTGAGAATGAGGCGATGGGCCTTTACTTTATCGCCGATCCCGACGGCTACTGGCACGAGATTATTCCGGCCAAGCGCTGATGGGGGC
Source organism: Bacillota bacterium (assembly GCA_030055235.1). GTDB lineage: Bacteria > Bacillota > Clostridia > Saccharofermentanales > Fastidiosipilaceae > JAEZYR01. The sequence goes on from JASGUW010000186.1 coordinate 10,241, forward strand.
CGCGCCCGTGCGGTCGCTCAGGCGCAGTCGTCAGGCGCTGACACAGGCGGAGTGCCGGGCGGTTCTTGAGCGCGGTACGAGCGGTGTGCTCGCCGTGCTTGGGGATGGCGGCTACCCCTATGCCGTGCCGCTCAATTACGCTTTGGATGGTGAGCGCATTCTTTTTCATTCGGCTCCGGTGGGCCACAAGCTTGATGCGCTCCGCCGCCATCCTGCGGCTTCTTTTTGTGTAGTTGATATCGCCGAACCACGGCCCGAGACGCTGTCGACCTGTTATCGCAGTGTGATCGTCTTTGGCCGCGTTCGGATCATTGAGGAAGAGGACGGGTTCCGGGAGGCACTGCGGTTGTTTACCCGGCGCTTTGTGACGGATCCGGAGCTGGCGCTTCGTGTGGCGGCGGAAGAGAGCCGCGAGCGGCTGCTGATGCTGGCATTTGAGATCGAGCAAATGAGCGGCAAGCAGGCCCGGGAGCTCAGTGATGAGCAGGGAGGAGCCGAGCGGTGAGAAGGGCGCAGGGCGAACTCTTTGATGATCAGGGTGGAGCAGCAAGCAGGGGTGTAGGACGAGCTAAAGTGGTGAGCTTGGCGGAGGGCGAATTATGCTGGTGCTCTGTGTTGGGGCAGGAGCGTAGATGCTTGCTAAAGGAGTGTCATCAGAGGAATTAAGCTTTGAGATAGGACTTTATATGTCCGAATCGGTTTAGACACCCGAATTCGAAGAAAAGAATAAAAAGATAAGGCGGCGGCAAAGGGGAGCGATGTGGTATATCGCTTTTTTGATTTCGTGGAAACCGCTTCTTGATTGATATGAAAGACCTTTACGGACTGATAAGAGCTTTCGCTTATCCAAAATGGATAGAGCATTTACACGTAGGATAGCGACGCTGTTGTCATGGAGGTGAAGCTCATGTTGGCTGTTGGGAATCTTTCAAAGTAGCTGCTTTTTGAAATGCTTTCCCGGAAATTCAAGATGTCAGTGGAAGAAATCACTGGTAGTGGACAAAAATCGCGGTATTGCCCCGGGAATCGGGCACTATCGATGTTTTTGACCAGGTAGTGGACAAAAATCGCGGTATTGCCCCGGGAATCGGGCAATATCGAAGTTTTTGACCAG
>JASGUW010000187.1 GCA_030055235.1 Bacillota bacterium
CGCGGCCGCCAAAAACCTGCTTTTGTATCGCTACCATACCCTGCCCCAGGCCCTCCGCCGCGCCGAGGATCTCGACTGCCGCGGCGCCCGCTTTCCCTTCGCAACGATCAGCGGCTATGAGGATTCCGGCACCTGGCAGCACGTCGATCTTGAACATCACATCAGCGGCGCCGTCGGCTACGCCATCTGGCAGTACGACGCCGTCACCGGGGATAAGGACTTTCTCTACCGCGAAGGCATCGAGATGCTCCTGCAGATCTGCCGCTTTTACGCCAGCGCCGGCGATTACAGCCCCGTCAAAGGCGATTTCGGCCTCTACGGCGTAATGGGCCCCGATGAGTTCCACATGATGGTCAATCACAATTTCTACACGAATTACCTGGCCAAAAAAATCTTTAACTTTACGCTGGACGTGCTCGAAGCGATGAAAACCGCCGCGCCGGACCTCTACGAAAACGCCGTCCGAAAGACCTCCCTCGAACCCCGGGAGCCCGCAGACTGGAAGGACATGGCGCAAAAAATGCGCATCAACCAGGACCCCCTTACGAAGGTCTTCGAACAGCATGAAGGTTATTTCGATCTGCCGCATGTCGAGATCGCGGCGCTGCCCCCCGACCAGATCCCGATCTATAAGAATTGGGCCTACATCCGCATCTTCCGCAAGAACATGATCAAGCAGCCGGATGTGCTCAATCACATGTTTTTCTTCAGCGAGGATTTTACCCTTGAAGAAAAAAAGGTCAACTACGAATTCTACGAATCCCGCACGATCCACGAATCCTCGCTGTCTCCTTCCCTGCATTCCATCCTGGCCTGGGAACTGGGCAAGATCGAGGAGGCCTGCCGGTTCCTGACCTGCGCGGCCCGGCTCGACCTGGACAACTACAACCGCAATACGGAACAGGGTCAGCACGCCACGTCCGCCGCCGGCGTGTGGGCCGCCTTTGTCTGCGGATGCGGCGGCATGCGCAGCGACGGCGACCGGCTTTCATTCCGGCCGCAGATTCCCGCCCGTTGGAAATCTTATCGCTTTCGCGTTCAGTACAGGGGCTCCATGTTCGAGGTCGTCGTTGGCCCTGAATACGCTTCATTTCAGGTACTCAGAGGCAACCCGCTTGAGATTCGTGTCTATGGAAAGGAAGTTCGAGTCGGTATGCAGGCCGTCAGAATACCGATGGCCGCACATTAAAGAGAAGTAAACGCAAGATTGAGAGGTTCGTATGAAAGACAGGCAAACACGGAATGTTAACAAATGGATCGAAACGTGCATCGTCGCGCTGCTGCTTTGGGGGGCCTGCGGCTGGGCCTTTTCGCCCTATGAAAACTACCTGCTCTCCGGTCGGACCACCCATGTCGCCCTCATCGCACAGGTCAAACCCGGCCAAGAGAAGGCCCTCGCCAATGCCCTGCTCGAACTGACCCTCAAAAAGCCGGCGCGCCAGCTCGAACATGCGGGCATTACGAATGTCAGCGCCTTTACGCGGGAACTTCAGGGCGACCTGTGGTGTATGGTCTATTTCGACTTTTCCGGCAAGAAGAATTATCTCGACGCCGCCGAGGCCTTCGAATCCGCCGCCCCGACCCTCAACGGCTTCCTCATCCCCCACCCGCGCGCCGTGACCTATGGTCGCACCTGGCTGCAGATGGAATGGATCAACTACATCCGCGGATGCAGCGCGAAACGAAAGCCGACTGACATCACGGCCATGGTTACGGGCATCAAACCCGAAAAGGAGATGGAGTACCGCACGCTTCACCAGACGGTCTGGCCCGGCGTCGTTGACCAGATGGTCCGCGGCCATATCCGCAACTTCTCCATCTTCCTCGCAGAGATCGGGGATCAGCTCTATGAGTTCTTCTACCTCGAATACATGGGACAGGACGCCGAAAAGGACGACTACATGAACCGCCAGGACCCCGTCAATCAGCGGTGGTGGAAGCATACCGATCCGTGCCAGCAGCCGCTGCCGGGCAGCACGGACATCTGGAGCCCCATGAATCCCGTTCTGCCGAAACCCGCCGAAAAGGGAGAGAATAAATGAGTTCGTTTCCCTCGCTCGCCAATATGACCATGATCATGCAGCCGCTGGATATGGTCGTCTTTGCCGCCTACCTGCTGGCTCTGCTGGCCATCGGCGGGATCGTCAGCTACCGACGCCGCCACAGCGAAGACCTCTTTCTCGGCGACCGCTCCATGGTCTGGGGCAACGTCGGACTGAGCATTTTCGGCACCAACATCGGCCCGACTTTTCTCATCGCCACCTGCGGCGCCGGCTACACCACCGGCATGGTCACCGCCAATTTCGAATGGATGGCGTGGATTTTCCTGCTGCTTCTGGGCATGGTCTTCGTTCCGTTCTATCTCAATACGAAAATCTCCACCATGCCGGAATTCATGCGCAAACGTTTCGGCGACGACTGCTATACCTTCATGGCCTTCTATGCCCTGTTCGGCTCCGTCATCCTCTGGATCGGCGGCACCCTCTTTGCCGGCGGCGCCCTCCTGGGCCAGCTCGTCGGATGGAGTCTGATGACCTGTATCTGGGTCCTTGCGCTGGTCGCCGCCAGCTTCACCATCGCCGGCGGGCTGGTCGCGGTCATGGTCACCGACTCCTTCCAGTCCATCCTGATGATCGTCGGCGCCGCCCTGCTCTCCGTCATCGCCGCCGGGCATCTCGACTCGTTCGCTTCCGTGATCGATGTCCGCTGCGGCAACACGCCCCCCGAGCTGACCTGGAAACTGCTCCACCCCTCCGGCTCGGACAACCCGTGGTACGCCTTCGTCCTGGGCTACCCCGTCCTGTCGCTCTGGTTCTGGTGCTCCGATCAGACCATCGTACAGCGTGCCCTCGGGGCCCGCAGCCTCAGCCACGCCCAGGGCGGCACGCTCTTCGCCGCCGTTCTCAAAATCCTGCCGCCGTTTCTGTTCCTCCTGCCGGGCATCTTCGCCGCCCAGCTCCTGCCCGGCATCGACGATGATAAGGAGGTGTTCCTCACCCTGGTCCATACCTACCTGCCGCCCGGCCTCGTCGGCCTGATCGTCTCCGTGCTGGTCGCCGCCGTGATCTCCACGCTCGACTCCGGCCTTAATTCCTTCAGCACCATTTTCACGCTCGACATCTGGAAACGCTGGATCGATCCGGCCGCCCCCGAACGCCGGCTCAAACGGATCGGGCAATTCACGACGCTCGCCTCCGCCCTGATCGCCGTCGCGGCGGCCTGGCTCCTCAGCAAGGCCGAAGGCACCAACCTCTTCAACCTTTTCCAGGGCATCATCGGTTACATGGCCCCCCCGGTCTCCGCCGTCTTCGTTCTGGGCATCTTTTGGAGGCGCGCCACCGCCCGGGCGGCCCTGCTGACCCTGATCCTCGGCACCGCCGTCTC
>JASGUW010000188.1 GCA_030055235.1 Bacillota bacterium
CAACTTTTGGAGTTGTGTCACGTTTTTCTGACACAACTCGCTTTTTTGTCCATTTCCCCGTCTAAATGGCCAACTTTTGGAGTTGTGTCATTTTTCGCTGACACAACTTCTTGCTCTCTCTTAAGCAAGGCCAACTGACATCTGCCATACGGGATGCTGCACTCAAGAGTCACGTTATGGTTGCGGAACTTCCGATCTGGACACTCTCCCACAAGCTTGGCCGGCGTCGTCGCCGCCCTGCCCGCCGCCCTGCCCGTCGCCCGCCGCCCTGCGTGCCGCCCAGCGGCGCGCGCGCCCGTCGCACCCGCTGTGACAAAGCGCACAAAAGTCACAAAAATTCATCCCAAAAGGCCTCAAAGTTCATCCGATCTGTGATCGGGATCACTGCGTCTGAATCCACTTTTAACTACACTATGATTAACTGAAGAAGGGCTCATGGTCAGGCAGCTCGGCAACATGCCAGCAAACGCCTGATAAGGAACATTAGTAAAGGGGATGCAGCAGATGAATCAGGCTCAACAGAACACAGCCACAGCCGTGCCGGCGTTTCGACCGGGCGTCTGGCAGGAGCGGATCGATGTCCGTGACTTTATCCAGACGAACTACACACCCTATGAGGGTGACGACGACTTTCTGGTTGATGCGACCGAGAAAACAAAAGCGCTCTGGGCGAAGGCCGATGCCATGGTGCAGGAGCAGGTGCGGACGGGACAGGTCGATGTAGCGCTTGATCGTTTCAGCGGCATCGATGCCTACGATCCCGGCTATCTCGACCGCGAACTTGAGGTGATCGTCGGCTTCCAGGCCGATGCCCCACTGCGGCGCATCATGAACCCCTACGGCGGTTTCCGCATGGTCGAGAATTCGCTCGCCGCCTACGGACTTGAGATGGCGCCGGGCCTGGCCGACAGCTTCAACGAATATCGCAAATCCCACAACCAGGGCGTCTTCGATGCCTACACGACAGAGATGCGCGCCGCCCGCAGCGCCGGCCTGCTGACCGGCCTGCCCGACGCCTACGGCCGCGGCCGCATCATCGGCGACTACCGCCGCGTCGCGCTCTACGGCCTGGACCGCCTGATCGCCGCACGCCGGGCAGACCGGGCGGCCGACAACGGCCCGGCCACCGAGGAGCGCATCCGCCACCGCGAGGAGCTCTCTGAGCAGATCCGCGCCCTGGAGGCGATGAAGCGGATGGCGGCGGCCTACGGCTACGACATCGGACGCCCGGCCGAGACGGCGGCGGAGGCGGTGCAGTGGGTCTACTTCGGCTATCTCGCCGCGATTAAGGAGAACAACGGCGCCGCCATGTCCTTTGGCCGCAACACCACCTTCCTGGACATCTACATCGAGCGCGACCTGGCCGCCGGACGCATCACAGAGGCCGAGGCACAGGAGCTCATCGACCAGCTCGTCATCAAGCTGCGCCTGGTCCGCCATCTGCGCACGCCGGAGTACGACGACCTCTTCGCCGGCGACCCCACCTGGGTGACAGAGTCACTCGGCGGCATGGGGACGGACGGACGCACGCTGGTGACACGGACGACGATGCGGTTTTTGCATACATTGACCACGCTGGGGCCGGCGCCTGAGCCCAACATGACCGTGCTCTGGTCGGAGGATCTGCCCCGCGACTTCAAGGAGTACTGCGCCCGCCTGACCATCCAGACCGGCTCGATCCAGTACGAGAGCGACGACCTGATGCGCCCGATCTATGGCGACGACTATGCGATCGCCTGCTGCGTCTCGGCGATGCGGGTCGGCAAGGACATGCAGTTCTTCGGGGCGCGGGCGAACCTGGCGAAGGCGCTGCTCTACGCCATCAACGGCGGCCGCGACGAGAAGCGCATGGACCGTCGCAGCGGGAAGCCGATGCAGGTTTTGCAGGGAATTGAACCCATCACCGACGAGGTCCTGGACTATGAGCTGGTGAAGGAGCGTTATTGCGAAGTTCTCGACCAGCTTGCCGGGCTCTATGTCGACACCATGAACACGATTCACTACATGCACGACAAGTATGCCTATGAGGCCGGGCAGATGGCCCTCCACGACCCGGAGGTGCACCGCTACATGGCCTTCGGTGTGGCGGGGATTTCGATTGTCGCCGACTCGCTCAGCGCGATCCGCTATGCCCAGGTGCGGCCGGTCCGCGACGAGAACGGGATGACGATGGACTTTGAGATCACTGGTGACTTCCCGCAGTACGGCAACGACGATGAGCGGGTCGACAGCCTGGCCCGTGAGGTGGCCAAATACTTCAGTGATGCCCTGAAGAGCCACCCCACCTATCGCAATGCCGAGCATACACTTTCGCTGCTGACGATCACCTCAAATGTGGTCTATGGCAAAAAGACCGGCACGACGCCCGATGGCCGGAAGGCGGGTGAGCCCTTCGCCCCCGGCGCCAACCCGATGCATGGCCGTGACCGCTCCGGTGTGCTGGCTTCGCTGAACTCTGTTGCCAAGCTGCCCTATGCCGGCGTCTGCCAGGACGGCATTTCGAACACGATCAGCGTTGTGCCGCGCACGATCGGGCGCCATGTGGGCGAGCGCATCCAGCACCTGACCGGCATCCTGGACGGCTATTTCCGCCAGGGCGGCTTCCACGTCAACGTCAACGTGATGGACCGCGAGATGCTGATCGACGCCATGGAACACCCCGAGAAGAATCCGAATCTGACGATCCGCGTGTCGGGCTATGCGGTGCACTTCAACCGCCTCTCGCGCGAGCAGCAGCTCGAAGTCATCTCACGCACCTTCCATACCCGTGTCTGAGCAGGGGACGGGACAGGCGGCGGCCGTCACGGCCGCCACCACCGACCGTGGCACGATCGGCTACATCCACTCGATCGAGACCATGGGCCTGCTCGACGGGCCCGGCATCCGCACGGTCATCTTCCTGCAGGGCTGTCCGCTGCGCTGCGCCTACTGCCACAACCCCGACTCACAGCCGCTGCGGTCGGCTGCAGCGACGGAGATGACGCCGGCGGAGGTTCTGGCTCTGGCCGAGCGCCAGCGCAGCTACTTCGGCCAGGAGGGCGGAGTGACCTTCTCTGGCGGGGAGCCCATGCTGCAGGGTGCCTTCCTCTATGAATGTCTGCAATTGTTACGCGAAGCCGGCATCACGACCGCCGTGGACACCTCCGGCTTCGGCGATCCGAACTGGTATCGGCAGGTGCTGCCGCTCGTCGACACGCTGCTGCTTGATGTCAAGGCCTTCGATCCCGAGCGCTTCCGCGACCTGATCCAGGGCTCCTTCGCGACCTGGGTGAACTTCGCCGACTCGCTTGTGGAGAACGGCTTCGAGGGGCAGGTCTGGATCCGCCATGTCATGCTGCCGGGCTGGACCGACGACGAGGCCTCCATGGACCGGCTCGTCGAGACGGTGCTGCCGCTCGGCTATCTGGTCGACCGCATCGATGTCCTGCCCTATCACACGATGGGCATTGAGAAGCATGCCGAAATGGGGCGCCCCTACCGCCTCGAGGGGATGCCGCCCATGGACGAAACCAGAGCCTGGGAACTTGAACGCTATGCCAATCGCCGCTTTATCGAGCGTCTGGCGGAACGTCGCGAAGCCGGTGCCGCGTCCCGTGTGTCCGCGCCGCGGAGAAAGGAATCCGAGATGAATTCGATCAGAGAAAACCCCTACGCCGCGGACCAGGATCCGACCCAGAGCTGGCTGCGTGACGGCATTGATCTGCGCAAGCTGCCGCTGGTGCGCCATCTCAGCGTTGCCGATTTTGAGACTCTGACGAACGAGCTTCAGATGCTGCGCGTGCGTAAAGGCGAAGTCTTCTTCCAGTCGGGCGACCCCGCCGACCGCCTCTATATCGTGGCGAAGGGACAGTTCAAGATCTACCGCTACACGGTCGACGGCCGCGAGCAGATCCTCTACATCTACAACCCCGGCGATTTCGTCGGCGGCCTCAACCTGCTGACGGGCCACCGCTATGTCTACAACGGCCAGGCCCTGGAAGACAGCCTGATCTGCACCATGTCAAAGGACTTCTTCGACCGCCACTGCCTGGATAACCCCCGGATTCTGCGGCAGATCCTCGACAAGAGCTACGATCGCATCCGCTGGGCCGAGGACCTGATCTCCCGCCTCTCCTCCGCCAACGCCGGCATCAAGACCGCCGAGCTCATCCTGCGTTTCGCCGACCGCTATGGCGTCCAGACGCCCGACGGCATCCGCATTGAGCTGAGCCTCAACCGCGAGGAGCTCGGCAGCTACGCCGGCCTCTCCCGCGAAACCTTCACCCGCAAGCTCGGCGAATTCCGTGAACTCGGCTATGTTGACTTCTCCGGCAACCGCGTCATCCTGGTGAAGGATCCGGATGCGCTGATGGCCTACTTCGAGGGCTGACAGCGGTCGGGGCGGCAGGCGCGGCTGACGGCGACGCCTGTTGCCCCGGTTGCTTCGGTTGCTTCGGCTGCCTGGCTGTTCCGGTTGGCAGACTGTTCTGGCATCAGCCGTCTCTGTCGGATAAATGGCCCCCGCCTTCTGCAGGCGGGGGCTTTTAGCGGTAAAAGAACAGTTGTCGAGCCGGGATCCTTTCGAGTTCAAGGCTTGAGAATATGTGTATTGAAGTACAGTCTCTACAACGAGACGTTACACTCTCCACAACGAGAGCAGTTCGATGACTTCGTGAAGGAGATTTCTGTCTCCGGGCACTACTTGGATGAGCTGTGCAGTCCAAAGGAGGTAAAAGCACCTTCCCAGCCCTATTTTGTGAGCAAAATTTACGCCTTTATACAGCGTAGCTGTACAAGGGACACCCGTGGCCTGTCCGGGAGCGGCGAAATCCGTCCAGAGCGTAAAAATTGCACACTCGAAGTCGATTTCTGAGCAAAATTTACGCTCTGGACACCCGTTGCCTGTCCGGGAGCGGCGAAATCTGTCCAGCGCGTAAGAATTGCACACTCGAAGCCGATTTCTGAGCAAAATTTACGCTCTGGACAGCCGTGGCCTGTCCATGAGCGGCGAAATCCGTCCAGAGCGTAAAAATTGCACACTCGAAGCTGTTTTCTGAGCAAAATTTACGCTCTGGACAACCGTTGCCTGTCCGAGGGTGGCGAAATCCGTCCAGCGCGTAAAAATTGCACACCCGGAGCCGATTTCTGAGCAAAATTTACGCTCTGGACAACCGGCGGCCTGTCCGTGAGCGGCGAAATCTGTCCAGAGCGTAAAAATTGCACACTCGAAGTCGATTCCTGAGTAGTCCGATTTCCCGATCTTCGGTCTGCTCGTCAATTCCCTGGCTGTTCGTGATCTCAAGCCCTGTGTCCAGCTGTTGCGCAGCGCGCATGCCCACTACCGCGACAAAACATGGCTGGAAGCGGATGCCACTCAGTTCCTGCGGGAGGGCAGCTGCGCCGCGATCACAGTCAAACTTGGGGTTGTACGCATCGACAGTACCGCGCCGAATCCACTGAAACGAAGCAGAGCGTATCTGCCAGATTTCATGCGGCCGCCGTCCTTTCTTATCGTTCTCACATCCGGGAAATACGCGTTTCGTCGCTCGAATGTTGTCTGTACAGTGCCAAACGGCAACCTGGGCCTCTGATTTCTGGGGTCATATCGGGCGGGAATGCGGAAAGTGTAGTAGATTGGGCGCTGCATGCGATGGAACAGCCTAACCCCGGACTACACCCCGGACCACACCCGGGCGCCTGCAGAATCAAGCCCCTGCCCGCCGCCGACCGCCGACCGCCCCCGCACCCCACCGACCCGACCGACCCCACCGACCCCGAAGACAGCAAACACGACATCTTGAGGAGAATCCATGCCCCAGCCCGCCGACAGCCCTGCCATGCAGCCGCCGACCCAGCCCGCCGACAGCTTCGTTACCCGCGCCACCGCCATCCGCCCCAGCGAGCGCCAGTACAACTGGCAGCAGCTCGAGTTCTATGCCTTCGCCCATTTCGGCATCAACACCTTCACCAACCGCGAGTGGGGCATGGGCAACGAGGATCCGGCCCTCTTCAATCCCCGCCGCCTCGACACCGACCAGTGGTGCCGCACCTTCCGCGACGCGGGCATGCGCGGCGTCATCCTGACCGCCAAACACCACGACGGCTTCTGCCTCTGGGACACGAAGCAGACCACTCACTCCTCCATGCACAGCCCCCTGGGCCGCGATGTCCTCGCTGAACTCGCCGAATCCTGCCGCCGCCACGACCTCAAACTCGGCGTCTATGTCTCGCCCTGGGACCGCCATGAACCCAGCTACGGCCAGGGCCGACCCTACGACGATTTCTTCTGCGCCCAGCTCGAAGAAGTCTTGACCGGCTACGGCGAGCTCTTCTGCCTCTGGTTCGACGGCGCCAACGGCGAAGGCCCGAACGGCAGAAAACAGGACTACGACTGGCCGCGCTACTACGCCCTGATCCGCCGCCTCCAGCCCGGAGCCGTCATCTCGATTTGCGGCCCCGATGTACGCTGGTGCGGCAACGAGGCCGGCCACTGCCGCCTCAACGAATGGAGCGTCGTCCCCGCCAGCCTCAGCGTCGCCGAGCGCATTCAGGCCGGCTCGCAGCAGGCGGATGACAGCAGCTTCCGCACCCGCTTCACCTCCGCCGACGAGGATCTCGGCAGCCGCCAGGCACTCGCCGACGTCAAGGACCTCATCTGGTACCCGGTAGAGGTTGATACCTCCATCCGCCCGGGCTGGTTCTACCACCCTGAGGAGGATGGTCAGGTACGTTCATTAGAAATGTTGCAAAGCATTTACCTGGCCTCCGTGGGCGGCAACGCCGCTTTGCTCCTCAACGTGCCGCCGGACCGCGACGGCCTGATCGCCCCGCCGGACGCCGCCCGCCTGGCGGAGCTGGGCGCCTGGCTGCGCCAGACCTTCCGTCACAACCTCCTCGCCACCGCCGCCATCACCGCCACCGCCGATACCGTGACCGCAACGGTGCCCGCCGCGATCCAGCCGCGCTGGCTCATGGTGCAGGAGGACATCCGTCAGAGCCAGCGTGTCGAGGCCTTCAGCCTGGAGGCCGAAATTGCCGGCTGCTGGCAGGAGCTGGCCCGCGGCACGACCATCGGGCACAAGCGCATCATGTCCCTGCCTGCGGCACCCGCCGCCCGGCGCTGGCGCCTGGTCTTCCGTGAAAGCCGCGGTCCGGTCGAACTGGCGAACTTCGCACTCTACTAAAGCGTATCAGGTGCCGTTAAAGCGCATCGATTGCCGTAGCCAGTGCGGCGACCAGGCCGCGCCGCATGTCTTCCAGAGTCATGCTCGGCCGGTCGTAGCGCGACAGGGCCAGCTGCGGCGTCAACGGCAGATGGATGAAACCGACGGGCGGCGGGGGCGAAAGCTCCCGTGCCGTCGCGAGCGCAACGTAGAAGACGTGGTTGCAGACATAGGTCCCCGCTGAGTTGGAGAGCTGGGCGGGGACGCCGGTCGACTGGATTGCTCTTTGCATGCGTTTTAATGGCAAGGGACTGAAAATGCCGTCCGGACCGTGCGGCAGAATGGGCCGTTCCCGCGGCTGATCGCCGGCATTGTCGGGCATGTAGGCATCGTCCAGGTTGATGGCGATGCGCTCGAGCTCGAGAGCCATCGCCCCGCTCTTCAGGCCCAGGCAGAGGACCAGGTCGGGCCGCTCCTCCGTGAGCGCCGCCGCGATCTGCCAGCCGGAGTCGACAAAGGCGACCGGCAGCACCTGTTTGACAATCTGAATCGGGCCGAGCGCGTCGGGCAGCAGGGGCAACACATCCTCGGAAGGATTTCCCTCCACGCCGCCAAAGGGCTCAAAGCCCGTTACCAGTACCTTCACAGCAGCTACCTCCTCGTTTCGCGCTCAAGTGTAGCGAATTTGGCAATGCCCGGCGATCCGTGACATACTGGCGGTGTTCTTTGTCTGAATTGCACCAAGGATCAGGAGGATCGACATGATGCGTAGTGCCTGCCGCCGGCTGCCTTTTTTCCTGCTGCCGCTTGCTTTGCTTTGCCTTTCGCTGCTGCTGCCGCGCCTGGAGAGCCGGGCGGTGGCCGCCGCCCCTGAGGTCCGCCACCTGGAGGAGGAGGACATCGTCAGCGCCATCGGCCTGAGCCGCCCGGACGCGCTGGCCCTTTTTGACCTGGATGACACGGACGACAACTGGCCGGCCGAGGAGTTTGACAGCGTCTACTGGCCGGGAGACTTCGTCTTTGAGGACTATACGTATAAGGTTCGGATCGAGCTGTTTGAGGGGCGTCTGGCGACGCTGCACCTGGAGGGTGAGGAAGTTGAGAATGACAGGCTCGTCGAACAGGCGCGCCGGCTGGTTGGCAGCCGCTCGCGCTACTACGATGATCCAGTCACCGAAGACGACAGCAGAGGGCGCCTGCTGACGGCGCTCGCCAGTTTTGAGCCGTATCTTTGCGGTTCGGAGGCGCCGGAGAGATGGCTGATCGCGGACAGCTACTGCGGCCGCCCGGAAATCAAGGTGGTCTGTGAACTCTCCATCAGCCCAGGACCCGGTACCGGGTCGAACAGGCCGGACTATCACGCCATTGATCTGAGCTTTACACTGCATATCGACGACGCTGCCCTGGAGCCGTCGTATCTGTCGTCGCCGGATTTTGTCGAAAGCCTGGGCCTGGATCGTGACGGAGAGGTGGAGAAGCTGGAGCTTCTTCTGCCAGCAGGCGGCTGGGTGGCCGGGGATCCGGCGAGAACCGCACTGCCGGGTTTGTATCTTTTTGAAATCTACCGTTTTCAGGTAGAGCTGGAGACGGTGGGCGACGTTCTGTATGGGGTCCAGCTGAACTCCGGTCCGCTTGATGCCTGGCGGCTGCGCTGGTGGGGTGACATTTACTGCAAGATATTTGAGGATTATTTTGGCGAAGCTCAGCCCCATCCCGACCCCGACCGCCGGGTGGGCGGCCTGCTGGGGCGTGAGGATGTGGATTTGCGCCAGGTCATTGAGGAGAGCTGGCTGGCCGGTGAGGGTCCGGGCGGCGAGCCCATCATCTGCCGCCTGGGCATCCGTATGTTGAGTGACAACTATGGTGAGTTCTATATTCGCTTTGAGTTGGCGGAGTGGTAGGCGCCGCTGAGATGGCGAGAAATTGAGCTCCGCCGAACTGATGTGAGCTTAGGTGCCGCTGAACTGGTGTGAGCTTAGGTGCCGCTGATTGTCATTTTATGGGCAATGAGCGGCTCATGCGCAAATGCCACTACGTGCAGAAGCAGTGTTTTCTGCTGTCATCGTGTCAGCTGCAGAGCGCCGGCTACAAAAGGCATCAGGGTGATGTGGTTTTTTGCTGGCGGCGCATAAAATCATGAATATAGATAAAAAATGCGTTTTGCTCGAGAGAGCATTAGTGCAGAGGTACGAGCTTTTGGTCACGATATACCTCAATGGAAGCAGCAGTTCAGTTTGTTGCGATCGGTATGGCAGGTGCAGGCATTTTCAACTGACTTGAAAAATTCACATTTTTGAGTAAATATTAGGAATCTAAACTATTTGCCGGGCGATCTGATAAAGAGTGAACAATGTGAGCCGCTTCGCCCACACGAGCCCTGGCCTTGCCGCGGGAACTCGACCGGACGTTGATGGACAAAGACAGCCATGATTATGAAGGCGGAATGCATTAGCATGCATTTCACATGTCAAATCAGGCATAACGCTGCGCTGCAGCCTTCCAATCAAAGAATAGGACTGGTGCTTTTTTATGCTGCAAAGTGACATTAAGAACATGAACAAGCGGATTGTCTTCGACCTCTACCGTGAGCATCTTGAACTCACGCGTGTGGAGGTTTCCAAGATGTCCGGCATCAGCATGCCCTCAGTGATCAAGGCTGTGAAGTCACTGGTGGATTCTGGCATTTTGCTGGAAATGGGGGCACGGCAGACCGCTGTCGGGCGCAAACCGCTCGATCTGCGCTTTAATCCCGATGCCATTTCGGCCTTCGGCGTCTCTTATGAAGGCGATCGCTTTTCTATTGGTCTGGTCAAGATCGATGGTACGATCGAAGCCCGCCGCGAAGTACGCCTGAGTCAGGTGAGTGTCAAGAGTGTCGTCAAACTGTTGGTCGACTCTATACACTCCATTACTGAACAGGTGGATATGACCAATCGACAGATAGCCGGTATCGGTGCCGGTATTCCCGGTGTCGTGGAGCCGAAGGAGAAAAAGATCTCCTTTGCCCCGCTGATCGGGGTGGAGGAGCCGGTAGACCTCAGCGCCCTGATGAATCAGATTCAGCAGGAGACGGGCTACCCGGTCTATATCGACAACGATGCCAATGTGATGGCGTTAGGCGAGATGCTGGCCCGCCGCGTACAGCATCACGAGCGCAACGATGATCTGATGTACATCAACCACGGTACGGGTCTGGGCGCCGGAATGATTTTGGACGGGGATGTTCGTCACGGGTCCCAGAACCTCTGCGGCGAGATCGGCTACTATATCACCTCCGCTGATGCCAAGGCGGTCAGGACCGAGAGCGGCTGGCTTGAGCGCCAGGTCAATATTCAGGCGCTCAGTGAAAAGTTCAACTTTGATGACACCAATCCCAGCAGTCAGGATGAGGTCATTGAGCATATCGTCAGGCATCTGACTCCGGCAATCGGGAACGTCATGATGCTGATGGATATCGATCTGGTTGTCTACGGCGGCCTGATTCCTGAAGCGCTCGGCGAGCCCCTGATCAAGCGGATGAATGAGGCTGTGAACCATGTCTCCTTCAAGCCGGTCCGGATCGAGGCGCAGCTTTCGGATGAACCCGGCATCGTCGGGGCGGCGGCTCTGGTCATCAACTACAAGCTCGACGAGCTGGTCTAGCACGCAGTCTTCCGGGCTTTAACGGGAAGCTGGCTGAAGCCGCTGAGCCGGCTGAAACGCAAGTGTTTCAGCCGGTTCGGCCGTTCCGGATTAAGTGGATGGTGGGGTTTCGGAATTAAGCTGTCCGGTGGAGCTTCCGAAGTTAATAACTGTCTGGTGTGGCACTGGCTTGGGTTTTTGTCTTTTTCGAGGGTCTTCGGACTTACTGTTATTTTGGTAGTGTCAGAGAAACTGACACAACTAAAATTTTGTCTTAAATCAGGACTGCCTCTT
This sequence comes from Bacillota bacterium, assembly GCA_030055235.1. GTDB lineage: Bacteria > Bacillota > Clostridia > Saccharofermentanales > Fastidiosipilaceae > JAEZYR01. The sequence continues at coordinate 11,058 of JASGUW010000188.1, forward strand.
CGACTTGAGCCATGATAATGGACTGCCTTTCTGAGTTTGTCGTTTGAAGTGTTCACAGTATCGGTGTTTTGCTATCCGCTCTTAATTGCTGCATGGCTGATACCAGCACGGCTGTTTTCAGCACGATTGTTTTTAGAGTTGTCCCCTGCTTTGAGGACAGGAACGCTTGGTTTGGAGCAGGAACAGTTGGTTTGCTCAGGGACTGTGTACAAAAAAGACGATATTGTTCCGCGAATTGGGCAATATCGACGTCCGCACCAATTAACTTCAACAGGCGGTCTGCACCGCCGCTTTCTTTTCTTTTTATCGCAAGCGGCGGCAAACGAAATGATAGGAAGCAGTCGTGCGGGCGGCGCATGCTGTGGCGGTGGGAAAGGGGTGGGCAAAAAAAGCGGTGGTGCCCCGAAACCGGGGGAGGTGCGAAGAGCGTGTCCGAGGCAATTTTCTTCATGGGGCGGGCTGCAGCGCCGCTTTCTTTGTGTTGGTTTTGGG
>JASGUW010000189.1 GCA_030055235.1 Bacillota bacterium
TATCCGCTGGATCGGGAGATGACGGCCGCCTGGCTGGGTTTCGCAAAAGTAATGCCCAACGCCATGGATGCCGTCTCCGACCGTGACCTTCTGCTGGAAACGACAGGGGTTCTGGCTCTTCTGATGGTTCATCTTTCCCGCTTCGCCGAAGAGATCATTCTCTGGTCAAGTCAGGAGTTTGCCTTTGTCGAACTGGACGACGCCTATGCGACGGGATCTTCGATCATGCCACAGAAGAAGAACCCTGATATTGCGGAGCTTGCCCGCGGTCTGGCGGCCCGGGTGCTCTCCGACCAGCAGCGCCTCTTTGTGCTGCTAAAGGGCCTGCCGCTCGCCTACAACAAGGATCTGCAGGAAGACAAGGAAGCTCTCTTCGATGCCGTGGACTCTGTTTTACTTGTGCTGCCGCCCTTTACCGGGATGCTGGAAACCATGGTCTGGCGCACTCGGCGCATGCGTCAGGCAGCCGGGCGGGGCTTTACCAACGCCACCGATTTTGCCGACTATCTCGTCGGGCGGGGCATTGCCTTCCGTGACGCCCACCGTATTGTGGGCGAACTCGTGCGGCTGGCGGGCGAGAAGGGTCTGAGTCTGGAGGAGCTGCCACTTGAGACGCTCCAGGCAGCCGACTCCCGTATCGCGGAAGACATCTACGCCTACATTGGACTTGAGGCCTGTGTGGAACGTCGTTCAGCGGCTACCGGCGGACCGGCTCCGGCGGCTGTGCTGGCTGACATCGAGCGTCTGGAGGCCCGCCTCGGCGAACTGCTTGGCTGAGGTGAGACGGACTGACGGGCGGATTGACTGACTGACTGGCTGACGGACGGACTGATTGATGTTTGGTGGATGCTTGACGTCCCGCGTGGCGTAGACTACCAGCCTGACGGAGCCTGGCAAACACTCAGTAGAAAGCGGCTGAAACGCTCTCATATCATGCGTTTCAGCCGCTTTTTATTGGGGTTTGAGGCTGCTAAGCGGATTATTGATTTCGCGGACAGATTTCGGTCGGACAGATTTCCAACACGGTGCCAGCTTCTATCTATTGATATGTGATGTATCGTTTTCCCTTGTGGACAGTGCCTGTAGAGATGATCATCTGGAGCCTCTGCCCTGATTCCGGGGTACCAGCGCATTTTTTGTCCACCTGTGGCCAGAAATCGGGGTTTGTGCCCGATTTTGGGGCACAAACGGCCTTTTTGGGCCAGCTGTGGTCAATTTTTTCGTTCCTGCCCCGATTCCGGGGCACCAGCGCATTTTTTGTCCACCTGTTGACAGAAATCGGGGTTTGTGCCCGATTTTGGGGCACAAACGGCCTTTTTTGGCCAGCCGTGGCCAGCTGCGGAAACATGTACTCCGTTCTTTCCCGTAGCCCGGATGAAATTCCAAAAACAGCCAGTGTGGAATCAAGAGTGGATTCATGAGTTGATACCAGGCATAAAGCACCACCAAAACACCGCGAACACCTCCAACGGCAGGGTGTAGAACTCATATTCATTTTTTGAAATGGAGCTCGAAGAGGTGGCATCCAAAATGACATAAAACCTGAGTCGTGTCCGAAAAAGCTGACACAGCGCCAATAGCTGTCATTCGCAGCACCATGCATTCCACAAGCACGGAACACCATCGCTCAAAATGTAAAGAGTGCGCTGCCATTTGTCGCAGAGAAGCAGTCTCCCCATATGAGATCAGGGATCTCTCAGATGTGTCTGGCTTGACACAATAGGGAAACCTCAATATCCGCTGCTGACTTTCCGCCAAACACCCAGCAGCAAGCATACCTGCCGGATCAAGCTCATCATCAGGTGCAGGCTTACGGGCGCTTCAAAAGTGCAGGCCGGGATAATTACACCTGGTCCCGCTAGTCTTCTTTCTTCCGACGCTTGCGGCTCGACTTCTTGCGCGACTCCAGTCGCTCCTGGAGCCGTTTCAGATCCTCGACATTAATGCTGCCGATGTCAGTCAACTGGCGTACCAGCTGATAACTGTCACCGCTGTAGATCAGCGCAATGAAGCGTTCAAGCTCCGCGCGGCGCGCCTCCTTGCGTCTCACCAGAGGAATATAGGTGTAGGCACGACTTGAGCGTTCAGTGCCAATATACCCCTTCTTTTCAAGCCGCCCCGCCAGTGTCAGAACCGTGGTGCGGCTCCATTTCGTCTCTCCCTCAAGACTCGCGACAATATCGGCCATGAGCTGCGGTCCGTCTCTCCAGAGGACTTCCATGACCCGCCACTCCGACTCTGTGATGCTTTCAAGCTCTCGTGCCATTAAGACCACCGCCCCCTCTCTGTTAAGAAACAGTATAGCAGGCAGCTCATCCCAGCGGCTCACTCACGGCGCAGCCACTCAATCCCGGTGGCGGAGGCAATCGCGTCCACTCTCTCGTCATGAGCAGCACCAGGCAGCTCCGGCAGAATCTGGACGTCAAGGGCAGCAACGATACGGCAGGGGCGGATCTCCCTTTCAGCCAGAAAATGCAGACTGCGATCGTAGTAGCCCGCCCCGCGCCCAAGTCGCATGCCTGTCCGTGCCACAGCCAGACAGGGCAGAATCATGAAATCAAAAGGAACGAACGGCCGGCAGAGGGCGGGCGGAGCTTCCGGGATCCCGTAGTGCGAGCGCTCCCAGTCCTCTGGAGGCACACCAACACTCACGCCGTCAGCATCCGTCAGTGGAGCCCAGGCCAGCGCTTCTCCGGGATTCATCACGCGCGGCAGCCAGACCTGCAGCCAGGTCCAGCCGCGGATCTCTTCCAGCAGATAAGCCAGCTTCGCTTCGCCGGGCAGAGCCCAGTAGGCGGCAAGGTGCATGACTGGCTTCGTCACCCCGACAGTCGGCCGGGAGACCGCATTTTCCAGCCAGCGCCCCAGTTCCAGGCAGAGCGCCCGGCTCTGCCGCTCCAGCTCCGCCGGCTCCACACAGGCCAGGAGCCGCCGCATATCTGCGCGCAACTGGCGCTTTACGTCATTTATTCCCGAATCCATGACCTCCCCTCCTGCTGTATACTTAGTTTTGTTTCATCAGCGAAACCCAGCATGCAAAACCTGCGAGGTTACCCTTATGTCCGAAACCCCTCAAGCAACTGACACCAGAACAAAGCGTCGCCGCTCGTTTCTGAATGCCATTTTACTGCTCGCGGCTATTCTCTTCTTCGCCGCCGGCCTCTATCTTCTCATCCGTCCTATCCTGACACGGCACAAGCAGGAAGAAGTGCGCCAGGATCTGCTGGCCAACATGGATGAAGGTCGCTTTGAACCCATTTATGTCGACCCCAACGCCTGGGTCGATCCCGATGAAGAAGTCCAGTACTTCATTCCTGACGGGAGTGGCGGCTACATCACGGTCACAGGAGACCCTGAGGATATCAAGCCCAGCAGAGGTGACGGAAGCGACAAGGGAAACAGAAGAGACGATGGAGCCATTGGGGTCGAGGTCAGCCTGAGTTTCGGCGACGGTGAGCGACCAGGCTATGAAGTTGGCGAAGGCGGCGGCCTGGGGCAGGGACGCCCTGACGACCCGCGGCTCTCACATGCCCTCACACCTCTGGCCCGACTCGTCATTCCTAAAATCGCGGTTGATATCCCCGTTGTCGAAGGCCTGAACAGCGTCAATCTGCGCTATGCCGCCTGCCACTATGAGGAGACGGCCGCAATTGGCAGCGTGGGATCGGCGGCCATCTTCGCCCACCGCTCACCGCTTCATGGCCGCGATCTCAATCGCCTGAATGAGGTTCAGGCGGGAGACCGTTTTACACTTGAGACGGAAACGGAAATCCTGACCTACCGCGTAGAACGCAACATCGTAACAGCACCCGCCGGTGTCTTCGAGCATTTCTACGCTCCTGTCAGCGTAAGTCGTGTCATTCTGGTCACCTGCCATCCGATCCCAAGCTGGGAAAACCGGATGCTGGTCATCGCCAAACTCGAGTCACGGGAAGCACGCAGCGATTGATCACCACTTTTCAACACCACATTCGCCACAGAAAAAAGTGCCCGGCCACCTCTTGTGACCGGGCACTTCCTGTTTGAGATTCACAGAAGTTCTGTGATCTTGACGATTTACGGCTTACTTCCCGAGCGGCTGGGCCGTCAGCTTCCAGATATCGCGGACGTAGTCTGCGATGGTGCGATCCGAGCTGAAGCGTCCGCTTGAAGTGATATTGATCCAGCACTTACGGGCCCAGCCCAGACGGTCACGGTAGTCCTCAGCCATGCGGTCGCGGACATTGCGGTAGTCATCAAAGTCGCCAAGCACATAGTAGGTGTCCGGCGGCTGCCAGGAGGAGCCGGTCAGCAGGCTGGCAACCAGGTCATTGAACATGCTTGAGCCGTGGTCGGACAGCAGGCCGTGGGTCAGCGCATCGACGACGCGCTTGAGGCCGGGGATGTGGTTGTACTGCCAGTTGGGATTGTAGTAGGCGCGGGTAGCCGGCAGATCCTCGACACGGACACCGAAGATATAGGCGTTGTCAAAGCCCACCTCTTCAACGATCTCGACGTTCGCACCGTCATAGGTACCGAGTGTCAGGGCACCGTTCATCATCAGCTTCATGTTGCCGGTACCGGAGGCCTCCATGCCCGCCGTCGAGATCTGCTGCGAAATGTCGGCGGCCGGGATGATGCGCTCGGCGTTGGAGACGTTATAGTTGGGAACGAAGACGACCTTCATCTTGTCGCCGATATCGGGATCGTTATTGACCAGCCGGGCGATCTCATTGATGACCTTGATCACGGCCTTGGCACGCATGTAGCCGGGTGCGGCCTTCGCACCAAAGATAAAGACACGCGGAACGACATCAAGCGTCGGATTGTCCTTGATCCGGAAATAGAGATCCAGGATATAGAAGGCATTCAGGATCTGGCGCTTGTACTCATGCAGACGCTTGATCTGGACGTCGAAGATGGCCTCCGGATTGATCTTGATCCCCATGTTTTCCCAGACCCAGTCCGCAAAGGCACGCTTGTTCTTCATCTTGATGTCCAGGCAGCGCCTCAGGATTGTCTCATCATCGGCGAGCGGCTTCAGGGTGGCGAGCTGATCCAGATTGGTCACCCAGTCCTCCGAACCCGTAAGCTCCGTGATCAGCCCGGCCAGGTCGGGGTTGCAGACTCTGAGCCAGCGCCGCGGCGTAACACCGTTTGTTTTGTTGCTGAAGCGCTCCGGCCAGATCTCATACCAGTCGCGCAGGGTGTCGCGCTTGATGATGTTCGTGTGCAGCGCAGCCACGCCGTTGATGGACATGGAGGCATAGCAGGCCATCCAGGCCATCCGGACCTGACCCGAGCCGATGGGCGCCATGTAGTCAATGCGGTCCTGGCGCAGGCCACGGCGGGACATCTCGTCACGGAAGCGGCGGTCAATCCACTGGATGATCTCAAGAATGCGCGGGAAGAGGAACTGGAAAATGGAGAGGTCCCAGCGCTCCAGCGCTTCGGCCAGGATCGTATGGTTGGTATATGCGAAGCACTTCGTCGTTACCGCCCAGGCCTGATCCATGGACATGCCGTTCTCGTCGACCAAGATACGCATCAGTTCCGGAATCGCGATGACCGGATGGGTATCGTTCAGCTGGAAGACGTTGTACTCCGCAAAGCGCGAGAGATCGTCGCCGTGCATCTGCTTGAAATTGCGGATGACAAGCTGCAGCGTGGCGGAGACGAAGAAATACTGCTGCCGTACCCGGAGCACCTTGCCATCATAGGAGGTGTCATTGGGGTACAGAACACGCCAGATATCTTCGACGCGGTTGCGCTGCATGACCGCATCATCAAAGCGCTGCGAATTGAAGAGGTTGAAGTCAAAGTCTTCGGCCGGATCCGCACGCCAGAGCCGCAGCGTATTGACATTATCCGTGCCATAGCCGGTGATAGGCATGTCGAAAGGCGTGGCGAAGACGGTCATGTCGGAATAGTGCACGGGAACCTTAAGGTCGTCGCGGCGAACCAGGAAGGGATAGCCCTCCTCCATCCAGCTGTCCGGGTGCTCCTTCTGGAAGCCGTTGTCAAAGGTCTGCTTGAAGAGACCATAGCGATAGAGCAGGCCATAACCGACGACGGGGTAATTCATGGACGCCGCACTGTCGAGGAAGCAGGCCGCCAGACGGCCCAGGCCTCCGTTGCCAAGTCCTGCGTCATACTCTTCTTCCAGAATGACATCCAGGTCGCGGCCGTATTCCGCCATGACTTCCTTCACCACGTCATAAAGTTCCAGGTTGATGAGGTTGTTAAGCGTCGCACGACCCATCAGGAACTCAGCGGAAAGATAGTGCTGGGTGCGCATGGGGCTGTAAAGCTCCCTGGTCTTCTCCCAGTTCTCTGCCAGATACTCGACAATGAGATCTGACAGGGCTGTCCAATAGCTGTGATTGGTCGCATGTTCGGGCATGCGACCGGCTTCGGCACGAATATGCGTTTCAAGCGAGCGGCGAATGTTTTCTTTTAGTGTATGCATAGCTTCACCTCGTTGTATTCGAACAAACTGCAACGATTATACCTGAAGGACTCAAAGCCTCCAGTATCACTGGGAAAAATGTTGGTTTATCAGGATCTTCTCTCACTAAGGTCAGAATCTTCTCATGAATTTGCTACAACCTGTTCAGCGACATCGACATCCCTTCGTGCCAGGACAGCCGGTAATCCAAATAAAGTTTTAAGAATTAAATTCGTTTTGACCACCAGAAATCCGCAGGCTGCTTCTCTTCCTCTGCCGGCCGTCCTCCTGGCATGCCACCCATTTCCCGACACTCCTGATGTGTACTCGACCTCGCTGGGGCAGGCGAAGACGCATTTTAGTACGGCTTTCTTCTAATGTACAAGTCGTTTTTTGCACAAAAAACTATATGTCTGCTGTCCGTCTGTACGTATCCCATACGATTTCAGGCAATGACTCCACACAGCTTCGCAATCCTTTTCCTGACCCCTGGCCGGTTCACAGACAGGCAGCAGAAGCAGCACTCCCAGACGCCGGCACTCTGCAGAGCATAAGTGGCGCATCTTTATACTGCGGCAAACGCGTATCAGCTTTGTCTCACCTGCCAGCTCGGGACGCCTGACCACCCGAAAAGAAGCAAATTCTTTTGAAAGTCATGAAAAAAGCTCTTGCACCCTTGGATTTGATGGTCTATAATCGCGTTCGTTGTCGCAGAGGACTGGCCGTCCTCCGTGCCAGATGTAGGGTAGAAGGGCCTTTAGCTCAGTTGGTTAGAGCATCCGGCTCATAACCGGTCGGTCCCGGGTTCAAGTCCCTGAAGGCCCACCACATCTGACCCGCCGATGCGGCACAAACTCCTGGGGGAGTACCCAAGTGGCCAAAGGGGGCAGACTGTAAATCTGTTGTCTACGACTTCGGTGGTTCAAATCCGCTCTCCCCCACCAAATGGCAACCGGGCCTGCGCTGGAAGCGGGCCCGGTTTCTTTATGCCAGGGTCCCTCTGTCGCTGTCTCCCACCCTTTGGCGTTTTCGATTTTTCTCAAAAAAGTGATTGACAGACCCAAATGCGGTGGTATCATGGCACAAAACGTCAAAGCGTTGATCGAGACGAGTAGACCTGTTGTCGCCGAACAGAGAGTCGGGATGGTGGAAACCGACCGGTTTGCAGCAGGTTGAATGGACTCGGGAGTCTGCTGCCGAAGGCCTTGGGGTTTGTAAGCAGCGGCGGAGTAACCGCCCGTTACCAGCGGTTATCGTATGATGGTACGATGCTGAGCGGATCGCCGGTGGCGGTCAACTTGGGTGGCAACGCAGGAGACTTATGCACTCTTGTCCCTTGGAAATATGGGACAGGGGTGTTTTTTTATACCTTTGTTGCCACAGCACCGCACCCGGCCGCCGGCGCAGCAAGCGCCGCCGTCCGACCCGGGAATCCGGATCGGATACATGATCCACTCGAATTTGGAGGAAAAAGGAAATGAAACAGACAAAACGCAACAGCAGCCTGCCGCGGCTCATCAAGATGATGCTGCTCGCACTCACAGCCTCTCTCCTGCTCGCTTCCTGCCAGCAGACAGCCGCGACTACCACCGAAAAGGTAAAAGCTACCGAGCCCATTGGCACTGAATCCGAAGCCGCCACAACGGATGGCAAAACGCCAGACGGCGAAATGAAACGCATCGGCGTGGTGCAGTTCGCCCAGCATGCATCGCTCGACAACTGCTATCTCGGCCTGCTCGAAGGCCTGAAAGAAAATGGCTATGTTGTGGGTGAGAACCTGGAAGTTGACTTCCAGAATGCCAATGCCGACGGTGGCCTTAACAACACCATCTGCCAGAACTTCGTCAGCCGCGGTTACGATCTGATCGTCGGTATCGCGACCCCGTCCGCCATGGCGGCCTACAACGCCGCCCGTGACGAGGGCATCCCGGTCGTCTTCTCGGCGGTCACCGATCCCATCGCAGCTGAGCTGCAGAACGCCGACGGTACCAACGTCAAGGGCGTCACCGGCACCAGCGATGTGCTGCCGATCGACGAACAGATGAAGATGATCCGCGCCTTCCAGCCCGATGCGAAGACTCTCGGCATCCTCTACAGCACCAGCGAAACCAGCTCCGTCGCCTCGGTACGCCTCTATGAGGAAAAGGCCGCCGCCCACGGCTTCACCATTGTCGCCCAGGGCGTCAGCGAATCCAGCAACGTCCCCGCTGCAGCGCTCAAAATTGTCGCCGAAGTCGACGCCCTGACCAACATCCTCGACAACACGATCGTTCAGAACATGCCTGTCATTGTTGAGCGCGCCAAGGAGGCCGGCCTCCCCTACTACGGCTCCGAAGAGGAACAGGTCAGACGCGGCTGCCTGGCCACTCAGGGACTCGACTACCTCACCCTCGGCGCCCAGACAGGCGCCATGGCGGCCAGGATTCTGAACGGCACAGCCGCCGAGAGCATTCCGATCAGCCAGCTTGAAAAGGCAAGCGGCTTCTACAACAGCAAAGTGATGGCGGAACTGGGCCTTGAACTGCCCGCGGATTTCGCCGACATGAAAGACCTGGCAGAACCCTGATATGGAACAATTTGTACGTATTCTTATTGATATCGGCGAACAGGGACTGATCTTTTCCATCCTGGCCCTCGGCCTCCTGATCAGCTACAGAATCCTCAACACGCCCGATCTCACCGTCGACGGCAGCTTCCCGCTCGGAGCTGCCGTCAGCGCTGCCCTGCTGACGCGCGGCGCCAACCCCTGGCTCGCCCTCGGCGCCAGCCTGCTGGCCGGTGCCCTGGCCGGTCTTACCACCGGCCTGCTCAACGTCAAGCTGCGCATCACGGCCCTGCTTTCCGGCATCATCGTGATGACCATGCTCTACTCCCTGAACCTGGGCATTGCGGGTACGGCGAATGTCGGCCTCTTCAACAGCCGCAACCTCTTCAACGAAGCGCCGGCCGCCTGGATCCCCGCACGCCTGGGCTCCTATCGCATCCGCACCATGATCGTCGCCGCCCTTATCGTCCTGGTCGTCAAGCTCCTGCTGGACCTCTATCTGGCGACGCGCTCAGGCCTATTGCTGCGCGCCACCGGCGACAATCAGCAGGTGACGGTCTCCCTGGGCCGTGATCCCGGCCTGGTCACCATTCTGGGACTCACCCTGGCCAACAGCCTGGTCTCTCTGGCGGGTGGCCTGCTGGCCCAGCAGCAGGGCTTCTTTGAAATCTCGATGGGCACGGGGCAGATGGTCAACGGACTGGCCTCCGTCATCATCGGCACCGCACTCTTCGGCCGCATCCGCCGCCTGCGCCTGACCACCGTCGCCATCTTCGGTTCCCTGATCTTCAAGGCTCTTCTGACCATCGCCATTAACCTCGGCCTCAGCGCCAACTACATGCGCCTGATGCAGGGCCTGCTCTTCCTGATCATCCTGGTCAGCTCCAATTTAAGTGACAAGGAGGCGCGCCATGCTACAGCTTCATCACGTTGACAAGGTCTACTTCGGTGGCACGGTCAACGAAAATTCTCTCTTCCGCGGTTTTGACCTGCAGGTGGAAAAGGGCTCTTTCGTCTCCATCGTCGGCTCCAACGGCTCCGGTAAAACCAGCCTCCTCAACCTCATCTGCGGCACGCTGGCCCCGGATGCCGGCCGCATTACTCTTGAAGGCGAAGACATCACCCGCTGGCCGGAATACCGCCGTGCCCGGCGCATCAGCCGTGTCTTTCAGGATCCGGCTCTGGGCTCCTGCCAGAACCTCACTGTCTTTGAGAACCTTTCACTGGCCGCAAGGCGTACCCAGAGCTACAATCTCCGCCGCGGCGTCATTGAACGCGACCGCGCCCGCTTCAGTGAGCTGCTCGCCAGCCTGGACATGGGACTCGAGCAGCGCCTCGACCAGGTCGCCGGTACTCTTTCAGGCGGTCAGCGCCAGGCGCTTGCCCTGCTGATGACGACCATGAACACCCCCGACCTGCTGATACTGGACGAACACACTGCCGCCCTCGATCCGAAGAGTTCGCAACGCATCATGGCCCTGACCGACGAGATCATCAAGCGCCATCAGCTCACCACCCTGATGGTCACGCACAACCTGCGCTTTGCACTCGAGTACGGCGATCGCCTGCTGATGATGCATGAGGGGCAGCTCCTGCGTGATGACCGTGGCAGCCAGAAGGAAGCTTTGGTTCTAGATGATCTTCTTGAGCAATTCAACCAAATTTCGATTGAATACGGCAACTAAATTCTGCTTGCATTTACAATCGGCTTCGGTTAATATTGCTTTCGCCATGCGGGAATGGCGGAATTGGCAGACGCGCTAGTTTCAGGTACTAGTGATTGTACGATCATGCAGGTTCAAGTCCTGTTTCCCGCACCAGAATCAATTTTGCCACCGCCGGTGGCAAAATTGATTTTTTATTCTTCATAGTGTTTTTTTCGTTTCAGTTTTTACTGTTCCTGTCTTCGGATTCTTCATTTGTTCTATTGCTATTGAGTTTAGTTTTCTTATCTTTCGGATGGCTTATTTCCTTAGAAAACTGCATTTAGCTTTCAAGCTTAGATAGACAATGAGGCTGCTGTATATCTTCTTAATCTCTGATATTTCCTTTTAATCCTGATTTTCCTATAGCTGCTCAATGCGCTTATTTCAAACAGAGCACATATAAAATATCTGCTTCACTATTCAGGGGGATTAAAACCCGGCTTATACATTTCTTCAAATGCCTAAAAAACTCTACTTGTCTTTATTTATCTTAAAACAGTGAGTACGGATAAAGCAGCTACAAATTTCATCTTAAATCCGTTTATCTTTATCATGTGCGGATATTAACCTGCAAATGTGTTTATTATGTTGATTATTAGGTTATCAAGCAATAACATATTATTAAACAGTGAGGTGATAATTGATGCCGGATATTATTATAAATGAATACAAAGGGCTACTATCTCGGAAAAGTGAAATAGAGCAAAGACTTCCATTCCTACCCGAGGGATATATTTCTAAAAAGACTATTAAGGGAAAACAATATTACTATCTGCAAAACAGAGTAAATGGAAAGATAACAAGCAAATATATAAAAGAAAATGAAATAGAACTTATAAAAGAACAAATAGAACTTTGCAAAAAACATAAAGCTGAATTGCCTAAAATTGAAATACGCTTAAAAGAACTGGAGCAGGCGGCAAAATTAATTGATAAAAGTATTGCCGGATACCTCCTCATGCTTAAATTATCCTGCGGTATGGATTCGCTAAGTATTGCACAAAAAGAACGCAGTATATCTTTTGCTGATGCAATGAATGCCATTGAAGGTATACCGGTCAGCAAAATTACACAACGTAATATTGATAAGTGGAGGGCCGGAAACGAATCTTTCATTTCTATATTTCAATCCACACTGAAAATGTACGGCTTTATGACTGAGGTATAAGATGAGGGACCCTTATTTATATGATGATGTGGACATATTAAGAAATCTAGCAGGCATCAAAGACCATGACTTATTGAAAAGAGCCGAGGCAGATATAACCAATCTATCTATGCTTGCTGTCTATAAGCGGTCGTATAACGATCAGGGTGTCAAAAGATCCATTTTCAACTTTAGCCCTTTGACAGACCCGTCCCAATGACGAGTATTAATTAATATCTGCATCAGACAATAGATCATGTTCACTTATTGATTTCCACGCTTAGGCTATTATATTACGAATTATCAGAGAGAATCGCGTTCTTAAACGTGCGACTTTTCCTGTGGAGACTGATTGATTGCGAAATACGTAAACAGCGAGTTTTGACACCTTAATCATAAAATGACGTGCAACTCTTTTTGACGTGCGTTATGCTCTACACCAGCCCTATTGGTGACTAACTTTTAGAATGGCGAGTTTTTATAAAATCTTACATATCACGCTGCCAACGCATTCGCATTGACCTGCTCAATGGCTCTTCGGATTCCCATCCAGACGTTCAGATCCGTGAAAACATCCACGATACTGCCCTGATCGGTAAACGGTGTGTCCTGCAGCACGGACAGATCTTTCATCAGACCATTGTGGACGATATACTCGACAATCTGATTGACAAAAAAGATCTGCCTACTGTCAAGATTCGTGTTGTTAAGGAACTCAGCAAAGGCAGCCTTAGCAGCGTTCATGTCGAGTCCAACGATCTCCCGGACAAACTCCCCCAGAGGCTTGGAGCCATACTCAGCCTCATATTCTTGCTTAGTACCAACCTCGCTCCAGAGGATCTCCTCCAGCACCTTCACATCTGCTCCGGTCAGCGGAACATTAGCCTTGAGTTTAGCAAGCACTTCATTATCCTGATGCTGACGGACATAATACTCTGCCTTAGCTTTATAGTTCTTCAGGTCATCGCTTTCCAGCTCGGACTCTTTCCAGTCAATTGAAAGGATATCATCCTCGAAATCTGTGCAGTAAATAATTCTGTTGACAGGAATATACTTCATCAGATCGCGCAGACTCTCACGGATATGTTCAAATTCATTGATACCAGCATTTTCCAGATAATCCGTGTGCAGGATCTTATCAATGAGCTCTGCCTGCATCATGATCTCCGGGATGTTAGCAACGCTGGCTACAGCAGAGACCTTAGACAACAGATCATGTCTTGCGCGGCTATACCTCTTCCCTGCCAGGTAGGCTAGCTCAATCCCATACATCAATGCATCGAAGCGGAGCGCCTTCGCATCGTCATTTTCCGGCTCGATCAACGGAGCCAGCTCTTTCCGAACAATAAGCGTATCTTCATATGTTAGCACCTGGTAATTGTCTGGGTTGGCATATTGATCGACATATCTCAGGTGCTGCCGTACTGCAAAGTTATTCCTATTTAGTTCCTGAACCTTCCTGGTCATATGTTCAACCAGCGCGTTTCGAAAGGTGATCAGCCAATCTGTCTGGTATTGCAGATCCTGTAGTTTGTAGGCAATCCCAAACTGCAGCCCGAAAATAGCACCCTGGAGGGCAATCATATTCGCCGTAGGTCTTCCCTTGTTCATGCGGAAAAACTCAAAATTCCCACAAAAATCGAATATGTAAAACTTGTCTTTGTCAACTCCATCAATCAGTCCGGGGGATAGACGCGTACCTCGTCCGATCATCTGCCAGAACTTAGCCTTACTCAAGACCTTCTTGAAGAAGACCAGATTCAGCACCTCCGGCACATCAATACCGGTATCCAGCATATCTACAGAGATGGCGATCTGCGGCAGCTTCTTTGGGTCGGAGAATTCATCGATTGCGCTCTGGGCATAGGTCATATAATTATCAATAACCTGCGCATAGCCATTCAGATGCGGATATTCCTTCCCGAACACCTCCAGGATCTTTTCTGCATGGGTATGATTCTTAGCGAATATGATGGTTTTGCCGATCTTGTTGCCGTAGTCTATTTTCAAGCTCTGGGTCATTAGGATATGCAGGACCTCGCGAATCGTGTCCTCATTGAAAATCCACTCGTTCAGCGCGGACGAGGCGATGCTTTCCGGCAGCTCACCGTCTTCGTTCTTGAAGGTATCCTCATAGATTTCTTTGTCTTCGTCAGACAGATCATCATAGATGATGCCCTGCTGGATAAACTTCAATGTCGTTTCCACGGACATAAAATCGACTAGGTATCCGTCCTGGACAGCCTGGGCCAAGTCATAGCCATAAGTCGGGACGCCGTTTTCCAGTTCAAAAATAGAATAGGTGTTTTTATCAATATCATCCTTCGGTGTGGCGGTCAAGCCTACCAGTGGCGCATCGAAATACGTGAAAATATCCCTGTATTTGTTGTAAATCGAACGGTGAGCCTCATCACAAATTAACAGATCAAAATGACCGCAAGAGAACAGCTTGCCTTCCTCGTCA
>JASGUW010000190.1 GCA_030055235.1 Bacillota bacterium
AGTTCACTCGGTTACCATTGGAGCGCAGGACATAGAACTGATACTTGTAGGGCCCTGTGCCACCCTCTCCGCGGGCGGCCAGATCTATCGTCTGCCCCAGCTTATAGGTGTCCGACCAGCCGGCGCGGAACGCGGCAATGGTAAGCGGTGGAGCGTCTGGCCGGAGAACCGTAATCCTCTTCTCCTCATTCACTTTTTTCCCGCTCGCATCATAGACATCGACGCCCAGGGTATAGGTGTCAGGAGTCACGGGAGTCCAGGGGTAGATGTTTGCTGAGACCGGAGCAGGCCTGAAGTTCACACGATTGCCATTGGAGCGCAGGACATAGAACTGATACTTGTAGGGCCCTGTTCCACCCCCTCCACGGGCGGCCAGATTAATCGTCTGCCCCAGCTCATAGCTATCCGACCAGCCGGCGCGGAAGGTCACGATATGCAGCGGCTCGACCGTCGTGGCCAGTACCGTTAGCGTTCTTTCCTGACTCACCACAATACCTGCGGCATCCATGGCTCTGACACCGACGGTATACGTATCCGGGTCCTGGGGACGCCAATCGAACGCATTGGCGGCTGCGTAGTCGCGCAGGATGAGCTCTGAGCCTTTCGACCTGATGGCATAGAACTGATAGTCATACGGAGCCGTTCCGCTCTCGGCGCGTGCATCAAGAGTGATTGTTTCACCAACTGTGTACGTCTCCCTATCGCCGGCACGGAAAAACGCTATCTTATTCGGGGCATCCGCCCAGATCGCATAGACCGGCGTGTCTGCCGTAAAGCTATGGCGGTCCCCAGCATTCAACTGTTGGCCGTCCTTGCTGCCGATTGCCCAGGCCTGGAAGTACTTTCCCAGCGGCGCCTTAAAGCCATTTGCGGGAAGCTCAAAGTCCTCTTGGTCTACGGCTCTGCCGTCCACCATCTCACCATCTCCGCCGTTGGCAATGAAAGTAATGCGCCTGTACTGTGGAGCGAAAACAAAGCTCGGGGCGTTCCAAACAATTTGCCGACCGCTTACCATGCTTTCGTCTTTCATATAGTTATAGCTGACAATAAGTTTTTTAAATGCTGCGTCGGGATGAAGCGCAAGCTCGGTCAATTGATTCTTGGAGCAATTCAACTCCGTCAAGGCATTCCGACCACTCACATCCAGTGACACCAGATCATTGCTGTCGCAATAGAGGCTTTTCAAAGCGGTCAGACTGTTGACCAGCAGTTCGGACAGATTGTTCTCGCTACAGTTCAAGTGCTCTAGATTCGTCAAGCCGCTTACATTCAGGCCGGTCAGTTGATTGATGCGGCAGGAAAAGCCCGTCAGTTTCGACAGATGGGAAACATCCAGCATGCCGGTAAGCTGGTTATCTCTGCAGTTCAAATCAATCAGAGCCGGTAGATTGTCAAGCGTCAAGCCGGTCAGATTGTTTTTATGGCAGGACAATCTTTCCAAAGCGGTAAGGTTACTGACGTTCAGCACGCCGGACAAGCCGGTATCATACAGATTGATCTCTTTGACCTGTCTTGGTACCGCAGTATTCCAAATCACTTTGCCGGTCCAATCGGCAGGTATGGAGGAGCCGTCCGCAGGCGCCTGGGTCATGCCGGTCGGCTTATTGGTCGCGATAATGCGGTTAATCACCGCGATATCCGTCAAACTACGGACTATCTGCTTCTGCGGTTCGAAAACAAAGTTCGGGGCGTTCCAATCAATTTGCCGACCGCTTACCGCATTCGTATTCTCCATATAGTTATTGCTGACAATGAGTTTTTGAAGCGGTGCGTCGGGATGAAGCACAAGCCCGGCCAGCTGATTGTCGGAGCAATTCAGCTCCGACAAGAGTTTCAGCGTACTCACGTCCAATGACAGCAGATCATTGCCATCGCAATAGAAGTATTTCAAAGCGCTCAGACTGCTGACAAGCAGTTCGGACAGATTATTCTCGCTACAGTTCAAGCGTCCTAAATTCGTCAAGCCGCTTACATTCAAGCCGGTCAATTGATTGATACGGCAAGACAAGCCCGTCAGTTTCGACAGATGGGAAACATCCAGCATGCCGGTAAGCTGGTTATCTCTGCAGTTCAAATCAATCAGAGCCGGTAGATTGTCAAGCGTCAAGCCGGTCAGATTATTTTTATGGCAGGACAGTCTTTCCAAAGCCGGAAGATTGCTTACATTCAGCACGCCGGACATGCCCATATTGTACAGATTGATCTCTTTGACCTGTCTTGGTACCGCAGTATTCCAAATCACCTTGCCGGTCCAGTTAGCGGGTATGGAGGAGCCGTCCGCAGGCGCCTGGGTCATGCCGGTCGGTTTATTGGTCGCGATAAGGCTGTTAATCACCGCGATATCCGCCAAACTATGGCTGGCTTTATACACCGTCACTGTCTGAGGATTGTTTATAGCATGGAAGTATTCAAAATCCGCTACGCTGACCTTGACGGTCCCTTGTTTTTTAACACTTGCAAGGGAAAGGGTCCAGGTCTTGCCGGAACTGGTAAGCCTTGTTCCCTTGATCGCTTCGCCTGTACCGTTCGTAACAGTGATTTTGTCTGCGGTCAGATTGGCTACCTCTGTATCAAAAGTTAATTTGATGTCGGTCGAGTCTGCTGTGCCGTCAACACCGCCATACTGTTGAGCAGTGAAACTAACGTCTTTCTTCTTCTGCGGTTTGAAAACAAAGTTTTTATCGTCCCAAAAAATATAATTACCACTTACCTTATCCTCATTCGCCAGATAGTTGTTATGGACAAGAATCACTTCGTACGAAGCGAACTCATGCAGTTCAAGTTCAGTCAACTGATTTTCGTTGCAATATAAAGTTCTTAAAGCCGGCAGGCTGCTCACCTTGAGCCCGGTCAGTTCATTGCTTTCGCATCGCAAATATGTCAGAGACGTAAAGCCACTCAAGTCCAGGGTGCCTGTTATTTTATTGAAAGGACAGTGCAAAATATATAAAGATGTCAGACCGTTCAGATTAAGTCCGCTCAGTTGATTATTGCTGCAGTCTAGAGATTGCAAAGCTGACAGACCATTTACCTTAAGCTCAGTCAGTTTGTTCTCGTAACAGGTTAATTCTTCCAAAGCCGACAAATGTCTCACATCCAGCTCGGTCAATTGGTTTTGACTGCAGAACAATTTCTCCAAGCGTGGATGACTGTCCAGAGTGAGTTTCTCCAGTTGATTGACTGAGCAGTACAAAAACATTAATCTAACCAAACCGCTCACATTAAGGGTGCCAGTCAGACTCAGGCGATCCAGATCAAGCAACCATACCCGCTTCGGCTTCTCTTGATTCCATTCGACATGCGTTTCCCATTCCGGCGGCACCTTGGAACCATCCGCAGGCGCCTTTGGCCAATTTAAACCGTTATTTTTTATGATGTTATTAATTACCGCAATGTCACCTATGTGAAACTCCGGTTCTGCCGCAAATACTGCAGTCGGTATCATCACAAGCAACAGGCTGAGCATAAGCAGTACTGAAAATACGGTCTTTTTCATTTATTATTCCTCCCTCTGTTATCATGTCTGTTTTGTGAAAAATACGGATGCGGATAGCTGCCGAAAGCCAAAAGAAGTTGTTACATTTGCATGTATCTACACATGCTTATTCTACTGAAATAGACGATTTAAAAGAAGAAACTTGAAAGAATTCTAAGCATTCTGCAAGATGCCAATGCAGGTGCTCTTGTCCGGCAGAATTCAAGTTTGGAAGCAATTTAGCGCCAGGCAGAGCTGTTCACAGGAGAAGCACCCACTTGAGAAGGTCTGGCTCTGCTGCTGGGATACGTTTGACCGTCTTCCTGCTCGGGAGAGAGTTTTGATCCTTTTTCTGACGTCTTTAGTCCGGGTATCAATACTTGATTCCAGGGCCTTCACTTACTCTGTCACTTACAAAAAAACAGAAAACACCTGGTCTTATGAGAAAAGCCTCGAATCCCTGAGGTCTTTCTTCCCATGTCAACTGGGGAATGGGAGATTACAGAAGTCTCCTCATAGCTCACTCACGGCGCCACTGACAGCGCGTACATACCCAGGGCCATAAAGGTTCGACGGCAGTGAGCTGTTCGTTCGTAATAGTGGCATATGGAAAAGGCTCTCATGCGTCGATGCTCCATCAAAAAGCCTTCACTATCACTTCAGGCATTCGACAGCCTGCGCCCGCTTGCACCTTAAACCTCAGGGATGTGTTTAGAGCTGTCATTGCTTTCAAATTCCCACCCGCATCGACTCGTCTGAAACGTTAAGGCGGTCTGCTCTTTCTTTCACGTTCTCTCAGTTTGATCGGCACCGTCAGATCAGCCAGATCGGGACGATCAGATGGTCGCGGTCGAACGCGCCAAGCGTATCCGCCATACACAATACGGCGCCAGTGCCCAGCTGGAGCGGCGACTTGTCGATCACGCTGAACGTGCGTACGAGCCGTTTATCCGGCATGGTCGTCTTTTTGATCTCCAGAGGATAGAGTTTGCCATCACTCTCCATGATGACATCTATTTCCCTGGCATCCCGATCGCGGTATAAAAGTGAATATAAGGCTCAAGGCCTGCGTTATGATACGTCTTCATAATCTCTGATACGGCGAAGTTTTCCAGCAAAGCACCACTCATGGCTCCCCTCTCGGCAAGCTCAGGTGACGACCATCGGGTCAGATAGCAGACAAGGCCGGTATCATAGAAGTACAGCTTCGGTGTTTTAATCGTACGTTTAAGCATATTGTTGGAATATGGATGAAGCCTCAAGAATAATGCCCAGAGTCCTCAGGATGTTCATCCAGTTTTACAGGTAATCTGATCTATTTCGGCGTCGTCGGCAATCGCCTTATAGTTCAGGACTTGTGACGTTCGGGCGGCTGCAGCCGTGATGAAACGGATAAATTTCAACGCATCCACAGTTCCCGAGAGTGCGCTGACATCCCGCTCAACATAGGTAGAGAGATAGGAGGAGTAGAAAAGCTCGCGATCTTGAAAGTCTCTGCTGACCAGACCAGGCATAGAACCGTTCCAGATCCGGGTGAACAGCTCCGGAGCAGTGACGGCTTCCATCTTTCTGCTCTGCTGGAGAAGCAGATCAAAGTTCAGCGTAAACGGCACAGATTCTGCAGCTCTTATTTCCCGTTGCGATAGAGGAGACATATGAAGAATTGCCACGCGTCCCGCCAGTGATTCCTGCACTCCCCGCATCAGGCTGAAAACCTGTGAAGCTGTGAGCCAGAAGTCGCCGGGTTTTTGATGCTGATCAATATGAATCTTGATATACGTAAAGAGCTCCGGCGCGTATTGTACCTCGTCGATCAGTACCGGTGGCGGATAGAGTTGCAGCAACATTTTCTGGTCTGTCTTCGCCAGTTCACGCATGCTCAAATCGTCCAGAGAAACATAGCCACGACCGCTGTCTTCGCGGATGATGAGCTCTTTCAACATGCTTGTCTTGCCCGCCTGCCTGGGGCCGGTCAGGAGAATGGCAGACTATCTATGACTCAATGAGAGTACAAGATCCTCCAAGTGACGCTTAATGTATTTCATAATGCACCACCGTTTCTGAGGCAAAAATCTACCCTATTACTACTATTGCCTCAGTATTATTCGCCAGGCAGTAAAAACTTCGGCAATTATTCTTTGATGTCTAATAATTGCCGCAATACACTGCAGTCCGTCACTCTACCTTGCCGGTGTGCACAAAGCCCTTCCGACCTGCCAAGTGGCAGCCAATTTGCCAGGCATTTTCCGGGCCGGCAGCAATACGTCACCCGTCTCTGAACGAAGAAGGAATATACTGTTAAGGAGCAATACGTACAGATGGGGTTTTCATCTGACAGTTCATAAACACAGCATGTGTGCATTAAACTCCATACCAGACGCCAGAAAACCCCTTGCCGCTTAGCTGGGAGAAATCCGATGCAGATCATTGATTGTCATAACCACCCGGACTGGCAGGGTCAGGACTCTGAGGCCTTCATCCGTGAAATGGACCGGCTCGGCATTGACCAGTGCTGGATGCAGAGCTGGGAGGCACCGCTGGACGACTTCGACCCGGCCTATCTAAACCGTACCTGCCCGCTGGGGCCGGAATATCCGCTCCCCTTCAGCCGTGTTCTGCACTACGCCGAACGCCATCCCGATCGCTTCATCCCCGGCTACTGTCCGGACCCACGGCGCCCGGATGCGATCGCCCGCCTGGAAGCCGCGGTGAGCATCTACGGCGTCAAAATCTGCGGCGAATGGAAGCTGCGCATGCTCTTTGACAACCCCGACAGCATCCAGCTCTTCCGCCGCGCCGGCGAGCTCGGTCTGCCGGTCGTGATCCACCTTGACTATCCCCTGCCCCGGCAGCAGGTCTGGCCGCGGCCGAACTACTGGTACGGCGGCTCGATGGATGCCTTCGAGCGCGCTCTGGCGGCCTGCCCTGACACCCTCTTTCTGGGACATGCACCAGGCTTCTGGGCACACATGACGGACGACGGTCAGCATGAAACATGCTCCTATCCGAAAGGAGCGGTAACGCCGGGCGGCCGCATCGAACGAATGCTCGAACGCTATCCCAATCTCTACTGTGATCTCTCGGGCGGCTCCGGCTTCAATGCACTCAACCGCGATCACGGAAATGCCCGCCGCTTTCTTACTCTCTGGCAGGATCGTGTTCTCTACGGCCGCGACGATGTCGGCAATATCCATATGCCGCTCATTGACAGTCTGGGACTTGCTGACAGCGTCAGGGAGAAGATATATGCAGGAAATGCCCGCCGCCTGCTGCGACAGATCTAGCCGGCAACTTGCCTGCAGCCTTTTTGTCTCAGGCAAGTTTCGTGCCATGATGTCAATCACAGGAGCAGGAGAACACGTAATTCAATACGAAAAGCGCCCTGAGGGGAATAAGCAAAGGCAAATGGAAAATAAAAAATAAGCTCGTCACTTCCCTTAGCTCCCGGAAACAGCAGGCACAGAGCCTTTTTATGTTCGCACCATGCCTTAGAAATCACAGCCGCATAAATCGTATATTGGAATCCCATCTGCCAGAGGATCCTGCCAGATACAAATTCTGCCAAAGCTCCGGAGTCGAAACTCCCCGGTTTTCTGTCATCACCCGGAAAAAGCAGATCACGATTTATTTACGCAAAAAACGAGCTACCCATAAACTCCCCTCTGGATCCCAGCGGCAGTTCTTCAGCAGCTCTGGCACCTGCACACCCCTCCAGTATCACCGGTCCCCAGGCCAGAGAGAGGCGCGGAGGTGGTCGCAGGCTTCGCATAAAAGCCAAATAAAAAGGCGAACAGCAAAAATCAGGTGTACGATTTTCCCGTACACCTGATTCCCAATTAAGAAGACAGCGGAGAACGGCGGAAGTGGTCGCAGACTTTGCGTATCGCCATAATCATGTCGTCGATATCGCTGTCGGTATAGAACTCGTTGATCGTCAGGCGGACAGCAGATTTCAGGATCGCCTCCGCCTCTGGGCAGCTGCCCGGCGCATAGCGCGGCACGGCGCTCGGAGCCAGTTCGAAGGGCAGGTGGCCCGTCGCGAAGGCAGTCTGGTTCTGGAAGAGATTGGCGGCATAGACCACCGCCGGGATGTAGCCGGGACTGTTCGGGATGCCTTCGGCCTTGAGGGCGTCGGAGAAGGTCTGGCGGTCGACCCCCGCCACTTCCGGATCCAGGCGCAGCATGTAGAACCAGTAGGAGGAACGGCAGCCCTCCTGGACATGCGGCACATGGATGCCCGGCAGGTCGCGGATGCCGGCGCTGAGGCGCTCGCCGAGCTCACTGCGGCGGGCACAGATGCCCTCGAGCCGCTCCAGCTGGGCCAGGCCGACGGCTCCCTGCAGCTCGGTCATGCGGTAGTTCGGGGCCAGGCGGTCGGCGTTGCGCAGCGTCTCGGCACTGGGAAGGCGCTGGTAGTTCTTGTCGGCAAAGCGCAGCGCCCGGTGATAGAGTGTCTCGTCACGCATCAGGACCATGCCGCCGTCGCCGGTCGAGATGTGCTTGAAATCGTTGGTGCTGAAGCAGCCGATGTCGCCCATGGTGCCGGCGCGGCGGCCGTGGTAGAAGGCCTCATAGCTCTGGGCGCAGTCCTCTATGACAAGCAGATTGTGTTTCCGGGCGAGCTCCAGGATGGGGTCCATGTCGGCGGGATTGCCCGCCAGGTGGACGACCATGATGGCCCGGGTCCGCGGCGTGATGACGCGTTCAATGCTGGCGGCGGTCATGTTGTAGCTGTGAGGGTCGAGATCTGCGAAGACCGGTATTGCCTGCTGATACAGGATCCCGATATAGGTACCGGCGTCCGTGATCGGGGAGGTGATGACCTCCTCCCCCGGCGCGATATCGAGGGCGCCTACCGCGACGTGGAGCGAGGCCGTGCCCGATGAGGTGGCGACGGCGTAGGGCATGTCGTAGAGCTCGGCGAAGCGGGCCAGGAAGCGTTTGACCATGGTTCCGCGCCAGTAGAAGAGGGAGTTCTGCTCGAGTGCTTCAGCCAGATAGTCGAGCTCGGCCTGACCGAAACGACGGCCCGTGCCGAAGGGAGTGGTCTTGACGGCTGAGCCGCCGTAAAGTGCCAGTTTACTCATCGTTCCAGCGCCTCCGCGCGGCCGGACTCAAGTGAGCGCAGGATGGCTTCGATCAGGGCGATGGAAGTCAGCTGTGTGTTGAAGTCCTGGGCCATTTCACCGGTCCTGAGCAGGGTCAGGAACTTTTTCGCCTCCACTTCATAGATCATTGAGAGGTCGATCGTGCGCGTGATGACGCGGCTGTCGGAGACCAGCGTGCCGAAGTACTCACTGCTGCCGGCGGTGAAGAGCAGTGCCGCAACCAGGTCGTCATAGACCGCATTGACGACGATGGCAGGGCCGGAGCGGCTGGCCTGCACCGTGCGAATGTCGGGGCCGAGAATGGTGAGCACCATCTCGACAAGGTGGGGCGAGTAGAAGAAGAAGCCGTCATAGGGACTGTCATAGTCCGCCGCAAAGCCCAGGGCGGCGGAGAGCAGCCGGCCGTCGGCACGCAGTTTTTGGGCTTCGCGTGCCAGAATCTCTACATCCCAGGCATATTTGACGCCCGAACCGGAGTTGATGCGGCTGCCTGTCTTCTGGGCGAGCTCGAGCAGTTCACGTGCCTCGGCCAGATTGGACGTCAGGGGTTTGTCGATGAAAGCCGGCAGGCCGCGCTCAATAAAGGGACGGGCGGCGGCGGCGTGTTTGGAGCCGGCGCGGTTGGTGACCATGACGGCGTCGATTTCGCCCAGCATGTCCGTGATCGCGGGAACGGCGCAGATGCCTGCCACCTGATCCACGATCGCCTGGGCCGTCGCCGGGTCCTCACCGTGGACCAGTGTCACCCGCCAGTCGGGGTCAAGGGGCGCCCGTCCGCCGTCGCCGTTGAAGAGGCGGGCGAATGCGAGTGCATGGGAATTCTCCGTGCCGATGATGCCAATACGCTTGTGTTTCATAATCCTTCCTCCAGGCTGACGCAGCTTATCTGTCAGTCCTATTATCAGGGAGGAAGGGGATTTGTGCCCGGTCAAATTGACCAAAACTGCCTCGATTTTGGTCAGATACGTCCCTGCAGCGGGGATCGGCTTCAGCTGTTGCCGCGGTCTGTGGTACTGTTTCGCATCTCCCATAAGACAGGATCGTTCTCCGCATCCTCCCAGGCTGGACAGCCCCTGCAGGAGAGACAGCTGCTGCAGCCCTGTCCCAGAGCATCGTTTCTCCACCTGATCCTGGCAAGCATACCCCGTTCGGCGAGATAGGCCATATAGGCACGCAGAGTTTCCGGCGAAATGCCCAGTTCCCGTGAGAGATCCTCCGGCAGACGGGCACGGCCGTCTTTCAGGAGGCGCAGGAGTCTGGCGTACATCGTTTCACCTCCAGATCACAGGAAGAGACCTGCCACGTGGTAGACGATGGCAGCCAGCAGCAGGGAGGTGGCGAAATAGTAGGCAAGAATGCGAAGCGTCCACTTCAGCGAGCGGGTTTCCTGATAGGTCGATGTGATGGCCATGAGGCAGGGGGCGTTAAAGGTCACGGCAAAGATGAAGGCCAGAGCAGCCGGGGCGCTCAGCGAAGCCAGCAGGGCTTCGCTGAGGCCCGTGGCCATCTGGGGACCGCTGCCACCAAGTGTGGAGCTGAAGATGCTGCCGGCACCCAGATAGAGTGAGCCGAGGACGCCGAGGGCGGCTTCCTTGCTGACCATGGAGGAGATGTAGGCCAGGAAGGTCTGCCAAGTCAGGCCAAAGAACATGGTGACCGGTTCGATCGCGCGTCCGAAGCGGTAGAGCAGACTGCCGTCCGGGCTGCCGCCGGCGCTGTAGGTCACTAGCCAGAAGACCAGTGAGACGATGAAGATGATGCGCAGCGCGCGGGACAGGATGTCCCAGGTGCGCACCAGAATGGAGCGCAGCAGGGCTCCCCAGCGTGGCCTGTGATAGGGCGGCAGCTCCATGATCAGGCCGGCGCGGTCCTCGTCACGGATGAGTCTGGAGCCGAAGACTTTGGCCGTCACCAGCATATGCAGTCCGGCCACGACGAAAATCGCCACAATGACCAGCGGTGCCCAGGCGCCGAAAAAGAGCGAGGCGATGACGGGCACGATGGCCCAGGTGGCAGCGCAGGGTACGACCCAGGCGAGGGCGATGGTCAGGACCCGCTGGGCCCAGGAGTCGATCACGCGGGTGCCGGCAGCGCCGCCAATCGTGCAGCCGAAGCTGACGACCAGCGGCATGACCGCCTTCCCCTGCAGACCCAGGCGGGTCATGGTGCCGTCAAAGACATAGGAGACCCGGGCCATGTAGCCGATCTCTTCGAGGAAACCGAAGACCAGGTTGACGCCGAAGACGAAGCCGATCATGGCCACGGCGAAGTAGAGTGTGTTGAGCACTACCTGTGACATCAGGTCTATGAGCAGCTGCGGAGCGCCAATGGCACTGAGTGCTGCGCCTATGGGGGCGCCCAGCTGTGGAATCATCCCGCCGGCGAGCATGATCGGCGCCGCGGGAAAGAAGGAAGCGATAAGACCCAGCAGAATGATGAGGATGGCGAGCGGCTTCCCCCAGCGGCGATGGGTGGCCAGGCGGTCGAAGCGGGACAGGGCCGCTTTCTTCCCGCTTTGGACGAGGACGCCGTCGAGCAGTTCATCCACCCATTGAAATTTCGCACCGGCGGTCTCCAGAGCACCATTGCTGACCTGTGATAGAAAGGTGCGCAGTTCGTGCTTTTTCTCAGCTGACAGCTGTTCTTCCACTGCGGCCTGGACAGCCTGATCCCCCTCGAGCAGTTTGGCGGCAATCCAGTCTGCTGAGTAGCGGCCCAGGCCCTCTGCGGGCAGGAGTGCCAGCACCTGCTCGTAGACCTGGCCTTCGAGTGCGCGGTACTTCGCCGTCAAGCTCCCTGTATCGATCAGCGTCTTCTGCTTCAAGGCGCGCTCAACAGCTTCGTGAAAGGGCTCATACTGCCTGAGATCTGCGGCGACAAAGGGAACTACCGGTATCCCGAGTCGTTTTTCGAGCTCGGCGGCGTCCACCTGTTTCCCCTGCTTTTCGGCGACGTCCATGAGGTTCAGCAGAAGGACTGCCGGACAGCGGATGCCGGCATAGTCGGCCAGCATGAAGAGACTGCGCGACAGCTGCGACGAGTCGGCCAGAATGCAGACAACATCCGCCCCGCCTGAGGCGATATGGTCACGGGTAATGATCTCTTCTTCAGAGTTCGCCGAAAGGCTGTAGGTTCCGGGCAGATCTGCCACATGATAGTGGACACCGGCTCTTGTGTAGTATCCCTCTTTCTTTTCAACCGTTTTCCCGGGCCAGTTGCCGACACGCTGTCTGGCGCCTGTCAGGGCATTGAAGAGCGTCGATTTCCCGGAGTTCGGCTGACCAAGGAGAGCAATGGAAGCCTCTGCGCCAGCTGTTGATGTCATGCCACTACCTCCACCTGAATCTGCTGTCCGTCCTCGCGGTTCAGGGCAATCACGGTATCCCTCCCAAAAAGAAGCAGCGGGAGTCTGGCCTCGTTATGGAGCATTTCGATTTCCAGACCGCGGGTCAGTCCAATGGAAGTGGCCCGGCTGAGAAAACGGCTGCTGCCCTGTACATCCACAATGACCGCTCTTTGACCGGCTTTGACTTCATGTAGGTTTCGCATCCTTTTCCTGCCTTTGCTTAGCCTCCGGATAGGAGGAGTAAATGTCAGATGTGAGAGTTGCTTGGTTAGCCTTTGCTAACTATCGGTCATACGTATTCTAACTCTCTTTTTCACGTTTTCAAGCTTTATTTCAAAACTGCTGAAGCCGGCGCAGCCATTTCCGCCAGCGGCGCTGGCGATGTGCGTAGAACAGCTTGGCCCACAGAGCGATCAGGGGCGTCTTCCAGCCGGCTGAGATCCTGACCACATCGGTGTAGCGGCAGCTGGCTGAATCGATCTCCTCCAGATGAACCCAGTGCTCCCAATGCCGTATGAAGCGGTTATGTTCGCTGCTGTGGATACCTTCTTTGCTGATGGAGAGAATCTGAATGTGATGGATGCCAAAGGGCAGCAGCGGGAAGATGCGAAGGCGGAAGGCATAGATCTGTCCCGCGACCCACTCTGCCGGCTGATCGCTGTCCAGGGGAACGAAACTGGCAAGAGGGGCAGCGACCATCTGCAGGACATCAAGTTTCTGCAGGTGCTCAAAAACGAAGTCCCTGCCGGCGGGAAAAACGGAGCTGCGGACGATGCGTTTTTCATTCATACGTCAAGCCCCCGTTCATTAGTCAAGCCCTCGAAGCTGTATGTCTGCTGCACTGTGTCTCCTGTGCTTTGTCTGCCGCTTGGGAATGATCCTTCATGGAGGAAGCTTTCATTGCTTCCACATACAGTACCGGGATCGTAGCCGGCAGCAGTTCACTGGTCTTGATCGCAAAGCCCTCATTTCTCAGGAAATGAAGGTATTCCTCAGCACTCCAGCTCTGTTCAAAGCCGATTCCGATCCGTTTATAGAGTGTGTAGCGCAGCTTGGCCCGCAGATCCAAGTCTTCCTGTATATAGTTTGGGGCGATGAGAAGGCCGTCATCCTTCAGCACGCGTCGGATCTCCTGCAGTGCCAGGGAGGCATCCGGCATCACGTGGAGGGTATTGGCAATGATGACAACATCGAAATAATGACTCGGATAGGAAAGGCATCTGGCATCGGCCACCTCAAAGCGCAGCGTGTCCGGCGCCTCCCTCCTCTTCGCAGCTGCGATCATTTTTTCAGCATAATCCGTCGCGATCATCTCCCGAGCCTGACCGCCCACTTTCAGCGCTATGATCCCGGGCCCCGTACCCAGCTCCAGCACCACCCGATCCTTAACATGAGGCAGAATCCGGGCACAGATCCTGGAATACAGTTCGCGGCTTGAGCCAAGCGCCCGTTCGTATACAAAGGCAAAACGATTCCAGACCC
Organism: Bacillota bacterium; assembly: GCA_030055235.1. Taxonomy (GTDB): domain Bacteria; phylum Bacillota; class Clostridia; order Saccharofermentanales; family Fastidiosipilaceae; genus JAEZYR01. Next base: position 13,412 of record JASGUW010000190.1, read on the forward strand.
GCTTCCCTCTCTCCTCCATGATCTTCTGTCGCTCCTGTAATCAAAGTCAGTATGGGCAGTGGCTGAAGGCTTGCCTTCTCGTATTTTCCAAACATGCTGATATTCAAGCTTATGTGCTGGCATTCCATTCTAATGCGCGAACCTAACGCGCGAATTAGCAGCCTCTAACTAAAATTAGCAGAGAGGAACTTCCTGAGCAAGTGCTGCGATTTTGAGAACTGAGTCAAAAACGGGTTAGATTACCGCTATGCACTCAGCACCGACGATTCATGTCGTTTTGTGCCCTGAGCGAAGCAGAGACATGGGCTTTAAAATTGCGAAAACTTGAAAAACTGCACACCATCGCTTGCCACTTCGAGCAAAATTTCAACCTTTCGCAGGGTCGACTGCATTAATATTCGCACTTATGCGTATTATGATGTAATTATGCAATATTACGGATAATTATGCGTAAAGATGTCTCCAAAACTGCGAAAGGTTGAAAAATTGCACACCGCCGCTCGTCATCAGTGCATAATTTCAAGCTTTCGCAAGGTCGATCGCATTAAGCGGAATAAAAAACGGGTCAGATATCGTTGACACCCAGCGCCGACGATTCATGCCGTTTTGTGCCTTGGGCGAAGCGTAGGGCATGGGCTATAAAACTGAGCACAGCTCAGCAGAAGACAGACCCAAGTTTTAGGAGCATTCGAGCAGAACTGCTGTCTCTACAGCAGACAAAGTTGGAGCCCCTGCCTTAGCATGCACAAATGCGTTTTATGTGCAGCCGTACAGCCTGTCGCTCTCGTGACACTTCAGCAAGTGCCGCCCGTACGACTGCTTCCTATTGATTCGTTTGCCGCCGCTTGGAATCAAAATGAAAAAGCGGCGGTGCCGCACCGTCAGCTGGAGTAATTGGGAATGCTGACCGGCAGTTGGAGCAATTGGGAGTGGTCAAGTTTTTCTGCTCCTGCCCCGATTTCGGGGCACCAGCGCATTTTTTGTCCACCCGTGGCCAGAAATCGGGGTTTGTGCCCAGGTTTTGGGGCACAAACGGTCTTTTTTGGCCAGCTGTGGTCAATTT
>JASGUW010000191.1 GCA_030055235.1 Bacillota bacterium
ATGATTTTTGCACAAGGTTTTGGCCTGTAAACTGGGCATTTGTAGAGAAAAAGAAGGTGTAGAAAAGGGAGAGGATCGAGCAATATGGAGGTGCTGGAACTACTCAGCTACCCCTGTGAACAGTAACCTTTCAAAAAGATCGCTTACTTGGATCCGTCCATTTAACAGCTGTTTCAGCTTCTTCCCGCAAAGAATCCATTCATTGTTTTTGTAGTCTAGTTCTCCAAGCTGTAAAGCCGCTTTCCGTTTTCTTGTTTGCGCATTTAAAACTCAACGCGCCATCTAGCCGTAGCCGTCTTTGCGAACCTAATATTATGTTCTTTGGAAATCGGATTTACACTTTGGAGGTCTGCGGGTGGACAATCGTAGTAGAAAATACGATACAGGCGACAGCTTGGATCATCAACTTGCGATCCCCGTGTATGGGCAAGGCAGTATGCGAAAAGGGTATTTGCAGCGAATTGTGGTGATTGATCTCCTACATTTGATACGCACGATAGAGATAAAACGCTCCATCAATGAGAATAGCTGTGTTCACAAGTAAGATCTTACGCAAAATCCCCGACCTCCGCATTCCCAGTATAGCGAGAACCGTACTATCGGGGATATATCATCAACAGGCGCAGGGCCTGTTGCAGCCAGATAGTACTCTCCCAGATGCTAAGGCGTCAAGTTCAAGCAAACTCTAGCGAGCCAGTGCTGTGGAGACGCGACTGCGCTGGTCCTCTTCTGGGAAATGCCCTGAGACAGATTCAGAGAACGTGAACCTGTCTGAACGGTCGTCGACATTGACAGAGATCTTAATGGGATCATAGACGACAGGAGCCGAGCTCTCCTCTGTCTGCTCAGCCTCCCGGCGTTCATGCTGCGCAATGGATCGCTTTATCAGCGCCGTGAGTTCCTGCCGAAGCTTTGGTGAGACTGCCTGATCGTTCTCGAGGAGGGCGAGCCCGAGGATCGCCAAGAACTCAGCGGGTGACCAGATCATCACGCGACGCGTTGCTGCGGTCGAGCATATTTTTTTCGCATGTATGGAGCCATGTCTCAGACACTCCGAGCTGGTGAGAAATGAGCTTGATCGCGCTGTCACGTGGAACAATATGATCATATTCATAACCCATGTACAGGTAGCAGTTTTCGCCTGCGAGTTCAGCTTGAAAAGGGTCTGGCTGTGGTCGCAAAGCCATTAGCCGATCTTTCAATGCCGTGTTCGCCTCTCTTTCACGATGCTTTAAAGCTGTCCTAAGGCGCATTATGCACATGACGAAAGCTTGCCGGCGGATCCGCTTAGTCAACCATAAGTCCAAAGGAGATGACCAAGCATACAAGGCTTAAGAACAGAGGAAACAAGTGGGTTTCGACGGTTCTTTCTATTGTTCAGGAAGAAGCACGCAGACAGGGAAACCCTGTTTTTCCTGGACGCGGGTGATTGCCATGACACCTCAATTCGGGACATGGAGCTGGACGATCTCTTTGCTTGGTTCGTTCCGTTCAATTGAGCTGAAGAATTCGAAGCAGAGTTCTTGGGCTGGAATGTTTCTGAGCGTTGGAATTTCTGCCTTGTATGGGCAATCCCCACCGTTGAGGGAGTTTTGAGCATAGCTTTTGGCGACTTCGATTAGGAGGCTCTGGCGTGTGACCAAAATGAGATGGACAAAGGCAATGGATGAGGCTGTGGACATGGCGATTTAAGATAAGCCTAATGGAGGGTTAACAGAAATTACCTGCCCCGTGTGCGGGACATACATACAGGTTGAGGCTTACGGCAATTCGCGTGTTATCTCCTGTCAAACAAGGGAGTGTTTACGCGAAGGAATACGTGGATTGTAATGGGTCACGCTTTTCTTCCAGAAAACACGTCCCGGGCGCTTTTCATGACTGGATACAGTTGCACTGCTGCCGTTGCTGTTCAGGGCACCATCAAAGGAACCAGCCCTTATCTCCTGTCGTCAGAACAAGCCGTAAAAGGTCTCTCTTTCACAACTCACGCAATAGGAATTATTCCAAATGAGTCTGATTCATCTCGAGGGGAGTGGTACCAAAGTGTTCCCAATCACAGCTGGGCGGTCACCGTTTTCCGCCCACACAAAAGCCCCGCAACCGCTGGGGTTCCGGGGCTTAGGCACTGGAGCCTTCTAAGGGAATCGAACCCTTGACCTCATCCTTACCATGGATGCGCTCTACCTACTGAGCTAAGAAGGCGCGCGCGTGACGCGAACGTTATTATCCCTTGTCACGCGCACTCTGTCAAACTTTGGCGTTCTGGAATCCAGAATTCTCTGTTTGCATGTGGTCAAGTCTTAGCGGGTATCAGCGGGCGTTATAGCGGGCCAGCGCTTCTTCCTGCAGTTCACAGGCGCGGGCGACGTTGTAGTTTTCCATGGTTTCCAGATACTTGTCGAAGCCGGCTTCAATATCCAGTGCTCCGGTGATGAACTTGATCGTGTTTTCCTCTCGATAGGTATTCAGGTTGGTCATGATTTCGGCATACTCTTCGCCCTCTTCCGCCGTCAGTGTGATCGGCGGCAGGACATAACTGGTATCCGACAATTCCCAGACTTCGCGGATATCCTGCTCCATCTCCGGGATGAAACGGCGCGGGTTCGAGCGCAGGTCGCTCTTCAGGTAGCTGCCGATGCGGAGATGGAATACGTTGTTGAGGCGGTGGAAGTTTGCGTAATTATTGTCCTTGATGCCCGCCACGTAGTCAGGCCGGCCCGTTTCCTCGTCGATTGAGAGGAAGGATTCGCCCTCGATGCCGAAGTTGAAGGCTATGTAGCCGTCCTTGGTGTAGTTCCAGTCGAGCCACTGCACAGCGACCTCTGGGATTTTGCAGCTGTCGCTGATGAGTGTGTAGAAGCCACGGATCAGGTTGTTGCGGTAGGACCAGTGGACGTCGGGTCCATCGACAAGCTTCGGGTTCTGGGCACCAATATAGGTGATGCCCTGATTCTTCAGTTCCAGTGCAGTCCTGGTGCCCTGGACGAACGAACCGCATTTATCATTGAGATAGAAGGTGCGTGCGCGAGCGACGTCCATTGAGGAGAAATCGTCGTTGATGTAGCCCTTTTCATACCAGTTGGCCATCAACAGCAGATAGTCCTTATACTCAGGTGTTGCAGGGCCGAACAGGATCTTTCCATCTCTCAGGAAAAAGAGTGGTCCAATATCATAGGCTGAGACAAAGGTACCTGACATTTCCATCAGGCCGTTGCCGCCAAAGCGTGCGCCTCCCCAGATCATGAGCGGCCAGCCCTCGGGCTCCTTCTCCTTGAACCTGCCGAGCATCTCGTCCCAGTCTTCAATGGTCTTCGGAACCTCAAGGTTGAGCTCATCAAGCCAGTCCTTGTTGATCTGGGGTCCAAGAAAGGGGGTCCCGCGATTGACCGTGAGATCCATGCCCTCCTGCTCGGTGCAGATCATACCAAAGCCCATCAGGTTGCCGGAGTCGGTGTAGGCTTCCCTGCGCACCTCAGGATCGGAGTTGATAATGCGCATGTAGTTGGGAGCATACTCTTCAGCGAGTTCATTCAGGCGGATAAAGTACCCCTCGTCAATGGCGTGGTCAATGCCACCGGGATAGAACTGCTTGACGCGCTCGACAATGTCAGGCAGTGTATCGGCGTTGAGCATCAGGTCGAAGGCCTGGCGCCCCTCACCTGCCGGAGGATGGATAAAATTGATCTTGACGCCGGTAGCTTCAGCTTTTGCCATATAGGCCAAATTCTCCGACAGCGATTGGATTGTCTCGCGCGGCAGCGCGGCGAGTGGGACCCAGTAGCTCAGTTCGTGGTCGCCCTCAATCGGATAAACGGAGTTTCTCTCCGACGGGTTGCTTAATGCACTGCTCGTCTCCTGAGGAGCTTCCGACTTCTCCGGCGACGACGTTTTGTCTGTCGGTGTTTCAGTGCCTGCTTTGGCGGTCGTTGTTTCTTTTGATGCTGTGGTGGTCGGTGAACCGGCTGACTGCCCGCAGGCAGCCAGCGCCAGCGTAACAGCCAGTATCATTCCGACAAGGCGTTTTCTTGAAGCTGCCATTGATAGACCTCCTGTGATGCTTTGGACTCGGGTGCATCCACACTCAAAAGCAGTGCGAGAGATAACATCTGAGAACGGCGGATGACAAAGAACAGATTCATTATATGTTTTTGTTATATAAATAGCGCAAAAACATATTGGTGAGAAGTGAAGATAAACCGTTCATATACGATAGTAATAATAAGTATTATTAATAGTGATTTGCGTGTAAAGCTTGAAACCACACTGTCTTGAACCAGGCGCCATAGTGGCTTTTTGTTGACTTGATTCCTGCCGTCAAAGTCGGAGTTGCGGATCTGCTGTGAACGATATCGTCTGCTCAGCGGTGTCCAACTAAAACAAAAGGATTTCAGGCGGTATAGATACAGTAAGTTCCGAATCGCGCACAGAAACTGCACGCTGATGCGATCAACATCAGCGTGCAGACCAGACTTGACTCGGGCTTGTCTGTTAGCTGGCCGTTGCCAGGCCCCCCTCAGCGCTTTCGCTTTTTGAAATCCTGCTCGATTGCCAGGCCCCAGTCATCGCGCAGCTTCGCTGAGGAGCGCATACTAAAGACCGCGCTGCTGACAGAGTCGAAGTTCGTCGCCACGCCGTCGGAGTCGGCATGGAAGTTCTGCGCCCGCTCCGGACGGATGCCGATGTCGGCTGCCGCCTGAATCGCGTCCAGATTGGCCCCCAGAAAGATAAACTCCCAGCCAAACTGCTCACTCTCAAAGCGGATCATGGAGCGGACACGCTCGACACTGAATTCACGGCTGGCATTCTCATAACCGTCGGTGATGATGACGAAGAGCACCGCGTCCGCGCGCTCCTCAGAGGCAGAGATCCGCTGCCTGTGCACCATGCTCTCAATCGCGGTGCCGACGGCGTCGAGCAGCGCCGTGGTCCCGCCCACCTGATAGTCGGCGACGGTCAGTGGCTGCACCGCGCCGATGTCGATATGGTCGTGCAGCAGCTTGTACTCGTGATTAAAGAGCACGGTCGTGATGTAGCAGACACCCGGCAGCTCCTGCTGCTTGGCGAGCATCGAGTTGAAGCCGCCGATGCTGTCGCTCTCAAGCCCGGCCATCGACCCACTGCGGTCAAGAATGAAGATGAGTTCGGTACGCTGAGGTGGCTTTGCATTACTAAAAAGATCATTTGACATTTGGGAAGTCCTCCGTTCCTGATGATGCCTGCATCATCACATGCCGGCAGCGGGGAGAGGTCGCTTCCCAGGCGACATTTGGGGCTGCTTCAGGAGCCCAGCAGCGGCTCGTCGTATTTAAAGAGCAGTTCGTTGATGGTGAAGAGGTCGTAGCGCCCACGTTCGATGAAATAGCGCACGATGACGTCGGACTTGCGGCTGTTTGAGAGCGTGTAGCCGGCACGGGCTAGCAGGTCGTTCGTCGCGTCCAGATCCAGCTCCAGAGCGATCGCCAGGGCCAGGGCGGTGCGCTTAGAGGGCATGTAGTCGGGGTTGGAGCGGATTTTCGAAAAGAGCTGGCGGCTCAGATTGGCGCGCTTGTAGATCTCGACGTCACTGCGGCCGCTGGCGTCGATCAGGCGCAGGAGAGTGCCGGAAAAGGACTCGGCAAGCTCGCCCAGAACGGTGTCGAGCGTCTCCGGGGCGGCGGAGTCGCGCATGACTGGCATCGACAGCAGCGGCGACTCGCGCAGCTGCCGCTGACGCCCGAACTGGAAATGCTGCCGGGCCGCATAGCGGTCGTCGATGTAGGCCGCGACCTCGTCGAGCAGGCCGGCGGCGACCTCATAAGACGCGCGGTCGAAGATGACCAGCGTCACCTGGAGCTCATGCTCCTCCGCCAGCAGGAAGTCCGTGATCGTTTCGCGCGCGATCCGGAGTGCCTCGGCCTTCGGATAGCCGTAGATCCCGCTCGAAATCAGGGGGAAGGCGATGCTGGTGAGCCCCAGGTCCCGTGCCAGCTCCAGCGAGCGGCGGTAGGCGGAGGCGAGCAGTCCGGCCTCGCCGTGATGGCCGCCCCGATAGACGGGCCCCACCGCGTGGATGACATAGGTGGCGGCTAATGCGAAGCCCGGCGTCACGACCGCCTCCCCCGTCGGCACCGGCGCCAGCGGGGCACAGGCCGCCTCCAGCTCCTTCACGCCCGCCGCCCGGAAAATCGAGCCGCAGACGCCGCCGCCCCGGAGCAGATCGGAATTCGCGGCATTGACGATCGCATCGACCGCCAGATGGGTGATGTCATCGCGTATGATGGTAAACGGCATGGGAGCACCTTTCGTTTTAAATGCCGGATGGCAGCGAAGGCGGGGGGTCTGCCGGCAGTTTACTACAGCGGCCGTTTCCCCGGCACAGAAAGCAGGAACCAGACATGAACCCACGACAGACAGCGCTGTACCTGGCGGCTCAGGCCCACGAGGGCCAGCTGGACCGCGGCGGCGCCCCCTATCTTCTCCATCCCGTCTATGTTGCGCTGCAGTGCGCGGACGAGACCGGCCAGACCGTCGCCCTGCTCCACGACACGATCGAGGACTCCGACCTGACGCTGGAGGACCTGGCCCGGGCCGGCTTTTCGGCGGAGGTTGTCGCCGCCGTCGACGCCCTGTCGCGGCGTACGGACGAGAGCTATGAGGAGTACGTAGTACGTCTTTGCAAAAACCCTCTGGCGCGCCGCATCAAGCGCCACGATCTCCTCCACAACCTGGACCGCTCCCGCCTGCCGTCCTTTTCCGAGCGGGATCAGGAGCGTTTTGACCGCTATACCTGGGCCCTGAGGGAGCTCGACCGCATTGAGGGAGGGGCTTCTTCCTGATTTGTCAGGTGTTCAGCTGCAGGCGGTAGTTGTAGATGATGCCGCCTGAAGGGCTTGTGTGGCGGAAGGCCTGGAAGCCGCGCTTCAGCAGCTCGTCATTGGGAGCTGTGCGCTTGAATTCATCGTCGCCATTACAGATGACGAGCCAGCCGCCGGGCTTCGTGACCCTTGTCATTTCCTCGATCTCCCTGTCGTAATCGTCGCCGACGACATGGCCGGACAGGACGGCATCGAAGGTATTGTCCTCAAAGGGCAGATCCGTCACGAAACCGTCAAGAACCTTGATGTTCGTCAGATTCTCCTTCTGGATCCGCGTACGCATGTAGTCGCGCAGGCGGTAGCACGGTTCGCTGGCATAGACACGCAAAGCATCACGGGCGGCCGCGAAAGCCAGCCGACCGGTGCCCGCTCCGACATCGAGGACAATCATGCCGGTCAGGTCGATCAGCTCATCCAGCCATCTGCGATCCCAGTCGGCGATGTAGTTCACCTGTTCCATCACCTCCGGCCAGGCATAGACGACGAAGGTTTCGTGGTATTGCAGGAACTGGGTTTCCGCCTGACGGGCCTCCTGATCACTCAGGTCGGACGGTACCCGGGACAGCGCTGCTTCGAGATAGTCTATGCCTGCGGGGGACATATGACGACAGTAGTCGGCAACATGGGGGTAGCGGCTGAGCGCTCTGCCCAGCAGCTCCTGATAGTCCCCTGCGAAGCCTGCCTGATCCTTCAGCAGATAGTCGAGTACCCACTGGTCGAAGTAGAGCAGGGTGTCCATCGTGTAGTCTTCTGCGTTGATCCAGTTGTACATGTGGTGTTTTCTCCTGGTTATTGAGCGTCTGTGGCCGGTTTTATGGCTCCGCTCACGTTCTGCAGAGGCAGAAGGGGTGGCCTTCCGGGTCGAACATGGTGATGAAGTGGTCGCCGCCGTACTGTGCTGCGGCTTTTCTGGCGCCGAGGCGGAGGGCCGCTTCTACAGCGGCAGGCAGATCACTGACCTCGAAGTTGAAGTGCATCTGCTTCTGCTGCCGGCCCGGTTCTTCTGGCCAGACGGGAGGCTGGTAGTCGAAATCGCAGGCCATGAAAAGGATAAGCAGCCCGTGATCGGCAATGAGAGCCGGACAGGCGTATATGTCCCGCTTCTCCCAGCCCGTCAGGGCGTGATAGAAGTCCCGGCTGCGCTCAGGGTTTTCGCAGTCAATGGAGATGTCGCCGATGGTGAGTGAGAGGCCTTTTTGCTGTCCCGTGAAATAATCCTCTGCACACAGGGCGTAGCAGGCGGCATCACAGAACCCACCCTGATTGTTGATGTCACTCTGCCGCAGCGTGCCCTCGTATTTCAGGCCGCACTTTGCCATCACCTTTCCCGAGTTGGGGTTGCGCGGGTCGTGCCTGGACTCTATGCGGTTGACACCTACCTCTTCAAAGAAAAAGCGGATCAGGACTGCCAGGGCCTCCGAAGTGTAGCCCTGCCGCCACCATGTCCTGCCAAGGCAGTAGCCGATGTGAACCATCCTGATATCATCCCGCTGTCCGACTACGGCAATGCTCCCGATCGCTTCGCCAAGCGCTTTCAGGACAATCGCCCAGCTGTAATGGCTGGGGTTTTCGTACAGGGGCAGCCAGCTGCCAATTAGCTCCCGGGAAACGGACACATCCTGGTGTGTCGGCCACATCAGGAACTTCGTAACTTCCGGATCGCCTGCCCAGTTTCTGAACATGGCATCGGCATCCGACAATTCAAAGCGCCGCAGGATCAGTCTCTCGGATTCCAGTGTGACTGTGCCTTTGTGGACCATGGATGGGCTCTCCTTTTGTCCTTCTACCTGTAGCGAAATACAATGAATATGATACCTTCGGCGCAGCTGCGTGGCGCCACGGCAGGGATTGCGAACCAGCTCGACTTTCATGGCGTCCTCTGTCCGCCGTCAGCCGTCATGCCAGTACTGCAGCTCGCTTTGATCCGCGATCCCCAGCAGAACCGGCGCCTGACGAACGTATTCGGGTGCTCTTGTCTTGGCTGTCGCCCGCACATGTCCCTCAAGCAGATACCAGACTGTCCCCTTTGACTTCTCCGGCAGCCGTTCACCCAGAAGAATCAGCGGTGGGAAGCGCCTGCCCTCCTGCAGCTGCCGTCTGGCTTCGTGGAACTGGTCATTTGGCACATCATATATCGAAAGCCCGCTTTCGACCGTCTTCGCCGTTGCCAGCGGCGATCCCGTATGGTGTGACAGCTCATTCCAGTAGGAATAGTCGATATAGCGCAGCTGCGGCAGATCGGCCGCCGTCATCTGAAGCCCGGTACCAGTCGACCTGCCGCGGAAAGCGTTCGAAGAGCGAGGCGATTTTGCCCGTAGCCACGGAAGCTGCCAAGGATCTCCCGCCGCAGCCGGTTCTCTGTATCGTTCGAGAGATCGGCGTCAAGGAGCAGCTTCGCTGTCGCGCTGTACTTCGCCAGCGCTGCAGAGATCTCAGTCTCATAGCGCGGCGAACTCATCTCCATTCGCAGAAATTCCCAGATCATCTCCGTCTCGCTCGACGGTCGAATAATGCGCATGACTCTGCCTCCCTTCGCTGTCAGAGAGTATGTCACGAAATCTGACTTTGGCGACAGGTTGTTGGCTGGATTGGATCGGAATTGATTACGGCGGAGGAACGGGGGAACATAACACAAGCTTCCCACTTAACATAACACTGTGGGAAGTTAGTGTTATGTTAAGTGGGAAGTTGGCAGAGCTGAGAGGGGAGACGGGTGAATATAGACCAGCTGGTTGAGAATTTGCGTGTGCTTGGCAGCGATGATCAGACTGTTGAGGTCAGGGAAGGTGTTGATAAAGCGATTTTGGAATCGCTCAGTGCTTTTGCCAATACCGGTGGGGGCGTGATTATCGTCGGATTATCCGAAGAAAAAGGCTTTCAGCGGGTTCCTGACTTCGATGCACAGGCTGCTGCTGACCAGCTCCTGGAGCGCGGCCTCCAGCTCAGCCCTCCGGTCCGGCCCGCCCTCCAGATCGTCCCTTTTGAGGGGGGCGAACTGCTCGTTGCTCAGATTGATGCATTCCCGTCCTGGGATCGTCCGGCCTACATCAGTGAGCGTGGGATCTATGGCGGCAGCTATCAGCGGCTTGGTGATGCCGATGTTCGCCTGACACAGTATGAAGTAGACCGTATTCGCGAAGAACAGAAACAGCCGCGCTGGGACGAGGCGCCGGTGGAGCAATCTGGTCTGGAGCAGCTCAATGCTCAGGCGCTGAAGGCTTTCCTCGATAAACAGCGGGCGATAAGGCCAGGAACATTTGCTGAAGATGAGCAGGTGGCCATGAAACGGCTTCGGATTCTTCACGAAGACCGGCTGACTCTCGCTGCATTGCTGACACTGGGAGACTATCCACAGGAGTTCTTCCCCCGGTTGACCGTGGCATTCTCTGTGTTCTCCGGCACATCAAAAGGGGAAATTGGCTCCGGCCTCTGTCTGCTGGATCGGAAGACCCTGTCCGGAGCAATCCCCGAGCTCGTGGAGTCAACCGTTGAACTTGTGCGAAATCAAATGAGAGGCGGAGCACGGGTTGGCGATGTCTGTCGCCCGGACAGACCTGACTATCCGTTGGTCGCAGTGCGGGAAGCTGTTGTGAACGCGCTCATGCATCGTGATTATTCACCCCGTGCCAGGGGTCGTCAGGTGCAGGTCAATATGTTTGTGGATCGACTTGAAGTCACGAGTCCAGGTGGTTTATATGGAACTGCTACTGTGCAGACGCTGGGAAGCGCCGGGATCAGTTACATGCGCAATCAGCGCCTGGCGACTCTCCTTGAGGCAGTTGAGTTTCCTGGCGGAGGCCTGGTTGCTGAAGGTCGGGGCAGGGGTCTGGCTGTAATTGAGAAATCTCTTGCCGAGAATCTGCAGCCACGGCCTGAGATCAGGGCTGATTTGAACAGCTTTACTATTGTCTTTTTCCGCCGCAGGGTGGCACAGGGTGAACGTTCTCTGTCGGCTGATGAAAAAGTGCGACAGGCATTCGGGCAGAACGGGTCTTTCTCAACAGCCGAGCTGATGCTAAAGACAGGCCTCAGCCGTACAGCAGTGCAGCGGGCGATTAACAAACTGATTGCCAAGAATACGATTGAGGCTACTGAAGCTCCACGCAGTCCCAGGCAGCGATACAGGGTGGTCTGAGTGAAATGTCAGGAGCTGGAGGCAGTCGTGGACTGCCTGCCCGCGAACGGGGGACTTTATATATGCGGGAACGTGGCACAAGCTTCGCAAAATGCATAATGCAGCAGGAGTTTAATTGTGCCAGCCGCTGTTAGAGATCCCGGAGGGAGCAGCGGGAAACGGGGCCGTGCTTCGCATAAAACATAAGATGGAAGCTGTCGGCCCCGCGCCTGCAGTGATGGTAACGGCATTATTGTGAAAGGTTTCTGTAGCGCATGACCACAAAGGAAACCGCATAGTAGGCCAGACCAAGAGCCAGCATGATCAGGAAGTAGTTGAAGATTTGGCCAGTTTGAGCAGGCGTCAGGCTGATGGAGGAGAGGATCACCTGGTTGGCTCTGACCTGCCATATGGGTGTGGCAAAGGAAGCGATCTTGGGGATGATGCCGCCCATCTCCGTTCCTGTGAAAATGCCGCTGGCAAAGATGATGAAGAGGCCCAGGCCGATTTCGCAAAAGGTCAGAAAGTAGGAGTTCGGCGATATGGTCGCCAGAAAGAACGCCAGTCCTGAAAGGCCGAAGGTAGAAAGGAAAGCGGATAGAACCAGATATCTGCCCATCTCTTCCGTGAAGATCCCGGGACCATAGAGGAAGGCTGCAGCTGCTGTCGTCAGCACCCAGACGATCAGGGCGAAACTGGTACAGCCCAGGAAAAACTGCATTTCCAGGCAACAAAGCGGAGTATTTTTTGGTATTGAAGCCGTTGATTTTTTGGTAGTAGGACATCTTATTCGAGATCTCGAATAAGATGTCCAAGCAGCAAAGAGAATAGATGAACCCGTTTACGGGTAATCGCGAGACACAAATGCAAACGAAAGGCTGCTTTAGCAGCAGGTGAGAAGATAGGTGCGCGCGACAGGATACTAAGGACGCTAGTCCAGCCGCTAACAAGCTCCTATAGGGGCTGAGCAAAGCACCGGCTAAGCCGGTGGTTCTGATTCTGACTCGGATTTGACGTTTTTCAAGTTCTTTGCATTTTAAAAGGAGTTTTGGCCGTTGATCCGGTGCTTATGTCGAAGTATGTTGAACCATGAACCTAGTTCATTCGCACATGCCTTTGTACCCGGGCAAACATGTCGCCTGCCGGGCAGTTGCTGTCGCGGATCATTTTTGCCGCCAGGAGACAAAGATCGTGTGTTCATGTACAAAAGACACCATGCCGTCCGCTGCATAGGACGATAGTCTTGGGGATCGTAGTCGCTGCTTCTCCGCGCCTTTCAATTGTAGCCTCTGGGTGTCCGGTAGCCGTCTGCTGATGTGGCTTTAGCCTGTTCGGCCTTTGCGGTGCACGGATCCGCCTTTCGCATCGAAAGTATTGTTCCGATAATGCCATATCATTCCGATAGAGCAGTGTGAAGCTATCAAGGTGGAGGGGAGATCCATGTTTATAAGCGTAAAAGAAGCTGCACAGAAATGGGGTATTTCGGGCAGAGGAGTCCGAGTGCTCTGTTCTGAGGGCAAGATTCCGGGTGCGTACAGGGAAGGGCAGGTCTGGAAAATCCCTGCGGATGCAGGCAGACCTGCGGATGGACGGTACAAGTTAGGAGAGAGCATCCTTTCGCAGATAGATCACAAGAAGAAAATGCTGGATCAGCTTAGGCCTTTTACCGCGGGAGAATTGGCAAGGCTGACCGAAGAGTTTGCCGTGGAATACACGTACAACTCAATTGCCATTGAAGGCAACACACTCACCCTGAGGGAAACCGATCTGGTATTAAAAGGTCTTACTATCGACAGTAAACCCCTGAAGGATCATCTGGAGGCTATGGGCCATAAAGAGGCCTTCGATTTTGTGAGCGAACTTGTAAAGGACAATGTTCCCATCAGCGAGTGGATCATAAAGCAGATTCATTTCCTGGTGCTTGCCGACAGGAAAGAGAATCGGGGGGTTTACCGCAGAGTTCCTGTCCGCATTATGGGCGCCAGGAATGAACCCGTTCAGCCCTATTTAATCGTTCCTAAAATGGAGGAGCTGCTTAGAAATTACGAGGAGAACCAGATGCACATTGTAAGCAGGCTGGCACTCTTTCATATTGAATTTGAGAGCATTCATCCCTTTATCGACGGTAACGGAAGAACCGGAAGGCTCCTTGTGAATATGGAACTTATGAAGGCGGGGTACCCTCCAATCGACATCAAGTTTACCGACCGGTTTCTATACTACGATGCATTTAACGAATACCATACGAAACACAGTCTCAGAGCAATGGAAACGCTTTTTGCGAACTACCTCAACGCGAGATTGGACGCGTATTTGGAGATGCTGCAGGATGAACGGGTTTAGAGCGCTGCTTCCCTTCCTGCATCAGGATCGTGCTGTATGGTATACCAAAGCTGCGAAGCCATTTGTCATGCGTCAAGTCCGGGATATTGCTTTTTAGCACTATAGGCAGGCTTTCTGCCTGGTACTCGCAGGTTCTTTCCTGAATTGCAAAAGCATTTTGCCTGCAAGTAGTGGGTGAGTATTTGTCAGGATTTGCTGTTCAAACTGGATTGGCTGTCCCCAATGGGATTTACTGGCTAAGCCTGAAAATCGAAACAGAAACTGCCATAAGCAAGTTAGCAGATACAGGAACGGAAAAAGGAGAGCATTATCGGTGCAGAAATATGAGTGGGGTTTTAGTATCTGCTTTAATATAGTGAAAGAAAAACTGAGTTGGGCATGGTGAAGCTGAGAGGTGATGTATGTTTAATGAAGAAAAAACAAGAGAAATGGTTAAAGAGTTGACGCTCCTGCTCATGTATCTGAATCATTTTACGTTTAATGGAAAATTGCAAACTGATTCAGGAGTATTTGCCTGGAAGGGATATGATTTTGATGTGCTTAATAAGCTTGATGAGGAAGACTATATCAGACAGGGAAGTCGTAGAAGCAAATCAGTCTACCTTACAGAAGAAGGAGTAAAAAAGGCTCAAGAGATTTATGAAAAATACGCTGCAAGGCAGCATAATAATTCTTAGGAGAAGTAAGCGTAGGCAAGTCCCGGTCCATCTTATTTGGACCGCGGCGAATTCACCTGATTCTGACAACTGCATAATTGCAGCAACGGGATGCTTTGGCGTTCATCGTAGTGAATGCCTCCCAAATCCGGAGAAACGTCGTGAGGGCAGCAGCTAGCTGGCGTCCGCGAGCGCTCATCAGTCAGCTTGGCGCAAGCGTCCAGTATCTGCGAATTGAAAAGCAAGGTGATAAAGGGCTTGATACAAGTTGATTTCACATCTGCTGTGCAGAAATGTTCGGGGGAATACTGGCGGTAACAAAGACCATTGTGAGAGTTTCCTGCACCTCATGTAGAACGATAGCGTACTTGCTGACTTTTTCGTTCGTGCCAATCCCATTAGGAAATCCGGTGTGAGCCGTACGCAATACACGCAAAACCTTTGTTATTTAAAAGTTTTACGCATACATAGCTTACGCGTTCTCAATAGCGTTATCGTTTTCCAAAAAGTCTAAGACGGTTAATAGACGATAGCCTCTTTCAAGGTTTGAAAATGGCGTCCTGTCCATTGTTATGAGTATTTTTTTATAACCGTCATCCAGGCCGCGGAAAGAGGACAGTTCTCTCTCTTTTACATCAGGATTCTCTATGCTGTAAGTAACTTGAATATAATATTTCCCTCCTTCTGTATTTCTTGCAACGAAATCTATCTCTTCATTCCTGTTTTTCCCTATATCGACGAAGTAACCCCGTCTTAAAAGCTCCACATAGACGATATTTTCTATTGCACGAGAAACTTCAAGCTGACGGTACTGGATAAGCGCATTGCGAAGTCCCATGTCACAGGCATAATACTTATTCTGTGTTTTAAGATAGGCTCTTCCTTTGAGATCATAGCGTTGGACTTTGTAAAAAAGAAAAGCGTCCTCAATATGTGCCAGATAACGGCTAACAGTCTCATTATCAACAGATTTGTATCCGCTGCTTTGCAATGTATTCGCTATTCTATTCGGCGATACCGCCGAACCGATTGATGAGCAAAGAACATGGATCACCCCGCGAAAGACTTCTTCATTTCGTATATCGTAGCGTTCAAGCATGTCTCTGGTAATAACAGTGTTTGCCACCATCTCCAGATAATCTCTTTTTGCGGGGACGTACGGCTCTGTAGCAGTATACGGCAAGGAACCGAATAAAATATATTCATCTAAGGCTTCTCTCTTATCACCTTTTCGAAATGAATAAAATTCTTGAAAGGATAACGGGAAGCATTTAA
>JASGUW010000192.1 GCA_030055235.1 Bacillota bacterium
CGAAATCGGGGCAGGAACGAAAAAATTGTCCACGGCTGGACAAAAAAGGCCGTTTGTGCCCCGAAACCTGGGCACAAACCCCGATTTCTGGCCAAGGGTGGACAAAAATTGCGCTGGTGCCCCGAAATCGGGGCAGGAACGAAAAAATTGTCCACAGCTGGCCAAAAAAGGCCGTTTGTGCCCCGAAACTTGGGCACAAACCCTGATTTCTGGCCAAGGGTGGAAAAATTGCGCTGGTGCCCCGAAATCGGGGCAGGAACGAAAAAATTGTCCACGGCTGGCCAAAAAAGACCGTTTGTGCCCCGAAACCTGGGCACAAACCCCGATTTCTGGCCAAGGGTGGACAAAAAATGCGCTGCTGCCCCGAAACCGGGGCAGGAACGCAAACTTGACCGCATCTCTAACTCCAACTGACGGTGCAGCACCGCCGCTTTCTCTTCTTTTATTCTTTAAATCGCAGAGCGGCGGCAAACAAATCGACAGGAAGCAGTCGTGCGGGCGGCACTTGCTGTGTTGCTCTGAAATGAGAACGTGAAAACGATTAAAGGAGGTCAAAAAAAGAGGCTTGTGTCCACGAATTCGGGCAGAGGCTCCGATTTTGTCCATGGCTGGCCCAAAAGAACGTTTGTATCTGCAGAAACTGAAAGCAGGAAGCTCTGCTTCCTTGTGTACCGCTTAGGTGCACAAGCAAAATGAAACAATGAATATTCATACATATATGAACGACTTTGGCCGACTATGGACGACGAGCTCGTCGGCGGGCGGCCGGGGGCGGCGGGCTTTGCAGATCAGTCAGAAAGATCATAAAGGCCGAAAAGGCCGGTAAACGGCTAAAACAGCAACGTTTTACTCAGACATTCTGCGCCGTCATACCGTACAATAGGCGCTACCCTGCACGTCCACCCCAACAAAAACGAGGACCCTTTCCCCATGCCCAGATACTACACCGAACTGACACCCGTAGCGGACATCCGCGAACTGATTACCGTGCGTGCCGCCGCAGCCGGCGACCGGCTGGCCTTCGCCGAGCGCCTCAGCCGTGATGAACTGCACGAAATCTGCTTCACGGACTTCGCGGCCGACGTGGCCGCCCTCGGCACAGAGCTGCTGGCCCGGAGCCGGGCAGCCCGGCCCGCCACCGCCAGACAGCCGCACATTGCCGTCATCGGGGAGAATTCCTGCGCCTGGGTCACTGCCTGCTTCGCGGCCATCTGTTCCGGCTTCGTCGCCGTCCCGCTCGACAATTCTCTGGGCGCCGAGCAGCTCGCCGGCCAGCTCGCCCACAGCGACAGCGATCTGCTCTTTTGTTCCCGCGCCCATTACGAGGCGCTGCAGCAGCTGCCCAGTCCGCCCAGGATCCCTCTGCATCCCCTCGATGAACTCGACTCTCTCATCGCCTCCGGCCGTGCCGCGATCGCAGCCGGCGACCGGAGCTACGAAGAAGTGACCGTCAGCCCGCAACAGATGGCAGCCATCTTCTACACGTCCGGCACTACCGGCAGCAGCAAGGGTGTCATCCTGAGCCACGCCAACATCTGCGCGGTGGTCAATGCCAACCGTGATAAGTACATCGCCCATGGCGCCACTCTGGCTGTTCTGCCTTTCCACCATGCCTATGGTTTTGTCGTCGCCATCCTGATGGTCTACAACGAGGGGCACAGTGTCTTTATCAACGCCGGCCTGCACTCGATTCTCCATGACCTGCGCGCCGCCAGGCCCACGGCAATGGCCGTGGTGCCCCTGTTCATCGAATTCTTCCATCGTCGCATCATGGACACCGTGCGCCGTCAGGGCCGCGAAAAAAGTCTGGCCTTTGCCCTCAAGCTCAGCCGCATCCTGCGCTTCCTGAAGATCGATCTGCGGCGCCGGCTCTTCTCCACCATCCACCGCCAGTTCGGCGGGCGGCTCGTTGACCTCATCTGCGGCGGCGCTCCGATGGATCCGGAGTACGTGCGTTTCTTCGAACAGATCGGCATCAATGTCATCAACGGCTACGGCATCACCGAGTGCTCACCGGTCGTGGCGGTCGACGACAAGTACAATCCCCGTCCCGGCACCACCGGCACTCCCCTCTCCTGCTGCAGTGTCCGCATCGCCGCCGACGGCGAGATCATGGTCAGCGGTGAGAGCGTCTTTTCCGGCTACTACCGCGATGCGGAAGCGACGGAGGCGAGCCTGGTGAACGGGGAATTCGCCACCGGCGATCTCGGCCGTCTTGATGCTGAAGGCTACCTCACGATTACGGGTCGGAAGAAGAACCTCATCATCCTGGCAAACGGCGAAAACGTCTCACCGGAGGAGATCGAAATGGAGCTGGCCCGCGACAGCGCCGTCCAGGAAGTCCTCGTCGTGGAGCAGGACCGCCGCATCGTGGCCTATGTTTTCCCGACCGAAGCTTTCCTTGGCAACACCGAACACTTCAGCACGCTGCGCCGGGTCTACAACGCCGCAGCCCAGCCCGCCAAGCGCATCGCTGAAATCATCCTCCGCGACTGTGAGTTTGAGAAGAACTCCGCGCGGAAGATCCTGCGGCACAAGGTTCTGCAGCCCGCCCCCTGACGCCGCAGCGGCGCACGGACAGACAAAAGTCCCGGCCGGCGGGTCGGGGCTTTGCCTGTATTATGAGCGAAGTCATCCAGATTACAGGGAGCGGTCAGGCAGCTCCCCGTCGGCGTCAGCTCGAAAGCTCCTGCGGGCCAGAGACAGCCGCCTCATAGCGGCGGGCGACCACATCCCAGTTGACCACCTGCCACCAGTCCTGCAAATAGTCGCCACGACGGTTCTGGTACTTCAGGTAGTAGGCGTGTTCCCAGACGTCATTGCCCAGCAGGGGCGTCCTTCCTCTGGAGATCGGATTGTCCTGATTGGCGCTGCTTTCGACGGCCAGACGGCCGTTGTCGAGTACCAGCCAGGCCCAGCCGCTGCCGAACTGCTTCGCACCGGCCTCATTGAAGGCCGCCTGCAGGGCCTCCAGGCTGCCAAAATCGGCCTCGATCGCAGCCGCCAGACGTCCGGTCGGTGTGGCGGCCCCACCTGGCGTCATCGATTCCCAGAAAAGCTCATGATTGTAATGGCCACCGCCATGGTTGCGGACAGCCGTGCGCCTGGATTCAGGCAGCTGTTCGAGATTGCGTAGCAGTGCAGCAACGTCATCTACTTCGAGCTCCACACCTTCGAGGGCCGCATTCAGGTTGTTGACATAGGCCTGATGATGTTTTGAGTGGTGAACTTCCATCGTCCGGGCATCTATCGTCGGCTCCAGGGCATCGTAGGGGTAGGCGAGTGCTTCAAGTCTAAAGGTCATGGATGTATCCTCCTGCCCGTCGGGCTATCAATTCAGCTTATGTTAGCTGCCACTAACTATACGCAAAAAGATGATGCTCCAAGGTGACATATGTTCCCGTTTCCGATGAACGGAGTGTAAATGCCGTTTCCGTCACACCGGATACCTCCGCTGTCTTTGTTACGACTTTTAAGCTCCGGCAAATCCACCAGCGTGGACGAATAGTCTATACTGGGCGCATGTTTACGAATAATGCTTTCTTTCTATTTGCAACGGAACTCGCCAGCGGCATCCCGCACCCCAGGACCTGGCTGGTGACAGACTCCTGGCTAGCGGTCGCAGTCAACGCCGGCATTCTGCTCGCTGTCTTCCTGCTGCGCAAACCGCTCGCACACTTTGTGATCCGCCTGCTGGGCCGCCCTGTCTGGCGCCGCCATCCCGAATTGCGTGAGGAGGCCAGGCGCGATCTGGTCCGCCCTCTGGCCTGGCTGATCACGGCGGCGGCACTGCATATCCTCCTGCCCTTCTCCTTCCACGAAGGGCGGCTCCTGCCCCTCCTTACACGCCTCACCCGCAGCCTGACCCAGATCCCCTTCTTCTGGCTGCTCTACCAGACAGCCAGGACCGCCTCCCAGCTGCTGCTGCAGTCCGACAAGGACCGCGGCCGCGAGGAGCTCAGCGCCTTCAGCTACGTCTCCACCATGCTGCGCACGCTCATCGCCATCATCGGCGTCCTGGTCGTCCTGTCCAACTGGATCCAGAATCTGAGCGGTATCATTGCCGGGCTTGGCATCGGCGGTCTGCTGCTGGCACTGGCGGCTCAGGACACAGCGTCGAACATCTTCGCCGGACTGGCGATCATGCTCGATCGTCCCTTCCGCATCGGCGACTGGATCAACGCCGGTTCGGACATCACTGGCTGTGTCGTCGAGGTGGGCCTGCGCAGTACACGAATCCGCCAGCTGGATCAGTCCATTTTGACCGTGCCCAACTCCAAGCTGGGCTCGAGCCCAATCCGAAACATCTCGACGCGCAACGCCCTCCTGCAGGAAATCTTTTGGGATCTGCCGCTCGATCTGCCACCCGAGCGCGTCGAAGGACTGCTCGAAGAAAGCCGGGCGGTGCTCGCCGAGCTCCCGTTATTCGAACCGGAAGCAGCCGTGATTACACTCGATTCCTTCAGCACGAAGGCACTGGCTGATGCCAACACGGTGATGATGATGCGCGTACGCATCTTCTACAAGGCCGAACCCAAGTTCCCGCAGGTCTTCTTTGACAAGGAGCGTGTCAATCTGGCGCTGCTCGGACCGCTGCAGCGGGCTTTGCAGAAAGAGGAGGAATAATTATGCGAAGCATGATCTGGGCGCACCGTGGTGCAAGCCATGCCGAGCCGGAGAATACGATGCCGGCGTTTGTCGCGGCGCTTGAGGCGGGTGCGGACGGTATGGAGATTGATGTGCAGCTGTCCGCCGACGGTGAGGTCGTCATCATTCATGATGAGAACACGCTGCGTGTAGCAGGCGAAGCTCACCCCGTCTCCAGCCTGACAGCGGCTGAGCTGGGGCGTCTGAATGCCGCCTGGCACCGGCCGGATCGCGATCCCGTCGGCGTGCCCTGCCTGGTCGAGCTGCTCGATCTGATCCGCGGCCGTAATGTCGTCCTGAACATTGAGTTGAAGAACTCGATCATACTGGATCCGCGGCTCGAAGCACGGACTGTGGAGCTGGTGCGGGAGATGGGCGTCGAGGAGCAGGTCTGGTATTCCTCCTTCAACCATGCCAGCATCAGGCGCCTGGCGGATCTGGGACTCGGCGCGCAGTCGGGCATCCTCTACAGCTCGATCCTCTACGACCCTGTTACCTATGCCAGGGCCTGCGGGGTCAGCTCCCTGCACCCGATGCTGAACAGCCTGCAGCTGCCGGGCTTTGTGGAGCAGGTGCAGCGCGGAGGGCTGCGGGTGCATGCCTGGACCATCGATGAGGAAGTTCACCTGCGGGCGGCGCTTGAGCTCGGAGTGGACGCAATCATCACCAATGTGCCTGAGCGGGCGCTCGAGCTGCGGGCAGCCTTTATTGCCGGGAAGAAAGGTACTGCACCATGAAGAAAGATGAAAAGAGCCTGACGGCGGCGGGCGGCCTGCCGAAACTCAACTATCGTCAGACCCTGCTGATCGGTTTCGGCTTCTTCGGTTCGAGCCTGATCTGGTCCATCTACAACGCCATGGTGCCGGTGATGCTGGAGACGCGCTTTGGCCTCTCTACCACCCTGATCGGCATCATCATGACAATTGACAACTTCTTCGGCGTGATTTTCCAGCCAACTGTCGGCATTTTGAGCGACCGCACCCGGACGCGCATCGGGCGGCGCCTGCCCTGGATTGCGATGGGCATGCCGCTCTCGGCTTTCCTCTTCGCCCTTTTGCCCTTCATGTCGACACTGCCAGTGATGATGGTGCTGCTGGTCCTCTTCAACTTCATCATGTCGCTGTGGCGCTCGCCCGTCATCGCCCTGATGCCGGACGTGACACCTAAGGCTCTGCGTTCCAAGGCCAATGGCATCATCAACCTGATGGGTGGACTGGGCTCGGTCCTGGCCTTTCTGCTCGGCGGCCTGCTGGCGAAGCTGCATCCCCAGCTGATCTACCCCTTCGCGATGGCGGCCGTGGTGTTGATTCTGGCCCTGGCGATGCTGCTGGCCTTCGTGCGTGAGCCGGACGCTGTCGCCTGGCGGCGGGAGAAGGGAATTGCGGTGCCGGATAAGCACGGTTATCGCTTCGCGGCCGAGGTGCTTGACGCCGGGCTGGCAGAGAAGACGGAGGCTGCCGATGAGTCGGAGCTGCCGGGTCGCCATAGCCTGGGCGGCATTCGCGGAGCGCTGGCTCATCTTGGCCGCTCCGAGCAGCGCAGCCTGCTGCTGATGCTCGCCGCCATCTTCTTCTGGTTCACGGGCTACAACGCTGTCGAGACCTTCTTCACGCTCTACGCAGTCAATATCCATGGCCTCGAGCCGGGTTCGGCAACGATGATGCTGACGGCCTTTTCGCTCATGTTCATGATCTTCGCCCTGCCCTCCGGTCATCTGGCGGAGCGCTTCGGCCGCCTGCGCCTGATCCGCATCGGCCTGGTGGGTCTGGTCGTCGTCTTCATCCCGATCAACGTCGTTGATCATCCCCTGGTAATGCTGGCCCTGCTCTCCGTCGGAGGCGTCTTCTGGGCCTGCATCAACATCAATTCGCTGCCTATGGTCGTGGAACTCGCCACCCGTGACAGTGTCGGGAGCTTCACCGGCTTCTACTACTTCTTCTCCTTCAGCTCGGCTATTGTCAGCCCCATCCTCTTCGGCTGGATCCGCGATCTGACGGACAACTATTCAACGCTCTTTGTGTACTCTCCGATTGCCTTCGCGCTGGCCCTGCTCGCGATGACGCAGGTGCGCCACGGCGACAATCTGGAACTCTCCCGGAAGCAGCGCCGGGAGGCGGACAGATAGATGAGGTCGGCAGCTGGATGAGACATGGCAGACAGCAAATGAAGGTAGACAACTAAATGAGGCAGATTCTCGAATCCATGATGCTGATCCTCTTCGGGATCTCCTGGCCCGTCAACGTACTGAAGTCCTGGCGTACGCGCTCAGCAAAGGGGAAGAGTCTTCTCTTCCTCTGCCTGATCTTCGCCGGCTACATCGCCGGAACCTGCATGAAGCTGCTCTACAGCCGTGACTATGTCATGGTCTTCTATCTGTTCAACATGACCTTTGTGGGCGCAGATATTCTGCTTTATTTCCGCAACCGCCGTCTGGATCGCGATCGCGAAAGGACGGCGGCGGGGCGCGGCCGCTGACGACGGCGGTGGGCGCTACGGGGGCCAGGTCTCACGGGACCTGAAGGAGCGGAGGCGGCTCGGTACTCAGCCTGACTGGTGACAACTGCTTGAGTTGTAGTAGTTTTATGACATAACTCAATACATTGTCATTTCTTTTGCTGCCAATAGGCACAGCATTCAGATGCTAATCAACATAGCATCCAAAAATCACTCCCCCGCTACGCGCTTCGCTTTTTGTTTTTATTTGTTTACCTGAGCAGCATATGAGGTCACCGGTAGTCGCACCTGCAGCCTGAGTTTTGCGAACACAAACGACACTTTGGAGCCAGCTGTGGCCAAAAAACGGCGTTTGTGCACGGTTGTGTGGGCACAAACGGCAATTTTGGACCAGCTGTGGACAATTTTTTCGTTCCTGCCCCGGTTTCAGGGCACCAGCGCAATTTTTGGCCACTTGTGGACAATTTTTTCGTTCCTGCCCCGATTTCGGGGCACCAGCGCATTTTTTGTCCACCCCTGAACAAGTTTTTCTGCTCCTGCCCGATTCTGCGGGCACAAAAGCGTCTTTTGACCACCCTTAGGCGTTTCCACTTTCCCGTTTCAGGACAGCACAGCAAGTGTCGCCCGTACGACTGCTTCCTATCTATTCGTTTGCCGCCGCTTTAAGATCAAAAAAGAAAGCGGCGGTGCTGCACCGCCAGTTGGAGTGAATATATGGGCAAGCTTGTCTGCTCCGCACCGTTTCCGAGGTACCAGCGCATTTTTGTTTCGGGACCCTATGGACGAGCAGGAAGTGTCCAGAGCGTAAAATTGCTCACTATTCTGCGTCGATTGTGCATAACTACGCACTAAACACTTTTTGCAGCCTTCTGGGCATGCTTCGTTGTCCAGGCGAACTTGCTTCACCCCCCTGAACGTTGTTTCTTCCCATTTCGCCCGCTGTCTGTAGGGAGATTTTCATGGTTTCGCAGTTTTCGAGTGCGAAAGGTTGAAAAATTGCACACTCTGGTCTGCCGTCTGTGCAAAATTTCAAGGTTTCGCAAATTTAAGCGCATAAATATTCATTATCATGCATATTCGCTTCATACATGCACATTTTCGAATAAATATGCGAGCAGAAGCCTGAAAAACTGCGAAAGGTTGAAATTTTGCACACGCGAGCCTGCTGCTTGTGCAGAATTTCAAGGTTTCGCAGCAGTTTCCGCTGCGGAAACCCGATAACACCTGCAGCCGCGCCAGCACCTACATCAACAACCGCGCCGGCAGCCGCGCACACCTTTCACAGCTGTTCACAAAGCTCAGCCACCGCGCGTGGTATCATGAAACAACTATTTTCCGGCCGCCCGGGCGCCTTTTGCCTGCCTGCGACCGGAAAGCCCCGGAGGTGCCGCGATGGCTCGCCTGAAACTCACAAACCAGCATCCCTCGCTCGAGGTGTCCCTGGCCTCTTCGCTCTACAAGCCCCGCCCCGACGGCAGCGGCCCGGCCGCCACCCCGCCGACCAACCTGACGGTGCTCCGCGGCGAGCGCTGGTCCTGCCAGCTGCTGCTCGACTGGAGCGGCCACATGCGCCAGGAGCTCGAAGTCACGACAACAGAGCCCGACGGCGCCCAGGTCACCGTACGCACACTCGACTACGTGCCGGTGCGCTTTGCCACCTACGGTGAAAGCGACGACAACTACCTCAGCACCGCCCCCGGCCTCTTCCCCGACCCCCTGCTGCCGCTCGAAAACAATCGCGTCTTCGTAGCGCCGCGCTACCGCGTCGCCCTCTGGATCGATGTCGAAGTCGACGCTGACTGCCCCGCCGGCGACCTCCCGCTCGAAATCGCCCTCCACTCCCCCGACGGCCGCGCGACGGCTGCCCTGACACTCGAAGTCATGCCGGTCACGGCCACCGCCCCCGACATCCTGCACACCGAGTGGTTCCATGCCGACACCATCGCCGACTACTACGGCTACGAAGTCTTCTCGGAGGAGCACTGGCAGGCACTCGAAGCCTATATGGCACTCGCCGCCAAACGCAGCATCAACCTCCTCCTGACCCCGCTCTTCACGCCGCCGCTTGACACCGCCGTCGGCCACGAGCGCACCACCGTCCAGCTCATCGGCGTCCGTGAGCCCGCGCCCGGACAGTGGGAGTTCAACTTCGACGGGCTCGAGCGCTGGGTCACGACCGCCCGCCGCGCCGGCATCGAAAACTTCGAGCTCTGCCACCTCTTCACCCAGTGGGGCGCCGCCCATGCGCCGAAGGTCATGGTGACCCATCCCGACGGCAGCCAGACACGGCGCTTCGGCTGGGAGACCGATGCCTGCGGCGACGACTGGCGCGCCTTCCTGACCGCCTTCCTGCCGCAGCTCGTCGCCTGGCTCGACGCCCACGAGCTCCGCGGCCGCGCCATCTTCCACATCTCCGACGAGCCCCAGCTCGAGCACCTGCCCGCCTACCAGGCGGCACGCGACCTGGTCGTCCCCCTGGTCGACCCCTATCCGATTATGGACGCGCTGTCGGACTTCGCCTTCTTCCAAAAAGGCATCGTCAAGCAGCCGGTCGTCGCCTCCGACCATGTCGGCCCCTTCCTGGAGGCCGATGTCAAGGGCCTGTGGACCTACTACTGCTGCGCCCAGCACAAAGGCGTCGCCAACCGCTTCATCGCCATGCCCTCCGGCCGCGCCCGCATCCTGGGCGCCCAGCTCTTCCGCTACGACTTCGCCGGTTTCCTGCACTGGGGCTACAACTTCTACAACCGCCAGTATTCGCTCGGCCGCATCGACCCCTGGCGCGTCAATGACGCCGGGCTCGGCTTCCCCGGCGGCGACGCCTTCGTCGTCTACCCCGGCCCCGACGGCACCCCCTACGACTCCCTGCGCCAGATGCTGACGGCCGACGCCTTCGCCGACCTGGCCGCCCTGCAGCAGCTCGCCGCCCACCGCGGCCACGGGGCTGTCATCGACCTGATGACCGACGTCTTCGGCGCCGATCTGACCATGATCGCCCGCCCGGAGGACCAGGACCGGCTTGAGATCCTGCGCGAGCGCGTCAACCGCGAGCTCGCCCTCTGCGTATGATGCAGGCGAAGTACCCCGCCGGCGACACCGCCGATCCCGACCGCGAGGCCCGTATAGAGGCGCTGCGCCGCGCCGGCCGCCTGATCTCGCAGGTGCGGGAGAACATCATGTCCGTCATGGTCGGGAAGGAGCAGGCGATCGACGGCCTGCTCATCGTCCTGCTGGCCCAGGGTCATGCCCTGGTTGAGGACGTCCCCGGCATCGGGAAGACGACGCTGGTCTCCGCCCTGTCGCAGTCGCTCGGCATGAGCTTCGGCCGCGTCCAGTTCACACCGGACGTCATGCCCTCCGACCTGACAGGCTATTCGGTCTACAACCAGCACACCGGGCGCTTCGACTTCCACGAAGGCCTGCTGATGAAGCAGATCATCCTGGCTGACGAGCTCAACCGCGCCACGCCGAAGACCCAGTCTGCCCTGCTGGAGGCCATGCAGGAGCGGCAGGTGTCGGTGGACGGCAGGACCCTGCCGCTGCCCAAGCCCTTCATGGTCCTGGCCACGCAGAACCCGGTCGAGCAGGCCGGCACCTACCCCCTGCCGGAGGCGCAGCTGGACCGCTTCATGCTGCGCATCATGCTGGGCTATCCGACGGAGGAAGAGGAGGCGGAGATCTTCCGCCGCCACATCGCCGGGACGGCCGAGCGCGGACTGGAGCCCGTCCTCTCCCAGGAGGCGGTCGACTGGCTGCAGCAGCTTTCACGTCAGGTCTTTGTTTCAGAGGCCATCCACAGCTATGTCGCCCGCCTGGCCCAGACCTCCCGCCGCATTGCCGCGGTGGCGCTCGGCGCCAGCCCGCGTGCGGCGCTGATGCTGGTGCGGGCGTCGCAGGCCAGGGCCCTGCTCTTCGGCCGCGGCTATGTCACGCCCGACGATGTCCGCGCCCTGGTCGACGACTGCTGGGCCCACCGCATCCTGCTGACACCGGATGCCCGCCTCAACGGCCGCAGCCCCTCCGACATCACGGCCGCCCTGCTGGCCGAAGTCCCGGCCCCCCGGCCCTCCTGACACGGCCGACGGCCACCTGGCTAACGGATGACCCGCCGCTTCGCCCTCTACCTCATCATCGTGTTGATCACCTACCTCACGATGAACTACAACGCCTATGACGCGCTCGTTTTCGTGCTCTTCGCGCTGCTGCTGCTGCCTGCCTTCTCCCTGATCTACATCCTGCTGCAGCGCCGCGACCTTATCATCGAGCAGAGCTACGATCCGCCCGAGCTGCCGCACGGCAGCGCCACCCGCCTGCTGATCCGCATCCGCCGCAGCCTGCCGCTGCCGATCTACGGCCTGGAGCTGGCGACGGTGTCGGTGCCCTGGCCGGAGGCCAACCCCGACAAGCCCCGCCAGAGCCGCCGCTCCCTGCCGGACCGCCTGCGCGGGCGGGCCGGCCACGACCTGGTGCGCCTGCAGGCCGCCGGTCGGGAGACTGCGGCCTTCGCCATCCGCACCGACGCCATGTACCGCGGCATCTACGCACTCGGCGTCCAGGGCGGCCGGCTGGAGGATCCCTTCGGCTTCTTCCGCATCCCGATCGCCACCCGGCTCGAGCCTGCCATGTGTCGCTTGACGGTGCTTCCTGCGAAGCCCCGCACGGCGGCCGTCGAGCAGCTGGTGCGCACGCTGGTGGACGAGCGTCCGCGGCCCGAGCAGCGCTTTTCGACCGACCTGGACGAGGTCGCCCGGCTGCGCGCCTGGCGCCCGGGCGAATCCATGAAACTGGTGCACTGGGCCGTGTCCAGCCACCTGCGCGAGCTGCAGGTGCGCGAATTCGCCGAGCCGCGCCAGCCGACGGCGGCCCTGCTCTGCGAAGGCCTGCACGGCGATCTGGCCGATCCCCTCGCCTGGCAGATGGCGGATTTCGCCGGCGACATCGCCTGTGATCTGGCGCTGCTCTTCACCACGACCCGGCAGCCGCTGATTCTCTACCTGCCGGTGACGGGGGCCGAAAACACGCTGCGGGTGGAGACGGAGCTGGAAGGTCTTTCTCCTGCGGTCTTTTCTGAGCAAAATGCCAGGCTGCTGGCCGCCCGTCCCTCCCTGTTCTCCCGCACGCAGGAAACATCTGCCCCGCCAACTGCAACGCAGGATGCACCACCCGCCCTGGATCCCCATGAACGCGAGTGTCTGCGCTGCCTGACCGAAGAAATCCCCGCCGCCGCTGCCGTCTGCTATGTCGTACTGACCAGGCTGGCGGCGGAGCACGTAGTGGCCCTGCACCAGCTGGCCCTGCAGGACCGCCGCGTGATCCTGCTGACCCTGCGGGCGGGCGGCGGGCCGCAGGAAGAGCGCCAGAACGAACTGCGCCGCAGCGGTGTCGTGGTGCTGCCGCTGGCACCGCCCTGGGAGGGGCAGGACTGATGGACGGCGGGCTGACCGGGCGCAGCGGGCCGGAGAAACTGCGCACGCTCGCACTGCGGCTGCTGCCGGCACTCGTGCTGAGCTTCGCATGCGAAGCCATCCTCCTCCCCGTCTTTGGCCAGCCCTGGAATCCCGTGCGCAGCCTCATTGTCTCCACTATTGCCCTGTTCCTGCTGGCGGCGGCCACCTGGACACTCAGGCAGCTCCTGATCAGCACGATTGTGCTGCTGGTGACGGGTGTCCTGCTTCTCTTCCTGCGCGAGCGCGTCGCGCCCTTTATCGACGAGACGATCCGTGGCTTTACGGCGGCGCGTGAGCCGGAAGCCTGGCTGGCCCAGCACAGCAGCCGCGCCAACCTGCACTGGCTGCTGCTCCAGCAGCGGCGGCTCGGTGACCTGATACGCTGGCTGATCGTGCTGCCTGCCTACCTGCTTGCCGGACGCTTCCGGCGCCCGGTCACCGCCCTGCTGTTCGGCATCGTCATCATCGTGGTCGGGGCTTACAACAATCAGGAGGGGCTGCTGCTGCCTTCGCTCCTGATTCTGATCGCGGTCATCTGGGTGGCGCTTGCGGCCCAGCGACGCCGGGTCGCCGACCTGGCCCCGACACAGCCCTGGCGGCTCACGCGCGAAACCCTGCTGATCGCCGTCCTGGCCGTCAGCCTGGCGCTCGTTCCGGCCGTCCTGATCCAGACGCGCATCGGCCCCGCCGACCTCTACAACGCGCATGCCCATGCCTTCGTCGACGACCTGACCTACCTGCTGCCGGACAGCTGGATTGCGCCCTATCACTTCCGGTTGTTTACGATCCGCGACGCCGGCTACTATCCCTACGGCGACCGTCTGGGCGGGACGGTGGAGCTCAACGACCGCCCGGTGTTTACGCTGGAGGGGGAGACGGCGGGCCTGCTGCGCGGCCAGTCGAGCCGCATCTACACCGGCTTTAACTGGAGCGTCGACCGTGAGCAGACGAGCTTCCGTTTTGAGAACCCCATGTTCCGCGCCGAGCGCGACGCCATCTGGCCGCCGTTTACCAGCGACAGTGTGGCGGCGGCGCTGGGCGGCGACAGGGTGCGGGTGCGGGAGCTTGACTACCGCGTGACCATGCTGACCGACCGCCTGCAGACCTACATGATTGGCGGACGGCCGACGGAGATTTCGCTTGAAGGCAATCAGCCGTATCTGACCTTTATCGATGAGTCGGGGACGCTGAATGCGACGCGGGCCTTCAATCCCGACCAGGTCTACCAGGTGCGTTCGGAGAATCTGGATCTGGGGCGCTGGTTTGTGGCGGCGGCCGGCCGGGATCAGGCCCTGCCCTACGGGACGGAGGAGGCGGACCCGACACATCTGGCCGATGAACTGGCGGAATACCTGCAGCTGCCGGACACACCGCCCTATCGGCCCGGCGGCACCGTCTATGAGGCGGCGCGGGCGGTCGGGATCCGGGGGGCGCTCGGTGTGCGCTTCGCGGCCGGCTACCCTGAGACGCTGGAAGTCGGCGGCGAGCGCGGTGCCGGGGCGGTGCCCCAGGATCGCTTGAGCCGCGTACTGCGCCTGCGCGACTGGCTGCAGTCGATGCACTACAGCCTGGAAGTGGTCGACGTGCCTGAGGGACAGGATTTTGTCGAGCACGTGCTGGCGACACAGAGCGGCTACTGCGTCTATTACGCCTCAGCGCTGGCGGTGCTCTGCCGCACGCTCGGTATCCCGGCGCGCTACGTCGAGGGCTTCGCGGTCGGCGGCGAGCGGGAGGGCGCGGTTGTGCTCGCTTCGCCCATGAAGGTGACCAACCGCTCGGCGCATGCCTGGACTGAAGTGTATTTTGACGGGATCGGCTGGCTGCCGGTGGATCCGACGCCGGGCGAGGGACTGCGGGAAGTCCTGCCGGAGCCGCCCGTCGCCACGCCGACGCCGGAGCCTGAGGAAACGACCGCGCCGCCGACCCCGACGCCGACCAGTCCGCCGCCGACGCCGACCAGCCCGCCCGACGGGCCGCGGCCTCCCAAGCCGACCGAACCGACACCCAGGTCCGAGCCCGAGAGCCCCGCATCCGTCATCCTGACGATCGTGGCCCGCCTCTTCCTGATCCTGCTGGCGCTGCTTGTGCTTTATTACCTTCTGCAAAAGCTGCTTCGTTACCGCCTGCGCCGCTGGCAGCGCCTGCTGCACCCGGCCGACATGCGTCAGGCCTGGCCGGAGCTTTCGCCGGCCGAGCTGATCCTGCTCTACTGGGATGCCATCCTGATCCTGCTGCGGGAGGTCGCTTCGTCGTCGCTCGGCGAGGCAGAGCGGGCGCGGCTCCGGCGCCGCGGCCTGACCCTGCGGGAGGAGGTCGCGATCCTGGCCGCGGCGCCGGCCGTCGGCGACGCCGAGCTGCTGCGCCAGGACCTGCTCGGCGACCTGGCTCTGGCCGAGGAGGCCGCCTTCGGCTCCGCCAGCGACCTGCCCGGACTCGAGCGCGCTTCTGTCGACGCCGATCAGGAGCAGTCCACCGCCCTGCACAACCGCCTCTATCGCCTGGCGTCGCTCGCCGAGCGCCTGATGGACCGCTTCACCCTGACCCGCAGCGAGCGGGCCCTGCGCCACTTCTTCATCGTCAACTCCTACGGACTGCGCTCCACGCGGAACGCGCGGCAGGCGTTGCGCCGGCGCGGCCAGCTGCGTCAGCTGCGTCTGCCGCGCTGGCCGCGCCGGCGTTCCCGCTGATTCCGGCGCCGCAGCTGCAGCGGTGCTGGCGGTGGTGCTGGCGGTCGCGGTAGCTGTGGCGACTACGTTGGTAACTGTCGTGACTGCAGTGGTGTGAATCTTCGCTCTGGACAGCTGCGGACCAGCAGAGACCACCAAAATCTGTCCAGAGCGGAAATTTTGCTCACTCCAAGCCGTTTTCTGTGCAATTTTTACGCTCTGGACAGCCGCAGACCAGCAGAGGCCACCAAAATCTGTCCAGAGCGGAAATTTTGCTCACTCCAAGCCATTTTCTGTGCAATTTTTACGCTCTGGACAGCCGCAGACCGGCAGAGGCCACCAAAATCTGTCCAGAGCGCAAATTTTGCTCACTCCAAGCCGTTTTCTGTGCAATTTTTACGTTCTGGACAGCTGCGACCCGACAGAGACCACCAAAACCTGTCCAGAGCGGAAATTTTGCTCACCCTAGCCGTTCATAATCAGACGGGTAACACTGTGCCATGATGATTGATACAGAACAAAACCGTATCCAATAGGCGTTCACAAAACCTCGTGCGTTGAGGCACCCTTCCTTAATCTCAGTACAGCTGATTTTCTAAGTTTCATACTGGCTTCGGGGCATTATCGGAGAATTTGTACAGGGGCTTGACACAATAGGGAAAAATTGCGCTGGTGCCCCGGAATCGGGGCAGGAACAGAAAAACTTGGCCACAGCTCTTTACCCCAACTGGCGCTGCAGCACCGCCGCTTTCTCTCTTTCTTATTCGTTAATGCATAGCGGCGGCAAACGAATCAATAGGAAGCAGTTGTACGGGCGACACTTTCTGCGGATGCCTCTGAAATGGGAACGTAAAAACGACTAAGGTGCTTAAAAAACGTTTTTGTGCCTGCAAACTGAAAGAAAAAAGCTACCATGCACCGACTCCGTGCACGGTGCTCCGTTACCGGAGCACCGGCGGCCGGGTAGAGCAGAGGGCTGGGAATCGTAATTCTCACGACACGGTTCTTTTCAGAACATAAAAAACTGATAGGTGCATATATATCTTCTCTTTCCCATAGAAAAGGACCTATCTGAAAAACCTGAAACTTCCATCCGTTTATTGAGCCTACTACGAGGTGAGCCGACTCATGAACAACCCCCGCAATAAACATGCCAGAAATTCAATATATAATATAATATATAATAATATTAACGATACTTGTATCTTTCAATACGTTCTACCTCTCTTCCTCCCTACCTCTTTCTGAACCTATCGGAAATTCCGGCTCCACACTTCTGCCATATTTACAGCCATTTCAACAATTTTGACGCTACTTCCACTCCTTGTCGTAATTTGTGAAATGGTTATTTGCAATGCTTTTATTTTTTGAATTTTGATTTATATGCCTGTTTTATTGTCAATAAATGTTGTCTATTGTCTGATAGTATCAATTTAGCATCGGGAATATATTAAACTACTTACCCTTAACTTTCCATTCGCCTTCCATAGATGAACCTACATATTCGATAAAACCTTCTTCTGTTAGTTTCGCTAAATCTCTTTCTATCGTCCTTACATTTAAGAAAAATATTTTACTCAGTTCTAATGCCGTCGTATTTGGATTTTCAAGTAATAAATCTATTATTTTACGTCGTCTTTCAGCTGGCTCTAATTTGTGACCGACATTGTGACCGACATCGTGACCGACATCGTGACCGACATCGTGAGTGCCACAATTCAAATTCTTTAAAACCGTAGAAAATTTAGTTTCCGTTGATCTGAATTCAGGTTTTAAGTCCTCTTTATAATTATCTTGAAATTCATAGTCCTCTATAATGTTTTATAGGCCTGTACCCCGTCTCTCCATTAAATCCATTCTTGCAAAGACATCGGCCAAAACAGGATTTCTTCTGGAAGATGCAATATTATGATTAGGGTGTCAAAACTCACTTTTTTTAGAAGTTCGGCATCAATACGCTCGGAAAGGAAATATCGCACGTCTATTATGAGATCAATATATTGGTGTCAATCATAATCTTCATTCGGCATTTTCCTCACGACGAGACCGAGTAATCCACTCTGCCACAGCTTCCTCAGCGAGAAAGCCGGCCTTTTCCGCCTCTCCGCCCATTTGCTCTTGAAAATGCATCAAACTTCATGCTTTAAGGCATAGCCACATATCTCTCTTGATAGAAATGGGATTTTCACCCGTAGATATTGCTGAAAGAACAGGTCATGAGAGCTTAAAGGTGTTGATGGACTATAGTCATATGTTTCCAAGCAAACAAATAGATATGGCAGATAAATTAAATGAGATAGGTGAAAGCAATGAAAGCTCCAGGATTTCCTAGCTATAAAGAGGCTGCTATGAAAAAGAAGCACAAAGCAGCCGGAGCGTTTAACCAAAGCGGAGTGGCAAGCTCTGCATAATGAAAAACTCAAAAAGGAAAGAGAGTCACAGAAAAAGAAAGATAACAACAGGAGACAAAGAGTGGCAACGATCGCTTTTCGAGTGAACAAGCTTGATCGGTAGAAAATCTTTGCCAAAATTGAACTGTCCGGACTTAGTAGGCAGGATTATATGACAAAAGCAATTTTAGATGCGCCGATAAAGGTTTTTGCGACACAAAATGTTATCGATTCTTGCTGGGATAGCTTGGAAGGTATTCATGAGGAACTTGTTCGACTGGATGACTATGACAAACTGGACGGCGTGAAGCAAACAGAATTAAAAATGATAATGGAAATTATAGGTGCAGCACTGGGAAAAGAATAATCCTTTGGTATGCAAAATTACTGCTGTAAATTATTTAAAGAGTTCTGAATGTGAGCCTAGCCTGTAAAGCATGAGTACAAGCACGTCAATTATATGTTCATATACCAAAAGCCAGTCAGGCTCTATGTGACATTCTCTTGTTTCCTTATAGTCTCCCGTCAGAGCATGATCTCTGTACCTCGCTTCAAGGCGCTCTCCTTTTGCCAGTAAATCTATGACGTCGTAGAGCTTGTTCAAGTCTTTGCCTTGCTTTTTTGCCAGTTTAAGATCTTTCTTAAATTGATTGGTAAATTTTACTTCGTACTTCATCCCTCCAATGCTTTCCTTAAGTCCTCCATGCTTGAGTATCCCTTGATAGTATCGTCATGGGCAATTCTTCTACCTTCTTCGATAGCTGCTGCAGTAAGGCTATTGGGAGTATCCAGCTTCAAATCAAAAGGAATGCCATTTTCTCTAATTGTCGCCCTTAAAAACATGTTGACAGCCGTCGTCATATTAAGCCCCAACTCAGAAAAGATCGCCTCCGCTTGCTCCTTAACGTTTTTGTCAATCCTGATATTTAAATTCGTTGTCGCCATAATCTTAACCTTCTTTTTTAACATATTATACTCTTAAATTCGTCGAATATCAACACGTTGTCATTATAATAGCTGCGTTTTTGCTGAATGCAGGGCAACAGCGAATCAGAGGTCATATCAACACCTGTTCTTATAATATCGAAAAATGCGAAAGCAAAAATAGCAGCCCATCAGGTGTATCAACACCGTCAGGGCTGCTGCATTTTTTTACACTTCAGGTAAGTCTTCTGCCGCTGCTAATACCAACTTCTCGAAGTCGTTCTCTGTCATTAGTGTCACTTTGTTTTCGCATTGCTCCTCGATTAAGGCTTTTGCTTCCTCATCTTCGGCATGCTCTTTTGTTCCGGCCAGAGCTTCCAACAACTCATGCCTACTCGCAGTATCCGGGAACATCGCCAAAATACTTCTTCTTCAAAAGTTCAGATTGAGTTGTGTGGTAAGCTTCTCACATCTGCCTTCGGCATCCTCCAACTTCGCGTGCAAGGAAGCGATTTCCTCATCCTTTTTGCTAAGCTGCTCATCCTTTTCGCGAATCTGTTCTTTGCAGTCTTGAAGTTCCAGCTCCTTCGCGTGCAGTTCTCTCTTGAGAGCAGCGAAGACTTCCTGCAGGTCTTTCTCTGTACTCGGTATGTCCTGAATGCGCTGCTGTGGATCCCTGTTTCTCTGCTCTGGAGCAAGAATCACGAGCTAAGCTTCATCGTTCATTTCGAACCATCCCTTTGCTCTAACTCTTTTCTCAGATGGGCTATGAGCACTTCTTGCGCCGCAATTTGTTTGAGGGCCTTTTCATGTTGTTGCATAAGCTTCTCATAGAGCGCTCTATTGTCCGCCTTTTCACCAACTGCCTTATTCTTCATCACCTTTCTGTTGCGCCCGTCAGTCTGAACAATTTCACCTGTCTCGGGATCCACTCTGCCAATGAGCTTGCGTTTTGCCCGGCGCTTTTTCGTTTCCTTGTCCCAGTAGAACTGTGATTCGTAGGCATAAGTGATGCCGTAACGCTTGTCGAGCTGATAAGCGATCGCCATAAGCACCTCCTTAGTGCCTTAGGGGCATTTTCCCATAAGACAGTATAATGAAAGCAAAAAGAGGCCAAAATCCGATGATTTATGCACAAGGTTTTGGCCTGCAAACTGGGCATTTGTAGAGAAAAAGAAGATGTAGAAAAGGGAGAGAATCGAGCAGAAAGGAGGTGCTGGAACTACTCAGCTACCCCCGTGAACAATAACCTCGATTAAGACTCTGAGTTTAGATTTTAAAAAACAAAAGATGCGCAATAGCTCTTTTTTCGTGAAAAAAGCAACGGAGTAAAACGCATCTCTTCCATGGTTTTTGGTTTGTGTGAAGCCTTAAAACTCTTACTATAACAAGCTCCGCCAGCTTGTGTACTTATTATGACATACTCCCGCACGGCCCCGGCGAGGATTATGACAATATGGCAACAAGAGTGAGCAAATGCATGTTTGATGCAAGAGATATCTTCTCAGCAGTCAAATCGGACGTGTTTGGGAAACGTTCCACCTTTTAGTGAGTGCTATGAGCCCTATATTCTCGTTGTCACCCGTTTTTTAGGCATAGTTTGCCCTACCCATAGACTCAGGCGCTTAAAAGTTCGGCCTCCACAGCTTCCAGATTACAGGTCAACAATACCTTGATAAGAAAATCTACTTTCCTGTTGCACGTCTCCATATTCGCTATTATGCTTCGTCGCTTATATTTCTTCTCTTCGGTAGCCTTCTTCTTTGCAAGAAAGTTCTTGTGGATCGCCAATGCCAACTTCCTCAGAAGATTAAGGTTCAACTGCAGATTCGGGTCATGTACGCGGCAGGCGTCTTCCTTGAACACGACATCCAACAGC
>JASGUW010000193.1 GCA_030055235.1 Bacillota bacterium
CCGGTCCTTTGTGGTCAAGATGAAGAGAAATACAAAATTCTTTTTGTAAAACTCTCGATCTTGACCAGAAACCGGTCCTTTGTGGTCAAGATGAAGAGAAATACAAAATTCTTTTTGTAAAACTCTCAATCTTGACCAGAAACCGGTCCTTTGTGGTCAAGATGGGCTGAAATGGCAATCGAATTTGCCATTACACGCTGTTTTGACCAAAATCAGGCCCTTCGTGGTCAAAAGAGGCCAAAACCTTCTGCTGCAGGCGAAATTCATTTTTCCTGGATCCTCAAAGGGGGACAGGTGTAGAAAATCCAGAGTCGGCATCAAAGGACAGACGTTGACAAAAAAGAGAAGCTGAACTGCGCTTTTGAGTTCCTCTGTCGATCCAGAGCCTGACGCGTATGGCTTCTCTGGAAGACTCTCGTAAACTTCCGGCGCTCTGGAGTAAAAAAGCGGGCAGTATTTGCTGTTTTCCTTGCTCCAAAACCCCTAAGATAAGCTACAATCTTTATTAATGGACGGACAAGAAGAGTCCATCCATATTAACGTGTGCCCGTCCGCACTGGCGAACGAGCCAAAAACAAGGGGGTATTTGCATGCAGTGGTGGGTCTGGTCGCTTATCGCGGTCGTCGTGTCACTGGCTTCGTTCGCTGTGGCTGCGTACTTCTATTCGTATGTCAAGAATATGAAGACGGACGACAGTGCCGTAGCCAAATGGGGGAAGCTGATTCGTCAGGGAGCCTTTGCGTTCCTGAAGGTGGAGTACAGGATTCTGGCCCGATTCCTGATTGGCGCCGCGGTACTGATCTTCCTCTTCCTGCCGCCGGTGTGGACTTCGTCGAATATCGGCATGAATCTGCTGAACGCCGCCGTCTATCTGATCGGCGCCACGCTTTCGGGCCTGGCGGGCCTGCTCGGCATGAGCATCGCCACGATTGCTAACGTCAAGGCTGCCGCCGCCGCCCAGAAGGGCATCACGCCTTCGTACATGGCCGGCTTCCGTGGCGGCGCCGTCATGGGCATCGCGGTTGTGGGCATCGGCCTCTTCGGCGCCTCCATCCTCTACCTGATCTTCCATGATGTTCCCGAAGTCGGCAACATCATCCTGGCCTTCAGCTTTGGCGCCTCCTCGCTGGCTCTCTTCGCGAAGGCCGGCGGCGGCATCTTCACGAAGACCGCCGACATCGCCGCCGACCTGACGGGGAAGGTGGAGTTCGGCCTGCCCGAAGACGACCCGCGCAACCCGGCCGTCATCGCGGACAACGTTGGCGACAACGTCGGCGACGTGGCCGGCATGGGCGCCGACCTCTTCGACTCCAACATCGCCTCAATCGCGGCTGCGCTGGTCCTGGCCGCCCCGCTGGGCCAGACCGGCTACATCTTCCTGCTCGGAGCGCTGGGTCTGCTGGCCTCCCTCGTCGGCATGTACTTCTCCTCGGTAAAGGAGGGGCAGCACCCGGGCAGAGCTCTTAACCGCTCGACCTACCTGACCACGGTGCTCTTCTTCGTCCTGACCCTAATCGCGACGCTCGCGAGCGGCTACAACCTGCGCCTCTGGGGCGCGGCCATGCTCGGACTGCTCGCCGGCACGGTCATCGGCTTCACGTCGGAGCTCTTCACCTCAGATGAAGGCAAGTCCGTCCAGCACGTGGCGAAGGCCTCGGCCACCGGCCCCGCCTTCACCATCATCAGCGGCTTCTCCTATGGCCTGCTCTCCTGCTTCCCGGCCCTGATCGGCATCGCCGTCGCCGCCCTCGGCGCCTATAAGATCTGCGAACCCCTGGGCCCCGGCTATGCCCTCTACGGCATCGCCCTCTCGGCGGTCGGCATGCTCTCGATCGTCGCCATGATCACCTCGAATGACGCCTACGGCCCGATCGTCGACAATGCCCGCGGTCTGGCGGAGATGGGCGGCCTGGGTGACGATGTGCTTGAGATCACCGACCAGCTCGACGCCGCCGGCAACACGGCAAAGGCCATCACCAAGGGCTTCTCCATCGGCGCCGCCGGTCTGACGGTCATCGCCCTGCTTGCCGCCTATCAGGAAATCCTGGTTGAGCTTGGCAAACCCGGCAGTTTCAATCTCCTCGACCCGCTGGTCTTCTTCGGCATCATCATCGGCGTAGCCGTGCCCGCAGTCTTCTCCGCCATGCTGATGATGGGTGTCGACCACAACGCGACGCGCCTGGTCGCAGAGATCCACCGTCAGTTCGATGAGATTCCGGGCCTGCGTGAGGGGAAGGACGACGTACTGCCCGACTACGACCGCTGCATTGAGATCGCCACGGTCGGCGCGCTGAAGGAACTCCTGCCAGCCGGCGTCATGGCCATCGTTTCTACCTTTGTCGTCGGCTTCATCGGCGGCGTGCAGGCGATCGGCGGCTTCCTGGCCGGCAACATCTTCAGCGGTCTCCTGCTCGCCCTGCTGATGTCGAACGCCGGCGGCATGTGGGACAACGCCAAGAAGTATGTCGAGTCCGGCAACTTCGGCGGCAAGAACTCCGATGCCCATAAGGCCGCCGTCATCGGCGACACCGTCGGCGACCCCTTCAAGGACACCGCCGGCCCCTCGATCAACACCCAGATCACGGTCGTCTCTCTGGTGGCTTCGCTCGCCGCATCTCTCTTTGCCATGTTCTCCCTGCTCGGCTGATTCAGAGCCTGCAAGTCAAAAAAAGAGCCTGCTGCGGCAGGCTCTTTTCATTGTCCGGAACCAGCTTCAGGCTGAGAGCAGGCCGTCAAGGAAACGGACAGCCGCGACATAGTCGCTGCGCTCGGTCATGTGCTCGAGCATCAGGCAGGCATCGTCGCCCAGCGTCCGGAGATTGCGGATCAGGGTGGGGTAGTCAAGATTCCCCGTGCCAGGCCGGCACTCATCCAGATGCAGGGTGAGCCCTGTGCCCAGGCGGATGTCCTTGGCATGGCAGGAGCGGATGTGGGACCCAAGTTTCCGGAACCACTCATCGATCAGCTCACTGTTGTGGTAGTACTTATCCAGACTGTTGATGACATTGACCATGTCAATATGGCAGGCGAAGCGTTCGCGGTCGACCGCCACCAGCAGCTCAAGATAGCTGTCCGCCGTGTGGGGAAACATCCAGGGCATCGGCTCCAGCGTGTAATACGTACGGGTGGGCCTGGCCGCGTCGATGATTTCCTGCGTGATGCGCACGACCTCTGCGAAGGTCTCCGGCGTCAGATTATCAGGGTGGGGCCCGTCCCACTGTCGGCTGCGGGAGCCGGAGATGTTGACGCAGCAGCGGGCGCCCACATGATCGGCGAGCTCAAGCTGGCGCACGGCCCGCTCCTGGTTGGCCAGCTGCTTTACGGGATCCTCTTCAAGCAGGTTGTTCCAGATGCCGACCTCCGCGATCAGGAGGTCGCGGGCCCGGGCCGCACTGAGGTAAGCCTCTATCTCTGCATCCGGGGCTGTGTAGTCGAGCGGGAAGAAGACCGCCCGGTAGCCCATCTCCCGGGCCAGATCGGCCCACTCTTCGGGGCTCGTCCACTGATCAACAACTGCACCACCAAGTCTCATGTTCCTTACCCTCCCTGGCTGCTGCGGCGGTCGGCCGACCGCCCTTCGCATAAAAGATAGTCTACCCCAAAGGGACGGTGCTAGAATGACGCTGTATCGTCCAAGTGCCGCTTGCGGCAAGATCAGTAAAAGAGGTACAGCATGGCAGGAACGATCGGAACAAGTCGGGTGACCCAGATTGGCTTTGTGGTCAAGGATATTCAGAAGACGAAGGCAGCCTGGGCGAAGTTTCTCGGGGTAGCGGAGCCGCCGGTCTTTGACGGCGGAGATTATGAGGTGACCCAGACCCGCTATCTGGGTGCAGCGGCGCCGCGGGCGAACTGCCTGATGGCCTTTTTTGATGTAGGGGAGGGGCTGCAGCTGGAGCTCATTGAGCCAAACGGTGAGCCGAGTGCCTGGCAGGATTATCTTGACGAGCACGGTGAGGGCTTCCACCACATCGCCTTCGGGGTGCGCGGCATGGATCAGCAGATCGCGAATCTGGAGCAGGGCGGTATGCGGCTGCTGCAGCGCGGCAAATACGGCAACGCGAGCGGCGAGTACGCCTATGTCGACGCTCTGGGTGAGCTAAAGACCCTGATTGAGCTGCTGGAGTCTTTCTAGCGGCTGGGCTGCCCGGGTGCATAAGGGCGCGGTGAATTAAAAATCGACTTGTACACGTTTTTGCGTGTACAAGTCGATTTTTATGGGGGATGCATAATCCGGGATTCCAGTATCTCCACGCAAACGGAAGGATTATGTTGCGGCTTGTACCGGTACCAATGGTTTTGTGACTCGACCTGTGTTTCCCCTATAAAGTTTTGGCGCACATCTTTCATCGATTCTGCTTCTCATTTGAAGAGCCTCGAATAAAAAACGCTTGCAAATTGCTTAGACGTCACTAACCATCAGTACCAACGAATCATGCCGTTTTGTGATTTGGGCGCAGCAGATGCATGGACTATAAAACTGCGAAAGCTTGAAAAACTGTACACCGCTGCTTGCCATGTGTGCAAAATTTCAACCTTTCGCAAGGTCGATTGCATTAATATTCATATCCGTGAGTATTATAGTATGGTTATGCAGTAATATAAATATTTATGCGTCAAGAGAGCTAAAAATCTGCGAAAGGTTGAAAAATTGCACACCGCCGCTCACCATCAGTGCAAAATTTCAAGCTTTCGCAAGGTCGATCACATATAACTGCAGCAAAAACGGGTTAGATGCCGCTAGCGCTCAGCGCCATCGATTCATGCTGTTTTGTGCCTTAAGCGAAGCGAGAGGCATGGGCTATAAAATCGACGATACAGCCCCACGGATCGGGCAATATCGAAATGTTTGCTCAGACTGTGGCCAAAAATTGCGCTGGTGCCCCGAAACTGGGGCAGGAACGAATAAAACGAATAAGTTGAATCGTGAAACGAATTGGATATCGTAGTTGGTCTCCGAGTAAATAACAACAGAAATACACTGTTTGGAGACGGCCAAAATTGATCTTATGTAGGACCTTCCTTGCCAATGTTAATCGTGATTAGGATGTCAAAACTCACCCTCTTGGCAGTTCATCATCAATAGGCTGGTACCGGAAATATCGCACCACTAAAAGAGCCTGAATTCATTGATCATTCGATACTAACACCCAGAAAAAGGGAATTTGCACATGTCAATACAAAGAAATTGAACAATAGACTTGACAAAATTCAACTAAATAATAACCGACATTAAAGTGATGGCAGAAGACGGAGACTAAAACAGAGCTTTTGACACCCGAATCATATTGTGCCTTTTGTGCCTTGAGCGAAGCGAATGGCACAAATTTAAAACGGGAATTAGAGGTCGGGCGGCTTAAGTCTTCAGTGGCTTGAATGCTTAAGGCCGCCCGTATTACAGCGCTTTTTCGCGTGCTACCCTGGTGTGTGAACTAACAGTAGATATGTTGAGCCAAAACTCCCCCAATCATGATCGGCAAATTCGACTTGCACACAAGCATCTGCACACAAGCGTCTGCATACAAGCGTCTGCACACAAGCGCCTTGAGCACAAGTCGATTTGCTCTCTGTTATGTCAAGCCCTAAGGCCCGCCCCTCCTCAGGACTTCAGCCGGATCTCAATAACCGTGTCGATCTCGTCCGGCAGGCGGCAGTCGTAGGTAACGGGGCTCAGAGCGATGAAGGTCTCACCCTCATAGGACTCTGTTATCCAGTTGCGGTTGATCGCAAGCTCACTGCCATCGGCGAGCAGGCGGACTGCGGCGATGTCCTCAGCAGCAACACCCGGCAGATGCAGCGGCCCAATC
Organism: Bacillota bacterium; assembly: GCA_030055235.1. Classification (GTDB taxonomy): domain Bacteria; phylum Bacillota; class Clostridia; order Saccharofermentanales; family Fastidiosipilaceae; genus JAEZYR01. The sequence goes on from JASGUW010000193.1 coordinate 5,809, forward strand.
GGCACATCAAAGACATGGGCATAGAGGCAGCTGCCGTTCGTCGTATAACGGCCCCACTCGGGCTTATCGAGCCCACTGCCCCGGCAGCCGTAGATGCTGGCACTGTTGCGGTCCATCCAGCGCCCAACCTTAGAGAGGATCGCAAGCGACTCCTCCGGGATGCGGCCGCGCGCGTCCGGGCCGACGTTCAGGAGGAGATTGCCGTTTTTACTCACGCACTCGACGAGCTTGCGCACCACAACGGGAGCAGGCTTGAAGTTGCGGTCGCGTGAGCTGTAGCCCCAGTTCTGATTCATGGTGATGCAGGCCTCCCAGGGGATGGGCTCGCCGAGCTTGTTGACAATACCCTGCGGCGGGATGATCTGCTCGGGAGAGGCGAAGTCACCACTCCAGAAGGTCGGCTCCTCCTCAATCAGGCTGCCGAAGCTGCCGCCGCTCGCTTCCAGGCGGTTGTCAAGCAGCACATGGGGCTGGTGACGGCGGATCATGCGGACCAGTTTTTCGGCCTCCCACTTCTGGGCGGTCATGTCATCGTAGGAAAAGTCAAACCACATGATGTCCAAACGGCCATATTCTGTGCAAAGCTCGTGCACCTGACCGTGCATGTAGTCAAGGTATCTGGCGAAGTCATGCTCCACATTGCGCCAGGCCGGATTGTCGCGCATCGGATGGTGGGTGTCACCGTAATGGGGGTAGTCCGGGTGATGCCAGTCGATGATGGAGTAGTAGAGGCCCACCTTCAGCCCCTCGGCGCGGAAGGCGTCCAGATACTCACGGACCAGATCACGACCGGCCGGCGTCTTCGTGGACTTGTAGTCGGTCAGCCGGCTGTCAAAGAGACAGAAACCATCATGGTGCTTGGCGGTCATGACGGCGTACTTCATCCCCGCCGCCTTCGCCGCCCGGGCCCAGGCCGCCGGGTCGTAGTCGACCGGGTTGAAACTGTCGAAGTAGGGCTGATAGTCCTCGACCGTCAGCCGCTCGGGACTGCGCACCCATTCGCCGCGGGCGGGGATGGCATAGAGCCCCCAGTGAATGAACATGCCAAAACGGTCATGGCGGAACCAGTCGCTGCGTGCAAACTTTTCATACATGTCAAGCTGCCTCCTTATGCTGTCTGTTGGCCGCCCGACTGCGGCCCCTCTGACGGCTATTCTATCCTTTCTTTACAAAAAGAGCTTCTGGAAAGAAGTATGGTGAATTCACACAAAATTTACAGAAAATACTGGTGATTAAATGGTAATACCTGATATATTAAAGTATCGATAATATTTAGGAGGTCCGTCTGCATGAAAGCCTATCCCAATCTCACCAGGCCCGGCCGCATCGGAACGATGTGGCTTAAGAACCGCATGATTATGCCCGCCATGGGTACGAACCTCGGCAACGCCGACGGTACGATTTCCGACAACATCGTCAACTACTATGCCCGCCGCGCGGCCGGCGGCATCGGTCTTGTCATTACCGAAGTCTGTTCACCGGAGCATGAAGGTATCTGCATCCCCGGTGAAATGGAGATCGGCGATGGCAAGTTCATGCCGGGCCTGTCGCGCATCCCGCACGCCGTCCATGCCAACGGGGGGAAGGTCGCCCTGCAGCTGGCCCATGCCGGCTGTTTTTCGACCGAAGCCCTGATCGGCACCAGGGCCAAGACCCCGTCCGGCATCGGCTCCCTGCAGCTGCCGGGTGAAAATCCCCGCGCCGTCACGGTCGAAGAGATCCGCGACATGATTCAGAAGTACGGCGTCGCCGCCAAACGCGGCCGCATCTGCGGCTATGACGCGATTGAGCTTCACGGCGCCCATGGCTATCTGCCGCTGCAGTTCTTCAGCCCCTACACCAACAAGCGCGACGATGAGTACGGCGGTTCGCTGGAGAAGCGCGCCCGCTTCGCCCTGGATGTCATCCGGGAGATCAAGGCCCAGGCCGGCGCCGACTTCCCCCTGATCTACCGCATGTCCGGCGCCGAGTATGTTGATGGCGGCTTCACCACGGAGATGGCCTGCCAGCTCGCCGTCTGGGCCCAGGAGGCCGGTGCCGACGCCATCCATGTCTCCGCCGGTACCTGGGATGCACGCATCCAGAACTTCTTCGATGTCATGGCCGGCAAGCGCTCGAGCGAGGGCCTCAACCTCACCGACGGCATCGGCACCTCCGTCTGGGTGCCGCCGCACTACACCCGCCGCGGCAGCATGATGCACCTGGCCGCCGAGATCAAGCGTCACGTCACGGTCCCGGTTGTCGCTGTCTGCAGCATCACCCCTGATATGGGCGAAGACATGCTCGCGGCCGGGGATGCCGACTTCATCGCCTTCGGCCGTCAGACCATCGCCGATCCCGATTTCCCGAACAAACTGCTGGCCGGCAGGCCCGAGACCATCCGCACCTGCCTGCGCTGCAACGAGTGTCTGGCAGAGGTCATGAACAATTGCGGCCTGCTCTGCGCCGTCAACCCTGAAGCCGGTCAGGAGTACGAGGTCTACCAGCAGTGCCTGCCGACCCGGACGCCGAAGAAGATCGCCATTGTCGGCGGCGGCCCCGCCGGCATGCAGGCAGCCCTGACCGCTTCGGAGCGCGGCCACAGCGTCACGCTCTATGAGAAGAAGGAGCGCCTCGGCGGCCAGCTCTACTACGCTTCGATCCCCGACTTCAAGCTCGAGTTCCGTGAGTATCTCGACTACCTGATCCGCACGGTCGAAGCGGCCCCGATCGAGCTCAAACTCGGCGTTGAGGCTTGTGTCGACACACTCAAGGGCGGCGGCTACGACGAGGTCATTGTCGCCACCGGTGCCGTCCCGATGACACCCAATATCATCGCGGGCGATAAGGCCGACATCCTCGACCCGCTCGCGGTACTCGACGGCCAGATCACGCCGGGCCAGTCGGTGCTGGTCTGCGGCGGCGGCCTGGTCGGCTGCGAAGTCGCCCTCCAGCTCGGCGAAAAGGGCCACGACGTTACCATGATCGACCTGCTCGACGGCATTGCGCCCGACATGGCCATCTACTCGAAGTGGGTGCTGCAGGCCCGTCTCGCCGAGGCGGGTGTGAAGATCTACGCCCACCATGCGATTACCAAGATGGAGAAGAACGACGTCACCTGCCGCAATCTGGAGACCGAGGAGAGTGTCGAGCTGAAGGGTGACAGCGTCATCTGCTGCCTGGGCATGCAGTCAGATCGCGCCCTGCTCGAAGCCCTGTATGAGGACGGCAGCCTGCCGGTGACACCCGTAGGCGACGTCAACCGTGCCCGTAAGCTGATGCAGGCAACGCAGGAAGGCCACGCCGCCGCGCGCCTGATCTAGGCTTTTCCAGGAGGCTTCAGACCGCCTCCGGCAACAAGTCGACCCGTCTCTGCCTTCCGGGGCAGGGGCGGGTCTCTTCATATCAGCCGTAGCGCCGCTTCAGATGCTCCAGAATGACGATATCCGCCGGACAGAAGGACAAAGACAGCATCTCCTCAATTCCAACCCAGGCGAGTGCGATATGCTCCAGCAGCTGCGGTTCACCCGCCGTAATCGTGGCGTGATACAGCGAAAGCGTGATGCTGCGGTCGGGGTAATCGTGCTGGACCTCAATCTCCAGTTCACCGACTTCGACGTCGATCGCGAGCTCCTCCCGGCATTCGCGGGCGAGCGCCATGGCCCGGGTCTCTCCGGGCTCTACCTTGCCGCCCGGGAATTCCCAGTACAGCGGGAGATTCTTGTCGGCGGGCCGCTGGCAGACGAAGAAGCGGTCGCCGCGCCGGATGAGGGCGGCAACGACATCAAGGGTCATGGCAGATCCCCCTGTCGGAATGGCAAGAAGCCGGGCGAACTAAAATCCATCTCATCATACGCTGCCTATGATCGCATAAACTTCAGCTGCCGTGCAGCGGCGCGCCCTCTTCTGTGGTCAAAGTAGGCTGAAATCCAAATCGTTTTTTGGATACCACGTTGTTTTGACCAGAATCTGGCCCTTGGTGGTCAAAGTAGCCTGAAATCCAAATCGTTTTTTGGATTGCACGTTGTTTTGACCAGAAACAGGGTGTTCGTGGTCAAAGTAGGCTGAAATCCAAAACGCTTTTTGGATTACACGTTGTTTTGACCAGAAACCGCCCCCTTGTGGTCAAAGTAGCCTGAAATCCAAATCGTTTTTTGGATT
>JASGUW010000194.1 GCA_030055235.1 Bacillota bacterium
GGCCTGCAAACTGGGCATTTGTAGAGAAAAAGAAGGTGTAGAAAAGGAAAAAAGAAGATGTAGAAAAGGGAGAGGATCGAGAAATATGGAGGTGCTGGAACTACTCAGCTACCCCTGTGAACAGTAACATCGGTTTTGCCATTTCACGTCGTTTTGACCAGAATCAGGCCTTCTGTGGTCAAGATAGGCTGTAATGGCAATCGAATTTGCCATTTCACGCTGTTTTGACCAGAAACAGAGCTTCTGTGGTCAAAGTAGCCTGGTATCCAAATCGTATTTTGGATTACACGCTGTTTTGACCAGAATCGGGGTCTTCGTGGTCAAAGTAGCCTGATATCCAAATCGTATTTTGGATTACACGCTGTTTTGACCAGAATCGGGCTCTTCGTGGTCAAAGTAGCCTGCTATCCAAATCATTTTTTGGATTCCACGCTATTTTGACCACAAACAGGGCTTCCGTGGTCAAAGTAGCCTGTTATCCAAATGGTTTTTTGGATTACACGCTGTTTTGACCCTGCACGCTGCTACGTGGCGTGCGTATCTCCCATGGCTGGCAGTCCTCTTGGCGTGCACACCCGCTTCCCGACATTCCTGATGAGCACCCACGCTCTTTCCAGGCTGACGCGGCAGACCTTCCAGCGGAAACTCCCGACCCGTATCGGCCGAAACTCCCAACCTGCCCCCGAACAGCCGCCTGGCCGCAGCTCCCGGTCTGCGTCAGCCGAAGTACTCGATCTGCATCGCCGCGCGCACCCGCTCGAGCGTGGCGTCGGTGACTCCCCGCGCCTTCTCCGTGCCGCGCCGCAGGATGGCCATGACCTCGCCCGGGTCGGCGGCGTAGGCCTGGCGCCGCTCGCGGATCGGGCGCAGCAGGCGGTCCAGCACGGCCAGCAGGAAGCGCTTGACCTTGACATCGCCCAAGCCGCCGCGCTCGTAGTGGGCCTTCAGCGCCTCGAGGTTCTCGTACTCCGGCAGGAAGTCCGCAAAATCAGCATCGCTCGAGAAGGCGTCAAGATAGGTAAAGACGGGGTTGCCCTCGACCTTTCCCGGATCCGAGACGCGCAGGTGATTGGGATCGGTGAACATGTTCATCACCTTCTGCTTCAGCTCGTCGGCTGAATCGGAGAGGTAGATGCAGTTGCCGAGCGACTTGGACATTTTTGCCTGGCCGTCGGTGCCGGGCAGGCGGCGCGAAGCCTCGTCCTCCGGCAGCAGAGCCTCCGGCTCGACCAGCGTGTCGCCGTACCAGCTGTTGAAGCGGTGCACGATCTCCCGCGTCTGCTCGAGCATCGGCAGCTGGTCGACGCCCACGGGCACCGTCGTCGCGTCGAAGGCGGTGATGTCGGCGGCCTGAGAAATCGGATAGGTGAAGAAGCCGACCGGAATCGAGGCGCCGAACTCCCGCATCTGGATCTCAGACTTGACAGTAGGGTTGCGCGAAAGGCGGGCAACCGTCACCAGGTTCATGTAGAAAAAAGTCAGCTGGTAGAGGGCCGGCAGGGCCGACTGCACCAGCAGGGTACTCAGCTCGGGGTCCAGGCCGACCGCCAGATAGTCCAGGGCCACCTCCAGGATGGATTCGCGGATGCGCTCGGGCCGGTCGGCGTTGTCGGTCAGCGCCTGGGCGTCGGCAATCATGATGTAGATGGCATCGTAGGTGCCGGCGTTCTGGAGCTCGACGCGGCGGCGCAGAGAGCCGGCATAGTGGCCGATGTGCAGGCGGCCGGTGGGGCGGTCGCCGGTCAGGATGATACGGGGGGTGGGTGTGGCGGTCATGGGGTCTCCTGTTTCGCGTAAATGAAGATATGCGAAGTCCTAAGGCTGGACGTCCGCACTCTCCGTGGCGGGCGGTTCAACTGTTGGGGCGGTCTCATAGAGGGTGGGAATCAGCGGTGAGCCGCGCACAAAGTACTCCGTGTAGACGCGCTGTGGCCAGGCGGCCTGGAGCTCGGGGGAGGCCAGGTGCCCGGTGCGCATGTCAATCTGGCGCTCGACAATGTTCGACGGCACCGTCCAGTCGACCGCAGCCAGGTCGGCGTGCAGGGGGTCGAAGACGTCGAAGAGGATGCGCTTGGCGCCCTCATTGTCGGGACCCTGAATGGTGCGCAGGACGTCGAAGCCGTACCAGACGGCGGCGGTGTAGTAGGGCGTGAAGCAGCAGAACCACTTGTCGTAATCATTGTCGGTGGTACCGGTCTTTCCGGCCGTCTGGATGATTTCGCCTGCGATATTCTGCATCATGCCGTGCCCCTCTGCCGAACCGCCGTACCAGAAGGCCTCACCGTAGCCGGGCAGCATGACCTCTTCCAGAATACGCGACATCATGTAGGCTGTCTCGGGGCTATAGACCAGTTCGTAGCTGGGGCGGTTCTCCAGAATGACGGTATTGTTTGAGTCCAGGACCTTGGTGTAGCTGTAGTAGGGGATGTAGAGGCCGCCGTTGGGGAAGGTGGCAAAGGCCGACGCCATCTCAAGCGGGTTCATGCCCTTCTCAAAACCGCCGACCGCCATGGCGAGCTGGGCGCCGTCTTCCAGACGGTCGATGCCGACCTTGTTGAGGTAGTAGCGCGAGTTGTCGAGTCCGACCATCTCAATGACCTTGGCCGCCGGGACGTTGTTTGAGATCTTGACGGCGTTGCGGATGGTCATCCAGCCGCGGTACTCGGGGTAGTAGGCGTTCTTGGGGTAGGGCACGTCCGGGCGCTGCGGATCCATGAAGACCATCTCATCCAGAACCATGGTCGCGCCGGACACGAGACCCATCTCCAGCGCGGGGGCGTAGACGTTGAGCGGCTTGATGGCCGAACCCGGCTGGCGGGCGATGTCGGTGGCACGGTTGAGGACCAGATTGGCGTCCTTGGTGCCGCGGCCGCCGCCCATGGCAACGACAGCCCCGGTCTGATTGTCGATGATTGCCATTCCCGCCTGAGGCAGGTCGGGCAGGCCGGCGTAGCGCTCGGGCGCGGCGGCGAAGAGCTCCTCCTTATTGAAGGTGGCGTCGACCAGGGCCTGGACCTTCGGGTCAAAGGTGGTGTAGATGCGCACCCCGCCGCTGTAGATCAGGTTGCGGGCGGCTTCGCGCGTGTAGCCGCGGCGCTCAATGAGGTCCGCGACCGTCTGCTTGTAGACATACTCGACAAAGTAGGAGTTGATGCTCGTCCCGCTCAGGGGCGGCGGCTCGCGCTGCACCACGAGTTCGCTGTTCAGGGCCTCGTCATACTGGGCCTGAGTGATGAAGTTGAGGTCGAGCATTTTGGCCAGCACGATGCGCTGTCGGCGGAGCGCATTTCGCATGCCGAGCTCCGTGCGTGGATTGTAGACCGAAGGTGCCTTGGGAATCCCGGCCAGAAAGGCCGCCTCCCCCAGCGTCAGATCGGCTGCATCCTTTTCAAAGTACGCACGCGCGGCCGACTGCACCCCCACGTAGGAGTTTGCCATCGGCACGGAGTTGAGGTAGATCTCCATGATCTCGTCGTTGGTCAGATCGCGCTTCAGCAGAATCGCCTTATACCATTCCTGCACCTTCCGCTGCGCCGAAATCTCATCCTCCCCGGTCAGCAGTTTCACCGTCTGCTGGGTGATCGTCGAGCCGCCGTGCTGCGGCGTGCCCCCGTGCATGATGGCGGAAACGACGGCGCTGGCGATACGGCGCGGATCGATGCCGATATTGGTGTCGAAGCGTTCGTCTTCAATCGCCTTGAACGCCTCATCGAGATAGCCGTCCTTGATCGTCGAAAACTCGACAATCTCACGGTCGATGTTCTGGGCGCCGGTCGAAATGGAGATCAGCTCGCCGTTTTTGTCATAGACGCGGCTGGTCTGGCTTCCGCTCGTCAGCATGGCCGGGTTGAGCGGCTCGGTCGTCGAGATGTAGCCCAGCAGCATGCCGCCGCCCACGCCTGACACCAGCACAATGGCGAGAATCAGGATGATGACAACGACCTTGATCAGGCGGGAAAAACCGCGGCCGATGACTTCCGGCACGGTCTGCATGCTGGCCGGGCGGGTGGGCTTTCCGGATGTGTGTTTACGCAAAGTCCGCCTCAGCCTCCGCATATCCTTCCGGTAGCGCCGCTGCTGTGCGGGGCTCAGGCCGCGCAGTGCCTGGTCCAGGATGAGGCGCTCGCGCTCGCGGGAGCTGAGCTCCGAGGCCGCGACATAGGTCGGCTCCTGGGCGTCGGGCTCCTGGGCGGCGGCGGGTTCGCGCCGGGTGAAGGCGCCGATGCGCCGCAGCCGCGGTGCCTGCTCGGGGATCTGGGCCTCTGCCGCCTCCACGGAAATCTGCTCGACCTCGTCGGCGGAGTCGCGCGCGGCCGGGTGCGGCTCGGCGCTGCTCGGCGGTGCGGAGGAAGGCGGCTGTGCTGTGCGTCCGGCCGGGCGCGGCGGCGCGGGGGTGTGCGGTGGCGGTGGCGCCTGCGGGGCGCGCGGCTTGGCGGCGCGCTGCTCGGCGGGTCTGGCCGCAGCTGCGGGTGCAGCTGTCGACGCGGGCGGAGCTGGCGTGGCCGCTGCTGGTGCCGCAGGCGGCGTAGCAGGCGGTGCTTTCGGCTCCTGCGCCGGCGCGGGAACCTTCAGCGCTACGCGCGTGGCTTCCGAAGCAGCTTTGCCTGCCGTAGCTGCAGCGTCCGGGATGTCGATCCTGACCGGTCTGGTGACGGGCTGCGGTTCCGGTTTTGTTTCTGGTTTAGCTTCCGGCTTGGCTGTCGGAGTTGGCCTGGTTTCCGGTTCCGGCTTGGCTTCCGGTCTGGCTTCAGGCTTATGTTTCACTCTGCGTATCGCTTCCATCAGAGCCTTTGCAGGTGATTTGGGTTCCGAATCCGATTCATTCACAGGCAAAAGCGGCAACTGAACACTGCGGACTTCAGGCTCTGCTTCCGGCTCCGACTCTGGGTCGACACGCCGGATTTTGGGTATGACAGGCAGTTTTGGGGGAGGGGCAGAGCTGCTGGACTCGAAGAGAGGCGGAGCGGGGCGAACGACGGGTTCCAGGTCCTGCCGCTCTTGAGTCTCATGTACCTCATGGTCGTTCTTCAAGGTCTCACTGCCTCCAGACGCTGCGCCTCTGGGCGCCATGTCGTGCTGGAGGCAATTATAGCAAAGGGCCACTTTTTGACAGGCAATCGAAAGCAAGGCGGCAGAAGGGAGTGCTGATCTGGCGGCAAGGCGCTTGACAAATTGAACAGCGTTCAGGACAATGCAATTGAACAACGTTCAAAGAGGGAGGGAGAGGAATGAAGAAAGCAGATTCAAATATCAAGGAAGACATCATAGTCGCCACCATTTCTTTGATTCAAAGGTCGGAAGGTCTGGTAGAAAAGATCACCATCCGGGAGATAGCGCAAAGTGCCGGAGTTGCGGTTGGGCTGGTCAACTATCATTTCGGCTCGAAAAAAGAACTGATTGAGATCTGCGTCGAACGCATCATTTCGCAGGTCATGAAGACCTTTGGGGAAGGTGAATCGGCGGAGTGCGAAGAAACAGCGCAGCGGGAGGCGGACATGACGTCGTTCATCGTGCGTGTCTTTGAGTTTCTGCTGGCGCATCCGGAAATCTCCCAGATCTCCATGCTGTCCGACCTTTCAGAGCCCGACCTGAAGAGCAATTCCTCTGTTAGTTACAGAGCCATCCTTAAGGCACTTCCCGCTGCGGAAGTGGAAGAGGAGAGAAAGGTCAGAGCTTTCCTGCTGTTGGCCGGCATCCAGTCTGCCTTTTTGAATCGCCGCATTGTCGATGAACTGCTGGGCTTTGATCTCAATGCCGCGTCGGATCGTGGCCGCTTTTTTGCATGGGTGACGGAGATTTTGGGTATCTCATCGGCAGAAAGGGCGAACAGATGAAACGGGTAGCGGGGACGGAAAAAGATGGAAAAACGCGTGGGCGGAGGGTGAGAGCCGTGCTCCTAATTTTTGTCGGCGTGATTGCCCTCTATTTCCTGATTCAGGGTTTGCGCTGTGTGTCAGGACTGCAGAAGACCAGAGAGAAACTTTCTTCCTATGATGTCAGAACAGCAGAGCTCTCCTACGGAGCTATGAACTATGTCGATGAAGGCGAAGGCGAAGTCCTTTTGTCCGTCCATGGCCTCTTCGGCGGCTACGATCAGGCGTATGACAATGCTCAGAATCTGGCATCACGGATGCGCCTGCTTGCTCCGTCACGATTTGGCTACCTGGGCTCCGCAGTAAGGGGCGAGGGGACGCCTGGGGAACAGGCGACGGCCTTTACTGAACTGCTGGATTACCTGTCGATTGACCGGGCCTACCTGCTGGCCACTTCTGCCGGAGGGACAGTGGCGATTCGTTTTGCGCTGGATTATCCGGAGCGGGTTAAGGCTTTGATTCTCTTCTGCTCGGCCATGCCGGTCGCCGAAAAACCACAGTCCTATCTCGAGTATCAGGCCCCGCCGGAGCCTTTGCTCTCCGATTACGCCATGTACCTGATCAGCCCCCTCATGCCGGCCACCATGGGCATGCCGGCCTCAACAGTGACCATGATCCAGCCCATCGCTGAACGAAGAAGCGGTGTCATCCTGGACGGCAGACTGACCAATCCGGACATGGAGCGGAATTTTGATCAGTACCCGATCGAAGATTTACATGTGCCGGTCCTGATTCTGCACGCTGAGGACGACCCGGTAGCAAGCTATGAAAAAGTCCGGCAGGCCAGACACCGCTTCCCCGATCTGACGCTGGTGACGTTTCCAGATGGCGGGCACATGATGAAAGGTCATGGGGAGGAGATCGATCAGGCACTCGCGGATTTCATGCGACAACACGACTAGCCACGCCTGTGCCACTGCTGCCATGTCAACGGTGTTTGAGTCTTGTTCTTGCTTTTTTCATGTTTCCTTGTCTTCGTTATGCGAAGCATGAAGCGTTTTCTCTTGGCTTGCACATCTTTCCAGATAAGAGTTTGTTGAATAGTGCAACTTGTTGCTGCTCAGCTCGGCGTTCGCAGTCTGGTGCTCCAACGGGATTTGATGGTTCCAGCAAATATGTCGCCCTGATATTTGTTTTCAACAGAGAAATGCTGAGATCGTGTATCCAACTCAAAAGGCCACGCAGTGCGTGACCTTTTAAAAAAGCTACGCAGTGCGTAGCTTTTTGGAGATGAGATCAATCATGCACTCGTGGACTCCATGCGACAACACGACCGGTAGCGCCTGTGTTCTCTTTAATTGTCAAAGGCGTGTTCCTGTCGCTTTCATAAACAACACGCATCAAGCTGCGGTAGTGCGTCCAGCTCAATTCGCTACGCAGTGCGTAGCGAATCGGGAATGAGAGATAAAACTGGTGCATGTTCTTTACGTTGGCAACGGTGAATCCCTTACTGAAGTCCCTTGTCGTCCGCTTCGATAACTCTAAAGTCAATTCTTGAAAATCAATCTTTGCCCGTATTCTGTTGAATCCTTGCCACCTTTTCCAATCACCTTTGGTCTTTTTACGTTCTCTCTGCAAAGCAGCACAGCAAATGTCGCCCGTACAACTGCATCCTATTGCTTCGTTTGCCGCCGCTGTGCGATAACGAATAAGAAAGAGAAAGCGGCGGTGCAGACCGCCAGTCAGGGTAAATAGCTGTAGCCAATTTTTTCGTTCCTGCCCCGATTTCGGGGCACCAGCGCAATTTTTGTCCATCCCGGCCAATTTTTTCGTTCCTGCCCCGATTTCGGGGCACCAGCGCAATTTTTGTCCACCCCTGGACAATTTTTTCGCTCCTGCCCGCATTTGGGGGCACCAGCGCATTTTTTGTCCACCCGTGGACAATTTTTTCGTTCCTGCCCCGATTTCGGGGCACCAGCGCAAT
>JASGUW010000195.1 GCA_030055235.1 Bacillota bacterium
GGTCATCTCTCCGGCAAGAACTGAGAGCAGTCGAACTTCCGGGGTTACTTCCGGTGCAACTTCCGGGGTCGAGCTGGTCACGGTATCCAGGATCATCTTTAACATGAAGGCGATGAAGAGCGCAGAGTCAGTCTGATGGGTGCTCTCCTGCAACGCTGCGTAGTATTCGGCCTGGTGCTCTAAGATCAGGCTTTCCACCGGGATGTCGGCGAACAGGGGATTCCAGCGGGCCAGAATAAGGCTCTGCCAGAGCCGCCCCATGCGGCAGTTGCCGTCGGCGAAGGGGTGGATGAATTCGAACTCGTAGTGAAAGACCGAACTGGCGATCAGCGGATGGGCGTCGGTGGCGGCCAGCCAGCCGAACAGGTCACTCATCAGATGCGGCACCCGGTCGGCGGGCGGGGCCATGTGAATCACCTGCTGGCCCGCCATCACCCCAACGCCGCCGCGCCGATACACTCCTGCCTCGTCGATCAGACCGGACATCAGAATCCGGTGCGCCTGCAACAGGTCTTTTTCCGCCTCGGGCTTCCAAGTGTGGAAGCGGTCGTAGGCGGCCAGGGCGTTTTTCACCTCCTGCACCTCGCGGGGCGGAGCGATGACCCGCTTGCCCTCCAGAATCGCGGTGATCTGCGCCTCGCTCAGGGTGTTGCCTTCGATGGCCAGCGAACCGCGAATGGTGCGGACGCGATTGATGCGCCGCAGCCGCAAGGCTCTCGCCTGATCGGTGAGCACGGTCAGCCGCCCGATGGCCTCGCTGATCGCGGCGACCCGGTTAAGGATATCGGTGGTGATGGTGTAGGGCGGCTGATATTTCATTTTGTCTCCCTTTCGCATCACGTCTTCGGATAGACAATGCCGTCTTTCGAACCACCCAAACGGTCATAAACCTGACTACCCAGCCATTTGGAAACCACATCCTGCAGTTCCGGCTTACTCATGTAATCGGTAAACAGTTCCTCGTTGAGCTCCATGCGCTCAATGAACAGAGACTCCAGCACCTGGCCGAAGACCAGCTGGAACTTGTCGAGGGAGTTTACTTCGGCGGCTTTGCGCAAGGATTCGTTCTGGCTTGCTGCCTCGGCGATCTGGTCGAAGAAAAGCTGATCTGCTTCGCTCAACTCGGCACCGAAACGCTCGTTGATGATGTCGATGAGGCGGGAGAGCGTTACGTATTCTTCGCGAACCTCGCCAGTGCCAACTTCACGCGGCCCGTCGAGCGGCTTGGCATAGCCCTCGGCCAGGTTGATCGAGCCTTCGCTGATCTTCTGCAGCCGGTAGTAGTCAAGCTCCACCTCTTCGTCAAACTGGTATCCCGGCCCGGTCTTGCGCTTGGGCAGTTTCAAGCCCAGGTGGCGCAGATAGGTAAAGAGCTTTTCCAGATCGCTGTCCTGATACGGAATGACTTGACTCAAAAAGCTGTAGAGATTGCGAAACGCCTGGGTTTTGCCGCGCCACAGCTCGGCCTCTTCCTCTTTCTCTTCCTCATTTTGCAGCTGGGCAAAGCGGGCCACCGCCTGATCAAGCAGGGCGTTCATGTTCTTATGGTCAGCCGGGCTTTGGCGACGCTTGGGCGCAAAGAAGATGCGCGAGAACGCGTCCACCTCGTCTTGCAGGTAGATGCCCGACCCGTCCAGCTCGGCCTTTACCTCGTACAGCCGATCCGGATCGACTTCCTCCCCCATCACTGAACCGTCGTAATACTGGCGAAACGCCCCCTGAATCTCGTCCGGGTCGTTGACGAAATCGAGCACAAAGGTGTCGTCCTTCAGCGGATGGGTGCGGTTCAGGCGCGAGAGAGTCTGCACCGCCTGAATTCCGGCCAGGCGCTTGTCCACATACATGGTGTGCAAAAGCGGCTGGTCGAAACCAGTCTGGTATTTCTCCGCCACCAGCAGCACCCGATAATCAGGCTTGGCAAAGGTCTCGGGCAGCTCCTTTTCCTTCAAACCAACGTTCATCTCGACTTCGGTGTAGGTCTTCTCGGGCACCTTGTCGTCTTCCACCGTGCCGGAAAAGGCCACCAGACTCTTGATGGGATAGCCTTTCTCGCTGATGTAGCGGTCGAACTCCTGCTTGTAGCGCACTGCCTCCAGCCGCGAACCGGTGACTACCATCGCCTTGGCGTGGCCACCGATCTTGTGACGGGTATGCTGCTGGAAGTGCTCGACCATCACCTCGGTTTTCTGGCCGATGTTGTGCGGGTGCAGACGCATGAACCTCGCCAGCGCCCGAGCCGCCTTCTTACGCTCGACGTTGGGATCGTCCTCTGCCTTTTTGATCAGCTTGTAGTAGGTCTTGTAGCTGACGTAGCTCTTCAGCACGTCCTCGATGAACCCTTCCTCGATGGCCTGTCGCATGGTGTAGCGGTGGAAGGGCTCGCCATTACGGCCGAAGATCGCCAGGGTCTTGTGTTTGGGCGTGGCGGTGAAGGCGAAAAAGCTCATGTTGGGTTGACGGCCGCGCTTGGCCATGGCGCGAAACAGCCGCTCCAGCTCCGCTTCGCCTTCTTCCTGCGCCGCTTCGCGGGCCTTGCGGATCAGCTCCGCGCCGCCCAGCACGCCTTTGAGTTCAGTGGCTGTCTCCCCCGACTGGGAGCTGTGAGCCTCGTCGATGATCACCGCGTATTTGCGCGTCGGCAGATGACTGCTGCCCTCACCGCGCTCCTCGGCCAGCTTCATCAGCTGCCCGGAGACGAAGGGGAATTTCTGCAAGGTGGTAATGATGATCGGCACTGCCGATTCCAGCGCCTCGGCCAGTTGCCGCGAATCCTCGTCAATCTTCTGCACCACCCCCTGACGGTGGTCGAACTGGTAGATGGTGTTTTGCAACTGGCGGTCGAGCACTACCCGGTCGGTGATCAC
>JASGUW010000196.1 GCA_030055235.1 Bacillota bacterium
CCTGTCCTTCCTGATTCTGCAGGCGGCGCATGAGCTGGCGATCCCCTACAACCTGGCAATCCGCGTCTATCCGGGCATGGACCGCCGTCTGCTGCGGCGTTCGCTCGAATATACGCTGGAGCGCGGCTCGGGGCCGTCATACTCCTGTGCGACCGGGATCGAGGAGGGCTACATGCGCCAGGGCCACCGCCGCCAGCTGGCGCGCCTGCGGGCGAAGGTCGGCTGCAACTGGGTCGCTCTGCCGGGCATCGAGTACCCGCTGCAGGACGTGACGCGGCTCAATCTGGGGCAGGCCTGGAACGCTGCCTGGCGCGATGTGCTCGACGACAGCGGAACGGAGCCGACGCTCGGTCGACTGTGGGAGCGCTTCGCATATCATGTTGACCAGATGGCGGACATCATCCGTGACGGCTATGACCTGCACCTGGACCGTGTGGGCGCCCTGACGCCGGAGCTGGTGCTGAACTTCTTCTGCCACGGTCCCATTGAGCGCGGCCTGAACTCAAGTGACGGCGGGGTGGACATCATCAACCTGAACCTGGACGGCATTGCGCTGGCGACGGTGGCCGACTCCTTCGCTGCGGTGGAGCAGCGTGTGGTACGCGAAGGACGCATCTCCTGGACCGAGCTTGACCGCGCATTGCAGGCGGATTTTGTCGGCTTTGAGGGCGTGCGGGCGATGCTGCGGGCCATTCCGCGCTTCGGCAGCCCCGGTTCACTGGCCCAGGACTGGGCCCGGCGCATCCGCAGCCACTTTGTCGATTCCGTGACCAGTGCCCCGACGCCGCGGCACCGGATCCCGGTCATCCCGGGTCTGTTTTCGCACGGCGATATCTTTAAACACGGCGAAGACCTGCCGGCGACTCCGAACGGGCGCTGTAGCGGCGAGCCGATCTCTCACAGCTCCGAGCCGGATCCGGGCTTCGCGCGCGGGATTGCGGGCTTTTCGCCGACGCTGAAGGCGAACGCCGTGGCCGCGGTGCAGCCGGGCTGGGGTAACTCGGCGCCGCTGCATCTGGACATCGACACCGACCTCATCGGGGGAGAGGCGGGTATCGGCCTGCTCGAGGCCCTGATTCTGGGACACGACGAGATGGGCGGCACGCTCATCAATCTCAACTGTGTGACGCGCGAGCAGATCCTGCGCGCCCACGAGGATCCTGCCCTGGAGCCGGATCTGGTGGTGAGGGTTACGGGCTACTCGGCGTTCTTCGCATCACTCTCCCGCGACTATCGCCAGCAGGTCGTCGACCGCTATCTTTCGCGTGGTTAGCGGTGCCGGAGGTGAAGGATGACAGCTGAAAGCTATCGTGTTGGTGAATTCGCCCCCGATATTCTCTATATCGAAGAGGGCCATGTGCGCATGTGGCTGCTGCTGGGTGAGCGGGAGGCGATTCTGGTTGACACCGGTTTTGGTGGCGGTGATCTGGCAGCGCTGGTTGGTCGCCTGATTGGTGACAGGAGGCTGCGGGTCGTCCTGACCCACGGCGATGTCGACCACAGGGGTGCGGTGGGTCAGTTTGAGCAGGTTGCCGCGCATCCGGCCGAGTTCAGTTCCCTGGACGTGGGCGGCGCGCTGGCCACGGGCGGCACGCTGGCCACGGGCAGCACGCTGGCCACCGGCGGCACGCTGGCCACGGGCAGCACGCTGGCCACCGGTAGTACACTGCCTGTGGGTATCGAGCCGCTTTGGGAAGGTACGGTCTTTGACCTGGGCCCCGGACGCTATGAAGTCCTTTTGATTCCGGGGCATACGCCCGGGTCGATTGCCCTCCACGATCCCGCGCGCGGCGTGCTCATTGCCGGTGATTCGGTGCAGCGTGGCCCGATCTACATGTTCGGCCCGGCGCGCAACATGGCCGCCTGGGTCGCCAGTATGAGGCGGCTGGCGGACATGAGGCGGAAGCTGGGGGAAGCGGCCTTCGCCCATATTCTTTCGGCGCACAACGATCTGAGTCTGGACGGCAGCATTTTCGCGGATTTGATTGCGGGCGGGGAGGCCTGGCTGGCAGGCAGGCTGGTGGGCGAAGATCCCGGCATGGACCGGCCCTGCCGCCTCTATCGGGCGCCCGGGGTGGCCTTCTTCGCACCTTAGTCTGGCCGCTTGGTGGCTGGTGGTCGGTTGATAGAAGGTTGATGGGCGGTTTTCCGGGTTTGGTTTGAAGAATCTGCCCAGGAAAGCTTTCGAAGTGTAGGAAGATTACCGCCCTGCCCCGATTCCGGGGCACCAGCGCAATTTTTGTCCATCTGTGGACAATTTTTTCGTTCCTGCCCCGATTTCGGGGCACAAACGGTCTTTTTTGGCCAGCCGTGGCCAGAAATCGGGGTTTGTGCCCGATTCCGGGGCACCAGCGCAATTATTGTCCACCGCCTGAGCTGCAAATTCTTCGATATTGCTCTGTCCGCCGGGGCAATAACGTCGTTTTATAGGCCATGCTGCCTTTCGATTGTGCTCAAGGCAGAGAACGGTATGAATCATTGGCGATGAAGACTCTGTATAACGTCAATTCTGACCATATCCAAACGGTTTGTCTCTATTGTCGTTAACTCGGAGAGCACATAGCGGAGATATTGAAATGATTCAGCTGCCTCCTATGCACAGCATCTATCGTTTATCCGCTCTGGCTCAGGCAGTACCGCCTTCTCAGCACCGCCTTCTCAGCACCGCCATCACAGCACCGCCCCTCTCAACACCCCGCCTACCCATGCGCCGTGCCTATCCAAGCGGCGTGATCTCAATGCGTCCGTCGACAATCGTCCAGCGCTCCTGAGCCACCCGGTCCAGCAGACGCTTCTCATGAGAGACAAGCAGCAGTGTTCCCTCAAAGTCACTAAGCAGATCCTCAATCGCCTCGAGCGAGCTGATGTCGAGAAAGTTCGTCGGCTCATCAATAAGCAGAACGTTGGCGTCCGACACAAAGAGCATCGCAAAGGCCAGCCTGACCCGCTCGCCTCCCGACAGCAGCCCCGCCCCGAGTTCGACACGCCGCTGCGGAAAACCCATACGCGCCAGCACCCCGCGGTTCACGTTCGCGCGCTGCACCGACACCCGTTCGACGTTCTCCAGCACCGTCTCCGCTGCCACGATCTCGTCGAGCTCCTGCCGGAAATAACCAAAGCGCGCCTTCGGCACCGAACGAATATCCGGGTGCCCGCCCGCGATCAGCTGCAGCAGCGTAGACTTGCCGCAGCCGTTAGGTCCCTCCAGAGCCGCATGCACCCCGCGCCGCAGCTGAAACCTGGCGTCACGGAAGAGCGGCGCCTCGCCAGGCCAGGCATAGTTCAATGCGAAGCTCTCCACCACGACCGGATTACGCGGCGGATCGGTCAGCGTGAAATCTGGCCTGATCCTAAGCGGAGCTTGCGGCCTTTCGACCACCTCCAGACGCTCGATACGCTTTTCCGTGCTCTTGGCCGCGGACTCCAGCCGTTTCCCGCGCCCCTCATAGGAACGGCTCGAAGAAGTGAATGCGCGCATCTTGGCCTCGCTCGAAGACATTCCCCGCGGCCGTCGCTGCGTCCTGGCCGCCCGCCGCCGCTGCTCCACCGCCAGCGCCTCAAGCCGCGCCTTTTCCGCCACATACTGCTCATGGGCGGCCTGGCGCCTGGCAAATTCCTGCTCCCGCCACGCCACATAGTCCGAGTAGTTGCCGGGATAGTCAAAGAGCCGCCCCTCACAGATTTCCCAGGTGCGCGTCGCCCACTCGTCGAGCAGCGCGCGATCGTGTGAGATCAGGATGCCTGATGGCACCGCCTCCAGTGCCAAGGCCAGCTGCCGGATCCCCTCCGCGTCCAGATTCGCGCTTGGCTCGTCCAGCAGCAGCAGATCCCCGGGCCGCGCCAGCAGATCTGCCAGCCGAGCCCTGGTCTTCTCGCCACCCGAATACGTCTCCGAAGCGCGGCCGTAAAGGGTGCCAAGCCCCCACCGTGTGGCGTCGGTCGGCTCTACGGCCGCCACATCCGGCGCTGTCTCAAACTGCTCGAAAAGCGTCCAGTTTCCACGCCGCTCGACGAAGCCGGACAGCGGCTCCAGCAGGCCCATCAGCACCGCCAGGAGCGTTGATTTTCCGGCACCGTTGGCGCCGATCAGGCCAACGCGCTCACCGGCATATAAATCCAATTCTGAAATAACGAAAAGATCGCGGTCGGAAAAGCCGACGCACAGATCGCGGATACGCGACAACTGCATGGGAACACCTCTGATTCACAAAGAGAACACAGGTCACAGACGCCAGACCGAAGCAGCGCCAGACCATACGCTAAGCTTTGAGAAAAATCAGAAGTAGATCCGCATGCCGTTCCCTCCGCCAGAAACTGTCCTTCAGTTTACCATGTCGCCCGAGCTCCGTGCAGCAGAAGGGCAGCTTGAAAAAAGCAAAGGGGATTCACAGAAACAGGTGGCAACGCTCTGCGTACTTTCTACATAAAAGGATTCAGATCATGTGTTGACCGGAATCCTGTTCTACCAGTTTGCTGGATGCTTATTTCACCGTGACGTTGATTTCCTGCATCTCAACAGTCCCCTGTGAATCCTTTATGGCAACACAGACGCGATAAGTGTCAGGACTTGCGGGTTTCCAGATGAAAATATGATGTCCTTCACACAAAACAGCGACTGCTTCAGCAAGCTGAGCTGTCCACATGCTGTTCAAGAATCCAAGGCAGACCGGCTGATCGCGTCAGGAGGTGCCCGTCTTTACCATTCCAGATAATGACGTTATTCCCTTTTATGGTCATCGTGTGCTGCTCGTTCTCTCTTTCCCGCGCACTCCGGTGGCAGCAAATCCTTCATGCAGTCCCATTGTTGATTCATTCATTCTTGTCACTTTCATACATTGTGTTTAGGCGCGGAACCCCACTCCCTTCATGAGATGGGTTAACCAGCAGCCGGAAAGGCGACCGGAGAGCAAATGTGCAGCTTCAATATAAAGAAACAAAATGGATGGCTGCACCCGGTGCAGGGGGAGAGGAGCGGTACTAAGCCGGCTCAGCTGTCACCCTTTATCAGGAGGAATCTGACAGTTAAAAAAATACGACGATCTCCTGAAAGTTTTTTTCGATGATCAGGAAGGAACATTCTTCTACTTATACGTCAGGAGGTGCTCCCTATGGCGTGACCTGGGAAGAGATGGATCCGGATTTCCAGATAGAACTTCGGGAAGACAGGTTCCGTCTCCGCTCTCCTTTCAAAGATGATCCTTGATCTCTTTAAAAACTAAGGTCGCCGCTCCTTGAGACAGCCTGACTTCAAGCTTGCTTTCGCTTCTTGAGAAAGCAGCCTTTGCTTATGCAGATTCCCGGTTCAGGAGGACGACACCCTTGTTTCAACAGGCCGGAACGTAAATCTTATCCTTAACGACCTGGGCCCGGCGCCAGAGGATCAAGGATGAATTGGGCGAAGCCCTGCCCCGCCTCCCGAGCCGCCTCCCGTACCCAGTCCGCATTCCAGCGGTTCGCGCCGAGACGGTCGTAGACCGTGAGGCCAACGTGGCGGCAGAAGCGCTCCATCTGCTCCAGACAGGGGAGGATGCCGTTGCCGGAGCCGCCGGCTGAAGCCAGCAGCAGAGCGCCGCGCCCCCGCAGGGGGCTGGGGTACTGGGCCTCGCAGCGGCGCAGGCGATCCAGGAAGGATTTCAGCCCCTCCGCCATTTCATGCCAGTAGACCGGCGTGACGATGATGTAGCCCGCGGCCTGCTGGATCTGACTTTGCATGAATGAAAAACCATCGTCACCGAAGCTGCAGCGATGCTCCGAACGGCAGATGCCCCAGCCCGTGCCGCAGATCTGGCAGCGCTGCAGTCGGCGGTCGCAGGTGTCGAGCCTGACGACCGTGGCACCTGTCTGCCGGACGCCCTCCAGAATGGCGTCAGTGAGGGAGCGGCAGAGACCGTCGCTCTTTGGGTTACCGTCGAGCAGGACGATCATGGGACGAGAGCCTGGTGTGCCATTTTCAGATCTTTGATGATCTCAAGCGACTGCGGGCAGACCGCCTCACAGTTGCCGCAGGCAACGCACTGCTTGGCGCCGTTTCCTTCATCGACGAGTTTGGCGTAGCGTTTCTGAACTTCAGCCCAGTTCTCATACATTGAGCCTTCATTAATGAGGGCGAAGATGCGTGGGATAGCGACGCCGGCCGGGCAGGGCAGGCAGTAATCACAGGCGGTGCAGTCCACCCGGGTACGGCTCTGGTAGAGCCGGCGCACCTCATCGACCAGGCGGCGCTCTGCGTCGCTGAGAGCGTCGACTTCGGCGGTTTGGAAAATTTCCAGACTGTCCTTGAGCTGGTCCATGTTGGAGGCGCCGCTCAGGACCACGGTAACCTCAGGCTGGTCGGCGAGCCAGCGGAAGGCCCATTCCTGCGGGCTGCGCTGGGTCTGGGCCGTCGCCCAGCGGTCGAGGACATACTGCGGCACATTGCCGGCCAGGCGGCCGCCTTTGAGCGGCTCCATCACAACGACCGGAACTCCCTTGCCGGCAGCGTACTTCAGGCCCGCGCGGCCTGCCTGATGATCGATGTCAAGCAGGTTGTACTGGATCTGGCACATCTTCCAGTCGTAGGCGTCGAGGATCTCCTTAAAGACATCAAGGTCATCGTGAAAGGAAAAGGCAGGGAAGCGGATCTTCCCCTTCGCCACCATTGCATCAAGATGCTCCAGGATGCCGAGATTCAGGAGTTTTTCCCAGGATTCGCGGTTCATGGAATGTAAGAGCCAGAAGTCAATATGGTCCGTCCTGAGAGCGACGAGGTGCTCGTCAAGGATGCGCTCGAAGTCATCTGCAGTCTTGACATTCCAGGGTGGCAGCTTGGAGGCGACGAGGACACGCTCGCGGTAGCCGTCGCTGAGGGCTTTGCCAAGGACGATTTTGCTGTTGCCGCCATGATAGCCATGAGCGGTGTCGAAGTAGTTGACGCCACTGTCTGCGGCGTGACGAATCATGGCGATGGCGTGCTTTTCGTCAATCGCTTCGGTGCTGGTGCTGCCGTCAGGCTGCAGCTCAAGCGGCAGACGCATGCAGCCCAAGCCATAGCGCGATACTTCAAAACCCAGTTTTCCAAAGGGAACGTACTTCATTTCTGATCATTCCTCTCACTTTTTCCACAGTGAACTGCCATTCAGGCACCCTGTTTTATCCTGCTCATACATAGTCGATTATAAACATTGTTATGGAAGCTGCAAATTGCTTCCCCGTTTTGGTGGTGTACGTCATATTGGTGTGGACGAGAAAATTATTTGTGAGCCGTTCTCAAACGGCCGAAATACCGCTGTTTTAGGGCGTGTTTTGAACTTGTTGCAGGAGTTTGAACACGTTGCACTTCTGGGTGCTCTCTTCCACTGCAATCACAGTTGTTGACGCTGGGTGCAGGATTTTGGGCGCAGATTGAAATGATAGGAATGAAAAGAGGCGGCGATCGGCGAGGCTTCTTTCGCATAAAGCTGCTATGTTTCGAAGAGGCAAAAGGCTGGATCTTTGACTTTCGTTGACAGGGAGAAGGAAACTCAGCTGACTCAGGCACTCCTGGCCTGGTCCTGCGCGCCGCTGCACGGCGCACGCAGGCCCTTTGTGGTCAAGATGGGCTGAAATGGCAATCGAATTTGCCATTACACGCTGTTTTGACCAGAAACCGGATCTTCGTGGTCAAGAAGAGGAGAAATACAAGATTCTCTTTGTAAAACTCTCGATCCTGACCCTGAACGTCGCGTAGCGACGTCTGCGCGCCGTTCAGCGGCGCGCGCGTCCTCCCCTGGCAGGCTCACCTGCGTCCTGACATACCTGTCGTGCACTCCCGCCATGAAGTTGGCGCAGACAGCGGCAGTGATGGATGGCAGGCAAAGAGCCCGACAGGATATCTGTCGGACTCTTTCGTCCTTCGCAAAAATATGAGAATTGCAGTGCCTTGAGCCAGATCACCCGGTCCTAGAACGTGGTGTCAAAGCTGGCCGAGACAGAGCCGCTGACGGAGAAGAGGAAGAGATTGAGGCTGTAGGACACTTCTGCCGAACAGGTCAGTTTCCAGTCGTTCTTCGGAGGTATTGACTCAATGGTTCCTCTGGCATCGAGATAGAAGCTGATGATGTTAAAGCGTTTTCCACCTACCTTGATGCCGCCCTCCAGGCCTCCTTTCAAATAAAGTGTCAGGATGAACTTGTTGCCATCAGGTATCTTGTCATCGTTCAAGTCAATGTTGGCGTAGTAGCCGCCGTCCGCGCCTGCGTAGAGGAAGCCACGCAGATAGACGATCGATACATCCACACTGCGCTCGAAGCCAAATTCGATCTTCCCCTTGATGATGTTGGCCCCGTCGTCTGAGATGCGGAAGCCCAGTCCCAGACCGACGCGGTAGATGCTGACATTGCCGGCGAGCGTTTCGGGGTAGCCAATATAGACGCCGAAGAGCTTGGGGCTGAACTCGAAGCCCAGAGAGCCGCTCAGCTTGATTGCAATCACGTCGATCTCGTTGAGGGTCATGTTGAAGGAGAAGTAGCGTTCGGGATGGCTGTAGAGGATCTCCACATCGCCCACATGTCTGAAGCTTTTTCCGTCGATCATGGCCTTGACATCAAGCGGCAGATAGAGTTTGCCGGACGCTTCCACCAGGGGGCCATTCTCGAAGCCGAAGTAGAGGTCACGCACCTCACAGATACTCGCGATTTCCATCGTGCCCCTGATGCCGGCGGCAAACTTCCCATCCGGGCCGCGATCCACCTCCATGCCGGAAATGAGCTGCTTCATTGCGGCCTTTTCCTTCGGGAATTTCAGCTGCCTCTCTGAGTTGCGCTCGACGACCATGTTGTTGACTACCAGACCGGAGAATTCGCTCAGGGAGCCGATGCCTACATTCAGCTTATTATCTTTGCCCTTCTGCAGAAGGCCTATGGCGAAATAGCCGCGGGCATTATCCACGTCATAGCCGAAGCGGGTAATCGTGTCGATCGGCAGCTCGCCCAGGCTTCCCAGGAAGCCGAGTTCCAGATTCTCCGTCTCGAATTCGATCAGACCCTGCTCGATCTTTCCGAGCTGGTCCGCGATTCCCTGAGCCTGCTCGACGGCCTCCAGCCTGGGCGGGTAAATCCCTGCCGCCAGCATGAGAGGCTGAGGCGGCCAGTTCTGCGTCTGGGCCTCCGCCAGGCGTTTGGGTACCAGTTTGCCCTTGACGTCGATGCACTCGTCGAAGCTGGTTTCGAGCATGGAGTACGACTGGTCATAGATCACAACCGGCAGTTCCAGCTCTGTGCCCTTGAGCGTATCGACCGCGATGCAGTCCGTAGTGTCCGAACCCAGCGCAATCTCCTCTGAAAGCAGTACCGAGCCCCAGAGCGAGAGCCTGGTCGCTGTGCCGGGAGTGACGTTGGCGGCCAGATATTCGAAGTTGATTTCGCGAATATCCAGCGAGAAGCCCTGCATGTGGACGGGGCAGGTCTTGTCGAGAGTCGCCCAGCCATGTTGCTTTTTGGTATTGTTGGCGGAGAACGTGGCTGTCTTTTTCGCCGGAACCACCATGCTCGTGAATTTCATCGGCTCCTTCAGCTGGATTTCCGGTGTCTTCAGGTCTACCGATCCAGCGAAGCGCATGCCCTCCGGTTTCAGGAAGCCGCCGTCAATGGTAAGGGTGGTGCCCAGACCCACGAAGTCTTCGATGACTGTCTCTGCGACGGAGCAGAGAAGCTGGCCGGCAGCCCCGTCTGCGTTGTCCTCCTTGTTGGTGTAAAGCTTCACATTGACCCAGTTGTTGTTGAACAGTTCCAGAGCCACCTTGGCATTGATTTCCAGATTGACTTTATTGGCGTACATGTCAAGCAGACAGTCGAAGACTTTTACCTGTGTGAAGCCGCCGAGCCTTTCGCCAAATCTGGCATCAACCCCATCATCGTTATACATGAATGTCTGGTAGTTGAATCCGTTGAGGTCATAGATCATTTCGCCCGGAGCCAGCTTGAACTGTATGGGTTTGCCATCGGTCGTCTCGATAAAGGCGGGCGGCAGTGACAGGGATCCGCCCTTGAAGACCATGCCGACCCAGAAGGGTTTCTCCGTCTCCCGGGGCGTCTGGCTTCCTTCAGATTTCGCGAAAAAGTCATTGCGGTCGAGGTCGATACTGATCTCACTGGCTGTCACGACGATGGCCTGGTCGCGCTGGTCCTTGGAGCTGAGGCTGCGCTCCGTCACGCGCACCGGAGTGAGCTGGGCGGAATCGACCAGGAAGCCCTCCCCCTTCCAGTTGGTCACGTTGAATTCGGCGAAGGCACAGTTCTTCTGCATTTCCGGATCCGCAGGAACGATCAGCAGGCCGTTTTTCTGTACCGTCTCTCCGAACTTGATGTAGTACTTGGTCGTGGTCTTGTCATCATGTTTATCCTTGTCGTAGTTGGGATTCATGATGTAGTCCATGGTGTTGACCGTGCTGTGGGTCTGGGCATAGCTCGCCGGAACACCCGGTCCCATGTAGTCGGACTGCTCAAAGGGGAGAATGATCCTGCCCTGGATGAACCCTTCGTCGGTGGGAACGCCCTTTTTATAGACGATGCTGGCCTTCACCCTCAGGCCGGCTCCACCCGGGACCAGCAGCTGCAGGAATTGTCCATCGGGAGAATCAACCATGTCCAGCCTGCCGGTGATGCGTCCATGGGCATCACAGGAGAGACCCAGAGAGCTCATCTTCAGAGCCTCGTTGTTGAGGGTTTCGAGGGGTGCCTTAAGTGTTGCTTCCGTGATCAGGGAGAGCACATCCTCCGACTCCCCGTTCCTGTCCAGATGCAGCTCGATGGAAGAGACTTTGTCCAGCGTGAGCCGGTCGATGCGGACCGGCGGGAGCACGCTCTCCTTGCCCGCCGGCAAACCGATATAAAGTTTGTAGGGATCGCGGAAGGGCGCGTCGACAAAGATGAATCCGGTAAGGTTGCCGATCAGGTTTTTGCTGGGATCGGCGTTCTGGACATAGCCGCTGGCCTTTCCCATATCCGTGAAGGGGATGTACAGGGAGCTGATGGTGACGCCGATTTCTTCCAGTTTGTACGGTTTGTCGACATAGAGGACGCCGGCGGTGAACACGGTGATGTCACCTTCCTCGGCGAACTCGGCACCGGCGATCTGTACCGGGAGAACCTGCCCGGTGTCGGGATCTCCGAAGATCAGATCCGCAGTCCCCATGTAAGGGACTTTCGTGTGAACCAGATGAGGCGCGGGATTCACCAGAACGATATTTTTAAGGGTGTAGTACGAAAAGATGCCGGAATCACTGGTGTAGGTGTCATCCGGTAATGGCTCGGAGGTGCCACCGGACAACCTGACGGGCCTGTCTGAAAGAGCCATGGCCCGGGACACGACAGGTTCCGGCTCGACGGTGAATGAGACGAGGCTCGTGCTGTCGTCGGGTGCTTTTAGCGGAGGACGGTAGATGTAAAGAGTGAAGTGCTCCTCATCCCACCCCCAATTGTTGCTGGCGCTAATAGTGCCCTTGTAAGTGCCATACACAATATCCCTGTCAACGATGATTTTCCGTTCCCATTCATCGACAGAGAACAGGTGCGTCACGGACTCGCCGGCATAGTCCTCTACATATAAATCATAGGTGATCGGCTCGCTGCCGCTGATCGTAAAGGGGATATCTTCCACATAGCCCGTCAAGAATGTGGGCTGTGTGTCTTCAATCGTGATGTCGGGGGGTTCTCCCCACTCTTCGACGATGATGACATCGAATACCAGCTCCGCCTGTCCGACCTGGTTGGTCGCCGTCAGCGACACGATATAATCGCCGGGGCTCAGGTAATACGGAACCACGATCTCGTCTTCCCATTCCGAGAGATAAATGTCGGCTTCGCTCTGACTGTCGGTGTGCCAGGCGCTTAGTTCAAGGGTGATCGGCTCGGAACCGGTGACGGTAAACTGAATCCACTGTTCGTAGCCTTCGTCAAAGATGAAACTGCTCTCATCCATGTACAGGGCTGGCGGGTCGAGCCTTTCGGTGATTTCCACTTCGAACACAAGCTCATCGGCTCCGGCCATGTTGCTCGCGACGAGTGTCACCGTGTAGTGGCCGATGGCAAGATGAGGGTTCACATCGACCAGACGGGCCTGTTCGAGGAGCGTGATCTCGGACACCAGGTTCCCGTCGTCGTCCACGGCTTCGAGGATGAATTCCATGGGTTCATCCCCCGTCACCCCAAACGGGATGGCCATGCCGAGGTCCTGCGGGTTCGTGTGGTACAGAGGATCCATGGAAAGTTTGGGCCGCTCCATGCGGACTCCGTCAGGAATTTGCGTTCTGGGAAGCTCGATGGTCACATCCTCCCGGGCCAGAATCGGCTCCGAGAAGTCACTGAGATAGCCTCCGGTGTCAAGCACCCGTACCTTGTACCAGTTGGTGGCCGCCCTGTCGGTTTTGTAGTCGCGCCAGAGCGTAGAGAACTCCAGAGGGCTCGCCTGGACGTAAACACCGTCCTTTTCGGTACAGTAGTAGACGATATAGCCGACTGTATCTTCGAGACACTGTTTTTCGGTCAGCCCTTCCATGTGCGGTTTATTCCAGGTCAGGTTGATGGAGGGGTTGTCACCATAAGTGATGGTGTAAGCCAGCCCGTCGATTGGGTCAAAGGGACGGTTGCGCCGCGGTGTCGCCTCAATCGGCTCCGGCTTCGTCGAACCCAGCTCGTCATCGTTCCAGGCCTGTACCGTGTAGAGATAGTGCGTTCCGTATTTGGCGTTATAGTCGATGATCTGCAGCGGCTTCTTCAGTCCCGTCTGCGGATCGACCTCTTCCTGGGTGTCCTCATCCACGGGGAGTTCGCCGACCTTCTCCCAGCCGACGAGCGCCATCATCTGTTCACTCAGATCCCGGTATTCTGAGACAGCCAGAGGTCCCAGCGTATGAATCAGCTCGGAGAAGACTCTCTGGCGCAGTGCGACATCCACATCTGAGAGCTCCTCGGTGAGAGCATCCGTTTCTGAGAGGTTCACGGTCTTGAAGCCCAGCAGAGGGTTGATCTCCTGACCCGAGCCGGCCTGTGCCCTGGCCGTCCCTTCGGCCAGGAATTGCGTGAGAAATTCATCCGTTACCGTTGGTGTGGCAAAGACCGTCTCCAGAATGGCAGGATCTATATTTCCCAGTGTCTCCGCCGTGATCTTGGGAATTTCGGCGCGGTAGACCTCATAGCGGCAGCAGTACTCCACGGATGAGAAGTTGACCGCGACGCCGTCTTTCCGCGACAGCGGCAGCAGGAGGTTTGGCGTCTGCGGTGGTTTCGTCGAGGGCACGCGGAATTTCTGCACCGTGCCTACGCTTGATTCGACGCCCCAGGGAGAGACGGCCGTGATTTTATAATAGTAGTAATGAGCGTGGCTCTGCTCGACAGGATCCGCATACTGTGTGCCAAAGGCCAGATCTTTCACCATGGTCCATTCAAGGGTTGACTCGTCGATCGGTTTTTTGAAGTTTTTCACTTCGCTGCGGTAGATGCGGTAATACTTGACCTGCAGATCCTCCGGTTCCTCCCATTCCAGGAGCACGTAGCCGCCCTCGGGATTGTTGTTGATGGGATTGTCGTTGCTGGTTCTTACGGGTATCGGCTTGAATCCACCGTCTTCCTCTGATTTTCCGTCCTCAGGACTGCCTTCCTCCGCACTGCCTTCTTCGGCCGCAGTGCCTTCAGCGGCTGCCGGCTCCAGACAGATGAGGAAGATATCGACTCCTTCACCTCCCGGTTCCAGTCCCTGGATGAGGTACAGATTCTGTTCCAGGGGCTTTTCCGTCAGTTTGGTCCATTGACCCATTGCCAGCAGCTGGTCACGGTCTGTCGTTTCCAGCTTCTCCAGCGGTGGTGACTTGCCGACCAGCTGATAGACAACATAGCCCCCCAGGTCGTCGCCGCTGTAGGCGGGCCACCTGAGGCGCGTCGAGCCATCCGGAAGAACATCCTTTCCCTGGACGCCTAAGAATACATGTATATATTTCTGCTCCGGGAGATTGTCGAAAAAGCGCGTCAGAATCACGGGTGATCCGTCTACGCCGAGGTATGCTCCGACTGTGGCACCGGAATTGTCCGCCATTTCAACGAGCGAAGTGTTTTCCGCACTGGCTCTGGCCGAACCCGACCAGTTTTCCTCCACGTCCGTGTTCGACACATTTTCGTCCATGACCAGGCCGGGCGGCAGGATGGAGTAGTCGGGCAGCTTTCTGGTCATCATGGAGATGGTGAGCGCGGCGGGAACACTTGGCTCAACATCAGACGGTACGCCGATGGCGGCGGACTTGGACCAGGCGCTCTCGTTATTCCAGGAGTCCCAGGCGGAGATCCAGTACTTGTATGTCACCCCCTTCTCGACATTCGCGTCGAAGTAGACCATGTCCGGCGCCTTGGGGGTGTTGCTTGCCAGGACAAACTGTAAAGCATGGTGGAGTACCCCTGAAAGGTAATGCGCGGGCTCTTCTTCTACAGGAGCTGTAGAAGCTGTTTCTTCCTGGGAAGCGCCTGCCCCTCCTGCCACTTCGTCCAGCAGCTCAGGAGGAACGGTGCCCGGCAGGGTGCCTTCCTTGCCTCCTTCCTCGCCTTTTTTAGGGTTGTCAAAGCGAAAGTTGGCCAGCGGCACCGGTTTGCCGTAGGAACCCACACCGACCTTCTCCGCCCGGTAGAGAGTAAAGCGGACCGTGTCAGGAGATTCGTTGAAAATGGGAATGACGATGCCCTCTCTGCCGCTGTTCTTGGCCAGAGCTTCCTGTACGGCCTGGCCGAGCGGATCGTCCGAAGGCGGCGTTTCGTCAGTGGAGAGGACCAGAGAGGCAGCTGTGGGTGCATCGGGAGGAGTGACCTTTTCTACCCGGAGCTTGATCGGGGCACAGCACTCGCTTCGCCTGCCGAAGATGTCAATGGAATAAAGACGGTATTCTGCTTTTGTCCCGTTCTCCAGCTTCTCCTGATACATTACCGGTGTCTCACAGAACAGACCTGTCGTATCCAGGACTTCGGCAATGACCACCGGCTTTTCGTTGACGGTGGTGAATGTGCTTTCACCCTCGAGCTTGCGTTCGATAAAGTAGCCGCTGATGATGCGGCCTTCGGCCTCATTGGCAGGTTTACGCCAGCGCAGGAAGACCTTTCCGTCCAGTCCGTAGCCCAGAAAGCCTTCCGGTTTGGTGAGCTTCAGCTCCTCGCCCCAGTGCAGCTCCACGCGGGCACTTTGTCCGCCCGGAGCCTCGATGATATAGGTGATAGGCTCGCCGTTGGGCAGCTTTTTATCAGCGATATTGTCACGGATCAGGAAGCCGGCTTCTTCTGCGAACTCATCGTCGACAAAGGCCAGCGTGGAGATCTGCTGGCGGGCTCCGAGCGTCGAGGCAGCCTTTTTATAGGAGGCGTTCTCCGTGCCGCCCGTTTCTGCTATCGTCTGGATGCCGCTGGGAAGCGACGACTGCTCTACAGAGAAACGCTCCCAGACGCGCGAACGAATGGCACCCGCTTCGTAGCGGCCGTTTTCAGGAAGATTCATCATCTGAACGGGAGAGTTCAGCGCACGATCGCTCTCCGGGACTTTCTGCTCGATGCCGTCCGGAACGGTAATCTGCATTTGCCTCATGAGGAGGAAGTCCCGCTCGCCTCCCATGTGTTCAAGTGGCCGCAGCGGGGGACGGGTCTGGTAGACCGTGTCGTTAAAGGACTCTTCATCCATCCCAGTCGCAGCTTCGGAGGCCGCGTTGTAGTCGGCGGATTCATACACGTTCTGGATTTCACTGGCATCGGGATGATCGAAATCACTGCTCATTACGCTTGCCGCAGCAGCCTGCTGCTGGGCGATCAGCTCTTTCTGGCCACCGATCAGCCTGTAGATGCTGTAGCCTTCTTCCGGGAGCCAGTCCGCCTCCGGAATCATGTGAATCAGCGCTTCTCCGGGGTTCTGCCAGATGCCCTTCATGTTGATGGAGGACGGCATGCGTTCCCATTCGCCATATTCGACATCGTCCAGAAGATCGCTGCACTTGTCCCGCAGGTCGACAAAGACATCCTGCTGGTCGCTGTAAGATTCGACTACCGCGACAGCTTCAGCGGGGCGGCTCAGGTCAATGGAATCTGCCGCTTCATCGAGCCGCCTGGCACCCTCGGACTTGGGCAGCGGATCCCGCTGTTCCACGGGGGCGGGCGGCGGCATGAACTGCCTCAATTCGTCTTCCGGCCCCGGTGGCTTCTCTCTGACCGGCGCTTCGATAGGAGTCGAGCGCACCGTCACCAGATCTCCCATGCCCAGATCCTCTTCCGCGGTGCGCTCTTCAAGCTGCCTGCTGATCTCCCGGAGATTGTTGAGGGAGTAGCGCGAGTCCACAATGTCCGTGAGATTTTCGGCCGCCAGGAGTTCTTCGGCAATACCGGGGCTGCGCAGGAAATCCTCAATGTCAGGCTCCTGACTGTAGAGCAGCTCGTCCAGAGTTTCGGGCCTTTCTTCTTCTCCTGGGGCGAGGATGTATTCGCGGTCGGGGAGATACTCGAATCCGCGCTGATCCAGATCGAGCTCGCCCGGATCTTCAGGTTCCGGGGGGCTTTCGCTCTGGCTACTGGTGCCTTCTGAACTTGTCTGGCCTGTCTGACTCGTTTTCTCTGTCTGACCACCCGGATCTGTGGGGTTCAGAGCCCGGTAGGCAAGGAAAGCTCCCCCTGCAACAATGAGAACAGCGACGAAGGCGATCAAGATACTGCGGGGCGATCTGCCCCTGGACGGGGCAGACGACTCTGTCTTCCGGGAATCTTTTTGTTTCATTCTGGCCTCCTGATCTCTTTCCTTTCGGGTGCCTGTTCGGGCGAATCGATGTTGAAATGCGATCGTTTTGATGGCTTGCCTGGCTGAGAACCAATGATTTTCAAAAGTCCGGGTTTAAAGATTGTCAAGTTTCTACGTGGGTCGGTCGGCGCTTGGGTGGGTCGGTCGGCGCTTGAAGCATCGGCATATAGCTGCACTTTAAAGTTGAAACTGTTAAAAAAGCGTGAAATTCTGAGGTGTTCACGACTTGCTTTTGGATATTCTGTGGAATCGGCGCTGTGGTGCCTGCACTTTGGATACGATCCGCCGGCGTGAAAAGCATCTGGGTTTGGCAAAGAGGCCGGATAATTCACGCTTATTTAACGCGGGCGGTTTTATGCTGGAGCTTACTTACATGGTGCTCCTATTTGGAGCCAGGGACAAGCAGTCATGCTTTGTATTTTACGAAAATTGTCCGACCCGGGTCAGGGGTGAAAGCGTTCATTGTTTTAGGCCTTTGGCCTGGTATCCTGCCGGACGCTTTGGTTCTTCAAGAAGCTCCTGTGCCGGTTGCCGGTGTTTAGAACCAGAGAGATGTTTTGAAAGATGCTTTTGCCCTGGACAGCCAGATGGAAAGGAGTGCTTGATGCCATGAAAAAACGGATGAAAATTCTTATTGTACTGCTGGCGGTATTCCTGCTGCCGCTTGCCGTACCCCAAACGCCCGCTGCCCTGTCGCATCCTGATCCCTACAGCGGTGATCTGGCCAGTTATGAAGGCACCTGGATCATCAATGGTTCAACGGAGGCTAACACAACCTGGACGCTGGAAATTTCCAGTGGCAGGTACCATCTGCACAACGAACATCAGGATTTTACAGGCGAAGTTGTCTTCACGCCCGGACATAAGGATTTTGATCGGCCGGATACCCTGTGGCTGGATTTCGATCCCGAACTGGGGATAGAGATCGTGCTTGAAAACTATGCCGGTGGTCTGATCGAAGTGTCCGGGCAGGGTTTTGTCTTTGTCAGACCTGGCAACAACATCGAATTTGACGAGGCGGAAGATCTGGAAGACTACCCCAAAGAACGCATGGTCGGCGACTGGGTGCTGGACGCGCTCTGCGTGTACATGCTTAACTTCAACTTTACCATCGAACTTAGCAATGAAGACATCATGGTGCACAGCATAACGGGAGATAAGCGCCTCATCATCAGCTTTGAAGACGGGATTTTGTATCAGGTCTCCGAGAAACTGGAAGCGCGATTCCCTGCTGCACGTTACCTGAATCTGGGGCGTGGCCGCATGTATTTTGAGAACTCTGAGCCGATAGTGCCTTATGTCAACAGATATCTGGCAACAATTCTGCCTGCCGGCAGCCAGCAGAGTCAGGAAGAAGAGTTGATCATCGAAGTGTTTCCCATTCCGGACGGACCCGTCGATTTGTTCATCTGGTTCAGCTTTAAGCGCATCACCGGTGTTGATCAGGTAAAAGGAGGCGAATAGATCATGAAACGAATCCTCCCACTGCTTCTCATAGTACTCACCCTTGTTGGCCTGGCTGCCTGTTCCGCCGGCAGAGAAAGCACCGGGTCCGTTGTTACAACGAAAGCTGCTGAGACTGGGGGCGTTTTGGAGAAGAGCACAAGCAAAGCCCAGACGACAACCCCCGTTTCGGAGGCAGGTCAGGAAGAGACGCTGGCGGAGCTCCCGGAACGTCAGCAGCGTGAAGACTTTCAGGCGGGCATCCCGGAGGAATACCGCCTGAAAATCAATGTGCCCGCCGACTGGAACGACCCTCTGCCCACGGAGAATCATGATTTCAAGTTTCCTCTGTTTGCTGTTGGCCAGTACCTTGATGCAGAGCAGCAGGCGGAGCAGGAACCGCCCAAGCTGCCCAGGGTCATTGATCTTTTCACGATTGAAGAGCTGGAAGAATATTTTGGTATGACGCTTGTTCTGAGTGAAGAAGGCCGCAATGTCATCATAGAGAATCGGGACAAAGAGCTGTATCTCATCTATAAAACGGATGCGTCAAGACCAGGACACTGGGACGGAAAACTTGAGATCGCGCTGCGCGTCTTTGGCGACCGCCTCAGTGCCCTGTCCTATATGTCAATGGTCGTCTCTGAGCCAAAAGAAATTGAGGGTCTGGGAAAGCGCGCGCTGCTCTCCAAAAGGAATGCGGTCTACATTCTGATAGCAGATACCGTGCTTTTGGGCATCAATTTAGGCTTTGTTTCCCCGGAGAACAGAATGCCTGTGCCCATGGATGAGGATGTCCTGCTGGATTTTTCACGCCGGGTCTACGAAAGGTGTATGGAGAAAATGGAATCTATTCCATGAACGGTTTGCTGTTGCCTGCTTTGCAGAAAAGAACAGGCAGCAAAGCCTATGGAAGGCCTGGTGGAGGATGGTTTTACGAGGCTCTCTCAACACGAAGATCACCTGATCTGCGAGCGCTTGACCCATGGAAAAAACGCGTCTTTTTGCCTGTTTACAGCGTAAAAAAATCGGAAGATAATCTGCTTGCAACGGTTTTCCTCTGGTAACCGCTCACATCTTTCTCAGGAGGTTATCTATGAAAAGGTCAACATCGTTCATTCTCTGCATTCTCTTTATCGTCCTGTCCAACGCCAGTGTATGGGCCTCACCGCTGATCGCTGCACCCAAAAATCCGTACGAACTGCGGGTGGAGGATCCTGCGGCTCCGGAGTACTACGAAGCACTGATGGGTCTTACACCCTCCACCATGGCAGGATATGTCTTCCGTGAATCGGCCCGTGTCAGCGCGATTTCGGAAGGCTTTCCATCGCAGGGTGCCCTTGCCGATCCCTGCTATGCCGGGCGCTATATCTGCTGCCATGAAGGCTTTGTCTTTGTACAGCAATGCATTTGGGATCAGGGCTTCTGCCACAATGTCGTTTCACATGAACCCGGGATCTTTGATCTTTCTTACGGCATCTATTTCGGATCTGTAGAGAACGAACAGGGAGACAGGGTTGTCTTTGTCTATAACCGTGATGACAATCAGCTGCTTTTGACACTGACACTCGCCGAGCGTGCCCCGGAGACTTTGCCGCTGCCGCACTCTGTAATCGGTGAGTGGCCCGAGCTGCCGGATGGCGCCATTCTGCTGCGGTCCGAATACTACTATGACGAAGAGGGTTCCTATGTCGACCTCTTCATCAGGAATCTGACGGAAGACAATGTGCTTGCGTACGAGGAAGAGTTTACTCAGGTCAATCCCAACTCCTGCGTCCTGATGGATCAGGATGGCCTGATGATCGACTGGTCGACCGTCTCCCATGTCATTGCTATCCCGATGGATGAAACGCTGTATCTTGATGAAGAAGGGGAACCGCTGGATGCCGCCGCTCTGTGGAACAGTGCTGCGACACGTGTCGATGCGCCGGCTGAAGTGCCTCCGTCGATCGGCTGGGGATGTAACGAGTTTGAAATCCAGCTCTATGATGAGTGGATCTATGAAGAGGATATGAGCGGTGATACCTTCCATCGCTTCATTCCGGAAGGTGACGATCGTCAGGGCATCATGATCGACATTCTTCCTGTCACCCTGGACGACTTCAGCGCGCAATACGATGATTATCTCTCCGACACTCTGGAAGGCTGGGCAACCTCCTACGAAGTTCTTTTTGAAGGCGATGCTCACTGGGATGCATTCCCCGGTGCTCTGACACTGACGTTTGATGTCTACAACGATTCCGGACTCTTTGCCAAGTTGTCAATTATCGCGTTTGAAGATAATTACGCAGATACATATGTGCTTACCTACTGGGAAGAGCTTGAACACCCCTTTGTTCCGTCGTACTACGACCAGGCAATGCGGATCTTTGAGTCACTGACCTTCCTGCAGTGAGTTTGCCTTTATCGTGTAAACAGACAGCCCCGCCTCCGG
>JASGUW010000197.1 GCA_030055235.1 Bacillota bacterium
TGGACAAAAATTGCGCTGGTGCCCCGGAATCGGGGCAGGAACGAAAAAATTGGCCACGGCTGGCCAAAAAACACCGTTTGTGCCCCGAAACCGGGCACAAACCCCGATTTCTGGCCACAGGTGGACAAAAATTGCGCTGGTGCCCCGAAACCGGGGCAGGAGCGAAAAAATTGGCCACGGCTGGCCAAAAAACACCGTTTGTGCCCCGAAACCGGGCACAAACCCCGATTTCTGGCCACAGGCGGACAAAAATTGCGCTGGTGCCCCGAAACCGGGGCAGGAGCGAAAAAACTGGCCACACCCATTAACAACTCCACCCGGCGGTGCAGCACCGCCGCTTTCTTTTTTTATTCTTTCATCACAAAGCGGCAGAGCGGCGGCAAACGAATCGATGGGAAGCAATTGTGCGGGCAGCATTAGCTTTGGTGTACTGAGGCAGGAACGACAAACTTATCCACTCCCTTTACCTCTAACTGGCAGTCAGCAGCGTCGCATTTTTTCATTTGATCTCAAAGCGGCGACAAACAAATCAAAAGGAAACAGTCATACGGACGGCACTTACTGTGGTGTCAGAAACAGGACAGAAACGGAAGTTGTCCACAGTTGGCCCAAAAGTGCTGTTTGTCAAAAAGTCGAGTTGTGTCACAAAAAGCTGACACAACTCCGAAAGTTGGCAAATCGGACAGAGAATTTGACAAAAAGCCTTGTTGTGTCAGCAGAAACTGACACAACTCCAAACGTTGACAAATCGCACGGGTATTTTTACAAAATGTCGTGTTTTGTCACAAAAAGCTCACACGACTCCAAAAGTTGGCACACCGAGCAGATTAGAGGTGCTGGAATCTCACAGCTATCCCCTCTATACAGGTGCCATGCAATTTTGACATATACACAAATCAACGCGCACAAATCAAATTTAGTCCACTACATACCCAAGTCGATGTGTAGCGATTGATCTGCTCCCACAGGATCCATAGAAAGCCTTCGTATACCTTCTTCCTTACGCTGTGTCCGGGCATTGAAATCTCGCACCCGTCACATGGAAAACGGCCGAAATGCAGGTATTCCGGCGTTTCGACCGTTTCTTTCCGGCGGCTTCAAAAACTGCCTGCCAGCGACTGCAAAAACAGCCTGCCGACAGAGCTTTCTGTCAGGCGGACAGCGAATCGCGCAGGGTGAGCTCGGGCCCGCTCTTACCCAGCACCGTGTCCTCGGTCACGACACAGGCGACGACATCGCCGCGGGAGGGGATTTCGAACATCAGGTCCTGCATGACGGACTCCAGCACGGCGCGCAGGCCGCGGGCACCGATCTTGCGCTCCAGAGCCAGGGAGGCGATGCGGCGCAGTGCCTCGTCGGTGAAGCTCAGTTCGACATCGTCGAGCTCGAAAAGGCGGCGGTACTGCTTGACATAGGCGTTGCGCGGCTCGCAGAGAATCTGCACCAGCTGGTCCTCGTCAAGGGCTTCAAGAGAAACAACAACCGGGACGCGTCCGATAAATTCCGGAATCAGGCCGAAGCGCAGCAGGTCCTCCGGCATGATCTGAGCCAGCAGCTCGGACTTGTCCTCTGACGCCTTACTGACAACTTCAGCACCAAAACCCATGCCGCCCTTCCCGATACGGTTCGAAATCAGGCGCTCAATGCCGTCGAAGGCCCCGCCGCAGATGAAGAGGATATTGGTTGTATCGATCTGGATGAACTCCTGGTGGGGATGCTTGCGCCCGCCCTGGGGCGGCACATTGGCAATTGTTGATTCAAGAATCTTCAGCAGAGCCTGCTGCACACCCTCACCGCTGACATCGCGGGTGATTGAGGGGTTGTCGGCACGCCTCGTGATCTTGTCAATTTCGTCAATGTAGATGATCCCGCGCTCGGCCCGCTCAATGTCAAAGTCGGCATTCTGCAGCAGGCGCAGCAGGATGTTCTCGACATCCTCACCGACATAGCCGGCCTCGGTCAGGGCCGTCGCATCGGTGATGGCGAAGGGCACATTCAAAATCCGCGCCAGTGTCTGCGCCAGCAGGGTTTTACCAGAACCCGTCGGTCCCAGAAGCAGGATATTGCTCTTGTTGATTTCGACACTGTCTTCCAGATCACCGCTGCGCTCCAGATCGCGGTTGAGCACGCGCTTGTAGTGGTTGTAAACCGCCACCGAAAGCACACGCTTGGCCTGATCCTGGCCGATGACGTATTCATCAAGTCTGGCCTTCAGTTCACGCGGTGTCGGCAGTGTCTCCACATCCCGGGCGTTAAAGTCCCCGCCGGCCTCACGGCGCAGCAGAACCCGGCAAACTTCCACACACTCGTTGCAGATAAAAGCGCCGGGACCCGCGATCAGGCGTTCAACCTGAGATTCGTCCTTCCCGCAGAAGGAACAGGCTACGACAGCAAACGGCGTACCCATGTCACCCTCCCCACTGATGATGCGCTCATCATTGCCCTGTCCGGAGCGGCCCTTCCCACGCGTGGAGCCGGAGCCGCCACGCGAAGATCCCGAGCCACGGCCCGTACCGGAGCCGCCCCTCCCGGAGCCGGATCCACGGCCGCCGGAGCCGCCTTTGCCATTAGTAGTGGAAGACATCAGCTGTCCTTTCTCGTCATGACGTGGTCGATGAGTCCGTAGGCCACCGCCTCCTCTGCCGTCAGCCAGCGGTCGCGCTCGGTGTCCTCACGAATCCGTTCCAGTGTCTGACCGGTGCGCTCGGCCAGGATGCGGTTCAGCCGCTCACGAATCTGCAGGATATGCTCCGCGGCAATGGAGATATCCGTCGCCTGTCCCTGGGTGCCACCAGAAGGCTGATGAATCATCAGTTCGGCGTTCGGCAGGGCAAAACGCTTGCCCTTCGCCCCGGCCGCCACCAGGAAGGCTCCCATGCTGGCCGCCATGCCCATGCAGATCGTCTGCACATCGGGCTTGATATGCTGCATCGTATCGTAGATCATCAGGCCGCTGGCGACTTCACCGCCGGGGCTGTTGATATAGAACTGAATATCCTTCTCGGGGTCTTCCGCTTCCAGATAGAGCAGCTGCGCCGTCACCAGACTGGCGGTCACATGATTGACACTCTCACTGAGAATGATAATACGTTCTTTCAGCAAACGTGAATAGATATCATACGAACGCTCGCCGCGGCTGGTCTGTTCGATGACCATTGGCACTAAACTCATAACGCAAAGTTCTCCTTTATTCTATCTATTGCCCGACCGCCGCAGCGGGCAGGCGCAATTGTCCTTCTTTGACGTTCCCTGTCATCATACAGCCTCACACCCTTTGCCGCAAGCGATTGCAGCCGGGAACTGTCTTTGGGTACAAAAAGCGACCATCTGGCAGATGGCCGCCTTGTCGATTTTTGCATGCGAAAACTTAGTCGTCGACCGCAGTCTCCTCCTCTGCTTCAGCTGCCGCCTCCGGGTTCTCTTCCAGTTCTTCCAGGGACTCCACCGGGGGCAGATCGACCTCCACCTGCTCCGGCTCTTCCAGGGCAAAGGCGGAATCGCGGATCAGGTCAACTGCCTTACGCAGGACGACCTGTTTATCCAGCTGTCTCAGGAGGGTCTCCGTCTCCTTCAGCGTCAGGTTCCCAATCAGCTCCTCCGGATCCTGATGATACTGGGCGGCGACGCGCTCGAGCTCCGCATCAGCCTCTTCGTCACTGGCTTCGATATTCTCCGCCTTCACGATGGCTTCCAGAACCAGAGAGGCGCGGACGCTTATTTCCGCCTGCCTGCGGAAGCGCTCACGGAAACTCTCCTCCGTCTGCTGACTGTGCTTGAGGAAGTCCTCATAGCTCACACCCATCTGCCGGTAATAACTTGTCTGTTCTTCGACGAAGCGATCAATCCGGTTTTCAATCATGATTTCCGGAATATCCACCTGTGCTTCGGCGACCACCGCATCAATCACATTGTTTTCGAAAACGACTTTAACCCGTTCTTCGGCACTCTTCAGCTGCCGCTCCCGGATACTCTCACGGTACTCTTCCATGGTGTCATACTCACTGACATCCATGGCGAAATCGTCGTCAAGCTCGGGGAGTTCCTTCCGCCGGATGGCATGCAGCTTGACATGGAAGACCGCGGGGGCGCCCTTCAGTTCCTCTACCTGATACTCCTCCGGGAAGGTCAGCTCGACATCAAACTCGTCGCCGATTTCGTGTCCTGCAACCTGCTCCTCAAAGCCGGGAATGAACTGACCCGAGCCGAGCACCAGCTCGGCGTCCTCCGCCGTACCGCCCTCGAAGGCCACACCGTCTTTCGTACCAACATAATCTATGGTAACGGTGTCACCCATCTCCGCCGCGCGATCGTCGATACTGACCATGCGCGCGTTGCGGTTGCGCACCTGCTCAATCTCCCTGTCCACCATCTCCGGATCCACTTTGAGCTCAGGCTTCACGGCTTCGACACCGATATAGCGACCCAGCGTCACCTCAGGCGTCACGGGAATCTGGAAGACCGCCACAAAGTCACGGCCGCGGCCGATGTTCTCAATTTCGACATCCGGTCTGGCGATCACTTCCAGAGCATGTTCATCGATGGCATCTGACAGAGCCTTAGAGATGAGGAGATCGGCGACATCTTCATAGAGAATGCCCTCACCGTACATGCGCAGAACCAGGTTCATTGGAGCTTTGCCACGCCGGAAGCCGGGTACGTTGAAGCGGTTCTTCTGACGCTGGAAGACACGCTGCATTCCTTTCTCAAACTCCTCAGCCGAAAAGGTCACCCGCAGTGTCACCACGTTGTTTTCTTTTTTTTCTACTGTAGACTTCATTAAGTCGTCCTCTCTGCGAGCGTCTTGGGGCCCGCTGCGAAATGCCACGTGATTTTATCACATCAAATCAGATCTTAGCGCGATTTTTCAAAAAGATACTTGACAAGTTGCCAACACGCTCCTAAAATGCATCGTGTTGTCGCCACGCGGACGTAGCTCAACTGGATAGAGCGTCTGACTACGGATCAGAAGGTTGTGGATTCGATCTCTGCCGTCCGCGCCATAAGGAAAACCCTGCTGCACACGAGTGCCGCAGGGTTTTTTGTCTGTTCCACCCGGGCCGGGCATCCACCGGTCCGGGGCCGCCGGACGCCAGTCAACTTCGGGCTGTATTTCGGTCTCCGGCTGCGTTTCGCTTTCCGTGATCTCAATATTGTCCGTGATCGTGTAGAGCTGTATGGGCTCCAGGTTCTCCAGCACACCCGCCTTCTCATCGGCACTGCGGACCACGCGCAGCAGGCGCAGCGGCATCTGGCCATCGACATTCCCCATCTGGCTGAAGTCAACACCCACGACGGCCTCAACCAGCCATTCCCCGTCCGCGCTCGTCAGACGATGCTGGCTCTGATCGCTGAAAGGATAGCGAAGCATCCAGTCACGCAGCGAACTGGAGGTGGTGAAGCTTGATTCGCCGTCCGGATCGCCCAGAATGACGCTGTCATCCAGAAGTGAGAAGGCCACCACGGTACCGTCCCAGTCGTCGCCGGCCCTGAAGTGGAAATTGTCCAGAACCAGA
The DNA here is from genome assembly GCA_030055235.1 of Bacillota bacterium. Taxonomy (GTDB): domain Bacteria; phylum Bacillota; class Clostridia; order Saccharofermentanales; family Fastidiosipilaceae; genus JAEZYR01. Next base: position 5,514 of record JASGUW010000197.1, read on the forward strand.
CTCAATGCATCAAAGCGCAGGACCAGATAGCGCGGATCCGGCGTATAGGGCAGCGCCGTTGTTTCTGAGTCTGTCGGCAGATCCGGGGTGATGCTCTCAAAGAACTCTGTCGTTTCCGGCAAAGTAGTGGTGGCGGAGGTCGGCATCAGGGCAAGTGTCTCACGGTCATAGATAGCCTGGGCGCCGATCAGGGGCCCGACATCGTCGCGAATCTGGGCGGCATCCACCGTGTCACCGAGCGCGAAGATCCGCTCAGGCTGCTCACGCTCCACGCGGCGCCAGATCTCACTCGGAGCGAAAATAGTCGGCACGGACTGCGGCAGCAGATTCCCCGGCTTTCTGCCCTCCTTCTCAGCGCTCGAAGGTATGGCCTTCCGGCCGTCTTCCTCCGTCGGCTCCGTCAGCTCCGTCGCTTCCTCTTCCTCATCCGCGATCTGAAGCTCCCGCTCATAACGATAAGGCGTCCAGAGTTCCGTGAGTTCCGGATCCGGGACGGAGGGCATGCCGTCATGGATGACATAGGAGCCCGGGCTGACGGCCACGATCTCCATGCGCGCGGAGGTGGAAGTGCTGTTAATCGACGAGCCCAGAGTAAAGCGGTCCAGCACCAGGCTGTCGGCACGCAGCTGCCGCACGCGGGCACCCATTGTGTTCAGGGTCGGATAGGCCATCTGGCGTCTCAGAATTTCCCCGGCCTTCAGCTGCCGCACCTCATCGTCGGCGATCCCGCAGTAGAGCATCGACGCGACGAGCGAAGCGTTGTTGTCGTGGATGGCCTGAAGATAGATCTGCGTGTACTTGTAGAGCTCGACACTGTGCGTGATCCACTCACGGGCCAGATAGGGCTGCTGATCGCCGCGGGCCTGTATGGCAATGCCAAAGCGTTCCCCCGTTTCCGGCGTCCGAGCCGTTTCCAGCCAGTAAAAGAATGACTGTTCCGCCAGTTCCCGCCAGCTGTCACCATTTTGAATCATGGACGTGATCTGCTGGTCACGCTCGGACAGCGCCACCGGCACGAACGACGTCGGCTGATTGACCAGAATGCCGGCGAGCACGTCAATGTACTGCTGAAACTCCTCGTAACTCAGGCCGTCCAGCTGCTGACGCGGGATGGACTCATAGATGTCCTCACCGCTGCTGCGTCCGGCAATCGCATCGACGAGCTTCTGCACCAGCTGGAACTGCGTCAGACCAAGCGGTGCCGCGGGCTGCGTCGTCCCCTCAGGCTCAGTCCCCTCCGTGCCGTTCAGCCTGTTAGGCCAGGCGAAGTTCCAGGCAGGGGCCGTATAACCGTAGTAGGCGGCAAGTTTGCGCACCGCAATGCCACCGCCAAAGCCAAGCACAACGGCCAGTACAATGGCCGCGCGGCGGTTGGGTACGGGGGATCGGTCCTGATGGCTACGACTTCGCATGCTCTGATTCTACCCTATGAAAGGCCGAAAACCGCATTCATCCGAGCGCCTGACGCAGTTTTCTGCGACTGCGTGCCAGCGCAGCACTGACCCGGTTATGGGAAAAGCCATGACGCGCGGCAATTTCGCCAATAGTACGGCCGGCCAGCCGCTCCAGCAGCACCAGACGCTCCAGTTCGCTGAGGCGCTCAAAGACGGCGGCCATCACGGCTTCCAGGCTGCGCTCGGACTCAAGAGCCTGCTCCGGCTGGGCACCAAGCAGGCGGCTTTTTTCTGCGAAGACCGCATCAGGTACCGCGGCAACAGGATCGTATTCGTTCTCTGTGGCCGGATCCAGGTCCAGGGAACTGGCGTCACTGAGCAGGCGCTGGGAGCGGGCCGCGTCGCGGCGCACGGCGTCGCGCAGACGGTTATGGATCGTCACGGTGGCGTAGGCGGCAAAGCTCGGCCGGCGATCGGGGGCAAAGCCCTCCGCCGCCTGCATGAGCCCGATGCGGGCTTCCTGCAGGAGATCCTCATAGTCGCCGCCGCGGAGGCGATAGCGGCCGGCGGCTGAACGCAGCAGCGGGCGATAGCGGGTGAGCAGGATTTTGAGCGCCCGCTCGTCACCGTCCTGCCAGCGCAGGGCGAGCTCGGCATCCGACGGGGCTGCGGGGGACGGGGAGCGGTTTTCGCCCAGCATTAGTCCTTAGAGGCAAGGCCCCGCTGACGCAGCACCTCATAGGCGAGTATGCCCGCCGAAACAGCGGCATTCAGGGAATTGATCCGGCCCAGCATGGGGATCGTCAGCAGCAGATCGCAGTGGCTCTGGACGAGGGGGCGCAGGCCGCGGCCCTCATTGCCGATGACAATGGCGAGCGGCCCGGTGAGGCGGGCCTGGTCCCAGCGTTCGGCGCCGGTGACGGCGGTGCCGGCGATCCAGACCCCGGCTTCGCGCAGGCGGTCCATCGCCTGGACCAGATTGGTCACGCGCGCCACCGCCACGTGGCTGCTGGCTCCGGCGGAGGTACGGGCGACCGTGCCGTCCAGGCTGGCCGAGCGGCGCTGCGGGATAACCACGCCATGCATGCCGGCGGCATCGGCGATGCGCAGCAGGGAGCCGAGGTTATAAGGGTCCTGGATCTCATCCAGGATGAAGAGGAAGGGATCTTCACCGCGTTCGGCGGCGATTTCCAGCAGGCGTTCCAGGGGCACATAGTCCTGCATGCGCAGGCGGGCGATGACACCCTGATGGTTGCGTGTCTGGGCCAGGCGATCGAGCGCACGCCGTTCGACCTCCATGACCACGCCGCCCTGTGCGCGTACGGTGGCGGCGAGAGCTGTCAGGTCGCGGTCGGCTTCGGCGTCGGCGGCCGGGCGCAGAACCCAGAGCTTGTCGATGCCGCGGCCGGCGCGCAGAGCTTCGCGTACTGGATTACGTCCTTCCAGCTGGTCCTCACGTGTGTCCGGGCGGCCTGATCCAGGTTTTCTTTTATTATCGTTCACGTTATTGTTCACGCGTCACCTTCACTCAGAATGATGTCGAGCAGCTCCTCCAGGCGCGCCCGGCGATCGGCAAGATAGAGGTAGCCGACCAGAGCCTCCAGACCCGAAGCCAGACGGTAGGCCTGCGGCGGCGCGTTGCGCGGGGACGAAGACGGCGCGTGATTGCGGCCGCGGCGGAAGATCCCGCTCTCCTCTTCCGTCAGCAGCGGCAGCAGTTTCTCCACAGCGGCAGCCTGGTGGACGGCGCTGGAATAGCGGACGGCTGCCTGGTGGAGACGGCCGGACTGCAGACGGCCGTCACCCAGGACGCGGGTGCGGGCGTAAAGTTCATAGACAGCGTCGCCGATCCAGGCCAGTGTGGACACCGGGATCTCGGCCAGTGTGGGCAGCTCGCTCACGCGCGGTAGACCTGGGCTCCGCGGGGGGTGTCCTCAATCCTCCAGCCGGCTGCCGTGATCGCGTCACGCAGGCGGTCCGCCTCTGCCCAGTTGCGGGCGGCGCGGGCGGCCTGCCGGGCTTCGAGCATCTGGAGGATCTCCTGCGGCGGGCCCGCTGCTGTCGCCTCCTCCGTGGCGTCGAGCCCGAGCACCGCGAGGAGCTGTTCGAGCGTCTCAAGTCCGGCGGCCAGATCGGCCAGCGGCGGCTCCGGGAGGGCAGCCTGGCTGTTCAGGGCGCGGACGAGATCGAAGACAGAGGCCAGCGCATCAGCGGTGTTGAGGTCGTCGTCAAGAGCGTCTTTGAAGTTCTGACGTGCTGTGGTCAGAAGGTCCTGACTTTCCGGCGATAAGCTTGATTTTTCGATATCTTTGGCCTGCGAGAGGAGGAAATTAACGTTGCGCACACAGGTTGTGATGCGCTCCCAGCCATGGGCGGCGGCCTCCAGCAGCTCTGTCGAGAAGTTGATCGGACTGCGATAGTGCCCGGAAAGGATGAAAAAGCGCAGCACCATCCCGCTGAAGCGTTCGAGCAGATCACGGACCGTGAAGAAGTTGCCGAGCGACTTCGACATCTTCGCCTGGTCCACATTGACATAGCCGTTATGCATCCAGTAACGCGCCAGAGGTTCGGCATTGGCCGCGACACTCTGGGCGATCTCGTTCTCATGATGGGGGAAGATCAGGTCCTGGCCGCCACAGTGAATATCGATAGTTTCACCGAGCTCCGCCAACACCATGGCCGAGCATTCAATATGCCAGCCCGGTCGGCCGCTGCCCCAGGGACTCGGCCAGCCCGGCTCACCGGGCTTCTGCAGCTTCCAGAGAGCGAAGTCGGCAGGATCGCGTTTTTGCTCACTGCTGACCTGACGGCCGCCGGAATCCTCCTCCAGCCGCTCCAGGTCGTAGCCTGAGAGCCGGCCGTAGTCCGGGAAGCTCGAGGTCGCGTAATAGACGCCGTCACCGGCCACATAGGCATGGCCGCCCGCGATGAGGCGCTCAATCATGGCGATGATGTCGGGGATGGCGGCTGTGGCCCGGGGCTCACTGTCCGGCTGACGCACGCCAAGGGCGGCGGCATCTTCGTGATAGGCCGCGTGAAAGCGGGCCGTGATGACTTCGTGCCCGACACCCTCCTCTTCAGCGCGCCGGATGATCTTATCTTCTATGTCGGTCACGTTCTGGACGAAACAGACATCAAGGCCAGAGGATTCCAGATGGCGGCGCAGGACATCGAAAACAACCAGAGGGCGGGCGTTGCCCAGATGGATGAAGTCATAGACCGTAGGGCCGCAGCAGTAGATGCTGACACGGCCGGGAACGAGGGGAACAAAGTCCTCCTTCTGACGCGTCAGGGTATTAAAAATGCGCATGGGGCCTCCGCTTGGGTACATTTTGATAGATAAATACCTGGTGACGCTAGGCTCCCGATTTTGACACCGTGCATATTCTGCAAGGTGGGTGTCCTGCGGAGGTTCGCTACCTTCCCGTCGGGCGGGCTCGGTATTGTTCCACACTAACGCGGACTCCCTTTTAAGTCATGTCGGTCCAAAGAACTGGAAGCCATGCATCATCAGGCGATGAGATTATAGCATAGACACCGGGCTCTCTGCAGTTCAGGTGACGGGGCAACGGGGGACGGGCGGCGGGTGCAAGACAGCTGGGCGAGGCGGCGGGGGACGGGCGGCGGGTGCAGGGCAGCGGGCAGCGGGTGGCGGGGGACGGACGTCGGGTGCAGGGCAGCGGGTGGCGGGGAACGGGCGGCGGGTGCAGGGCGACGGGCAGCGGGTGCATGTTGTCTGGACAAGTAAAAGTTTTCCTGAGCATTCCTTAAAGTCGTGAATATCACATTCTTATCGTGTCGTACACACAAGCCAATTGGAAGATCTCATTTCCTATCTCAAGTGCAGCGATATTCCTCATTAACAAGTTGGAATGATGATGGAATGTGAAAAGGACACTGAATCAAAAACAGGTTAGATACCGTGGTCGCTCTCTGAATTAATGACAGCAGCAACAATCCGTTTTGAAACGGACAGAATTGACGTTATGCAGTACCTTCAGTGCCAACGATTTATACCGTTTTGTACCTTGATGGGATCAAAAAAGCATGGATTATATAGATGAAGATATTGCCCCAGAATCGGGCAATGTCGAAGAACTTGTAATGGTGTACAGTCCAAATTTGCTGCTGTCCCGAAATCGAGGCAGGAGCAGAAATACTTGCCCACTCCCTTGCTTCCGACTGACGGTCTGCACCGCCGCTTTCTTTCTTTTCATTTTCACAAAGCGGCGGCAAACGAATAAACGGAAAGCGGTCGTACGGGCGACACTTGCTGCAGTGCCTGGGAAAGTGTGGACAAAAATTGCGCTGGTGCCCCGAAATCGGGGCAGGAACGAAAAAATTGACCAGGGGTGGACAAAAATTGCGCTGGTGCCCCGGAATCGGGGCAGGAGCGAAAAAATTGTCCAAGGGTGGACAATAACAGAATCATGAAATGTGTTAGACACCGTAGATGTTCTTCGAGTCTATGGAAACAGAAACATACCGTTTGGAAACGGCCAAAATTGACGCTACCCCAACCTTTCCGTCAACGCTTCATACCGTTTAGTGCCTTGAGCGAAGCGAAAAAAGGATGATCAAGAATGAGAAGAGATACGGCGGCGAGCGGCGACCATGATCGGCACGATTGAAGAGAGAATGGCAATCGAAGCTCTGTAGTCCCTGTGATGTGAGATTTCAGGTGAGCGGAAAGCTGACACGATACTGCTGATCCGTCCTCCGACCTTCTTTGTAGTCAAATAGCGAGTCATACAAATCGAATTTTGTATTTCTTTTCGTTTTGGCCCGGTGCACCGCGTAGTGGCGCGCGTGACCCCTTTGCCGGCCATTCCCCTGGCCTGCACACCAGCTTCCCAACATTCCTGAATGCTCCCATAAAGGATCATACGTTGCGATTCATTTGCAACAAAGACGCCACAACGGTATTTGAGTTATCAGAACGACGATTGAGTGTGCAAAATTTCAACCTTTCGCGCTTTTTACAGCACTTTGGCGCATAGATATTTATTATTTCGCATATTTCACAGGTATATGCAGATTTATGAGTATTTATGCAGTCTACCTTGCTAAAGGTTGAAATTTTGCACAGCTAGTGGTTCGAAGAGAGGTTACCACGCCCCCAAAGGACAGAGCTAATGAGCCCGAAAGAGCGCATCAGCGTAAACATGACGGGCACCCGACGGCAGCGATTCGGGGCGGCTTGGTGAGGCGGCGACGACAAAGAGCACGTCACGGGCACCCGCGGCCCGGAGTGTTGAACCGGCTTCGTAGAGAGTCAGGCCGCTGGTGGCGATGTCGTCGACGAGCAGGAAGGTGGCGCCGCTGCAGATTTCAGGAGAGGCGGCAAAGGCGCCCCGCATGTTCGCAAGCCGCCCGGTGTTGTCGAGCTGGGTCTGGCGGCCGGTCTCGCGCCGGCGCCAGAGGGCTGTCTCGATGAGAGGGAGGCCGAGCAGCGCGGCCAGCGGGCGGGCGATGCGCTCCGCCTGATTGTAGCCGCGCTCACGGCGGCGTCCGGCAGAAAGGGGCACCGGGAGGACCAGCGCACTGTCCAGCGCGCCAGCCAGCCGCCGCCCCGGCCGCCGCCCCCGCTCCCGCTCCAGCCGGCTGTACAGAACCAGGCGGAGGGCATCGGCCATGGGACCGGCAAAGACGTGGGCGTATTCCTCGGCATCGTGGAATTTCAGCTGGCGCAGGAGGCGGCGGGTTGTCTCTTCGTAATGAAAGGGGACGATGAGGCGCTGCTGGCGGGCGTCGCGGTAGTCTTTCGCAGAAAAAAGGCCCAGAAGTGAAGAGCTCACGAGCGGAATGGACATCTCAGACGGCAGGCGCCAGGGCAGGCGTGTCACGCAGGCAGGGCAAATATCCCGGTAGCGGTCGCGGATTGCGACGGGTCTGCCGCAGACGACGCAGAGCTCGGGGAAGAGCCCCAGGCCCAGGCGGTGGGCGAGGCCTTCAGGCCTGTCGCCCAGGGCCCGTCGCGCACAGGTTTCAGGCGTCACTGTCCGCGGCGAGCCGGGCCGCCAGGAGCTCCAGGCGGTCAAGGCGCTCCCAGGGCAGATCCAGATCAGGGCGGCCGAAGTGCCCATAGGCCGCGACTGGACGATAGCGTGTCGAGCGCAGTTCGAGTTCGCGGATGATGGCGTCCGGGGTCAGCGGGAAGACCGCCTCAACCGCGCGGGTCAGGCGCTCCTCCGAAACCGTGCCCGTCCCCTGCGTGTCGATGAGCACCGAAACAGGATGCGCGACACTGATCGCGTAGGCGAGCTGGACCTGACAGCGGCGGGCGTAGCCGCCGGCGACGATGTGCCGGGCGATGTAGCGGGCGACATAGGAGGCCGAGCGGTCGACCTTCGTCGGATCCTTGCCGGAGAAGGAGCCGCCGCCGTGAGCGGCCATGCCGCCGTAGGTGTCGACGATGATCTTTCGCCCGCTCAGGCCTGAATCGGCCTGCGGGCCGCCCAGAACGAACTTCCCGGACGGATTGATGTAGACAACCGTGTCGCCGTCGACCAGGTCGGCGGGCAGGGTCTCCAGAACCACTTCGCGGAAGATATCGCGCTCGAGCGCCGCGGTATTGTAGTCCGGGTCATGCTGGGTGGAGACGACCACCGTGTGAATGCGCACGGGGCCTGCGGAACCGTACTCGACCGTCACCTGGGCCTTCCCGTCGGGGCGCAGGGAGGGCAGAAGGCCGCTTTTGCGCACCGCGGCCAGACGCCGGCAGAGACGGTGGGCCAGCGCCAGCGGCAGCGGCATCAGCTCGGGGGTGTCGTCGCAGGCATAGCCGAACATCATCCCCTGGTCACCGGCGCCGGTCTGGGCATCCTGGCCCGCTTCGCCCTTGCGCGCTTCAAGAGAGGTGCTGACACCGCCGGAGATGTCGCCGGACTGCTCACTGATGGCCGTCAGCACGGCACAGTTGCGCCCGTCAAAGCCGTAGTCGGCCTGGTTGTAGCCGATGTCGACGAGAATGCCGCGGGCGATACGGGGGATGTCTACATAGCAGCTGGTCGAGATCTCACCCATGACCAGAACCATGCCGGTGTTGACAATGGTTTCACAGGCGACGCGGGCCAGCGGGTCCAGCCGCAGGATTTCGTCCAGAACGGCATCCGATATCTGATCGCAGACCTTGTCCGGATGGCCCTCAGTCACCGATTCCGAGGTAAAGAGCCAGTGGCCGGCCGCTATGGGCCGCGCGGATCCGGCGGCGGGGGCGGTGGGGTTAATAACGACATTTTGAAATGTCCCAGGTGCTTCCTTGAGCATTGTGTTCCTCCAGAGGCAGCAGCACCGGGACGACAGTCATGCCGGCCCGGGCTGCACAGGTGTTCACGTCATGTTAGCACAGCGCAATCTTCTTACGTGCATGCAGGCGAAAGACGGCGGATACAGGCGGAACAGGGCGGAATTTGGGCCACCCACAGAGGCCGCCGGCGGGTCAGACTGGAGACCTGACACGAACTGCCCGCCGGCTGCGGCAGCCACGGAGGCCCCGATGACCTCCGCCGGCCCCGACCACCGGCGGCTGACAAGCAGAAAGGAGATCCCATGCAGCCACAGCTCATCCTGCTCGACCCCGATCCCGCCTTCGCCCGCCGCCTGGCCTGGCGTTTGCTGGAGAGCGAACGCCCACAGGCACCCGGACGCCTGCGCCTGGCCTACTGCCCCAATCCCGCGGCTCTCGCCGAACTCACTCGGGAAGCCGGTGGCAGCGTCCTGGTCTACCGCCCGGAGCGCTACCCCGACTGGACCTGCCCGCCGGGCCTGTCGAGTCTGCGCCTCCACGAAAGCCACCGCCTCCACGAGGTCGTCGGCGCGGACGGGAAGCCCGGTCCGGCGGCCGGTGTCCTGACACTCGGCGAAGCCTCAGAGGCCTTCCGTCCCGTCATGCAGGCGGCCGCGGACGGCAGCCGCCACATTGATCTGCATCAGCATGCGGGACTCGCCCTCATCCGCTCCCAGCTGGAGCGCCTCTTTCCGGCAGCCGAACGCCGCAGCCCGGGGGCGCTCTGCCGGACTGTGCTCATCGTCGCCGCCCTCCCCCCGACTCTACGTGCGGCGGCTCTGGAGAAATGCTTGGCCGAGCCCGACAACCGCGGCCGCCGCGTGCTCCACCTGCCGCTGCTGCCGGCGGCCGACTGCCGGCCCGAGCTGCTGCCCGTCCGCGCCTTCGCCGGTCCCCGGAGCGATCTCGCCGCCGCCCTCGACCGCTGTGACACCGGCGAGCTGACCAGCGGCACCGTCTGGTCCTGCCTCTCCCCCACCCCTTCCGGCGACTTCAGCTTCGCGCCGCTGGCGGATGCCGCAGGGCTCCGGCGGCTGGCGGCCTCCAGCCTGGAGCGGCTGGTCAGCCTGCTGCAGAAGGCGGTCACGGAGAGCCGCGAGCGCTCGCTCATCCTCCTGCAGTCGGGCCCGGAGGCCGTGGACAGTCTGCCCGGCGTCGCCTCTCTGGCGGACGAGGCCATCCTCATGCTGGCGGCAAATGCCGCGGTCTATTCGGATTTAGGCGAAAGCTTCGCCCGTATCACCGCCTCTCTGCCGCCGCGTGCGCGTTACCGTGACTGGCTGCTGCCGGCACTGGATGCGAGCATCCCCGCCGCCATCCCGGACGGACGCCAGACCGTCACGGTGCCCCGATGAGACGGCGCAGGCACGGCCGCCGGGAGGTCCCGGCCGGAGAGCGGGCGACGGTCGATCTTTGCCTTCTTGAGACCCAGATTCCGCGCACCCTCATTGAGCGTCTGGGAACGGCTGCCCTGCCGCAGGGCGAAGAACTTGGCCGCCTCATCGCCGACGAAGTCCACCACCGCCTCATCGGCACCCGCGTCCCGCTCGACGAGCGGCGCCGCCTGATCCGCACGATTCAGAACGAAATGTCGGGGCTGGATGTCCTGCAGGCGTTCATGGAGCGCCCGGAGGTGACGGAAATCATGGTGAACGGGCCGGAGCATGTCTTTATCGAAGAGGATGGCCGCATCCGGCCGGCCGGGGTACGCTTCCGCGACCGCGAGCACCTGACGGACGTCATCGTGCACTTTTTCAGCCGCGAAAACCGCGCCATCAACTACTGGCAGCCGCTGGCGGATCTCCGCCTGCCCGACGGTTCCCGGGCGAATGCCGTCCTGCCCCCGATTGCCCCGGACGGCCCCATCCTCACCATCCGCAAATTCACCGGCATCCGCCACGAAGGCCCGGCCCTGCTGGCGTCCGGAATGCTGAGCGCCGAGGCGCTGGATTTCCTGTACCAGGCGGTGCGCCAGCGCCGCACCATCATGATCAGCGGCGGCACGGGGACGGGAAAGACAACGCTCCTAAACGTCCTCTCCCAGGCCATTTTGCCCGCGGAACGCGTTGTCACCATTGAAGACAGCGCCGAACTGCAGCTGGTCGGGCGGGAGAACCTGGTACGGCTTGAGTGTCGGCCGCAGGGGGCGGAGGGCCAGGGGGAAATCGCCATGAGCCAGCTGATCCGCACGGCACTGCGCATGCGCCCCGACCGCCTCATCATCGGGGAGGTCCGCGGCGCCGAAGCCTACGACCTCATGGTTTCACTCAACACCGGACACCGTGGCACGCTTTGCACCGTTCATGCCAATACCTGCCGCCATCTGCTGCCACGCCTGGCCTCCCTGGTGCTGGAGAACAGCCAGCTGCCCTACGAGGCCATCCGCCGCGAACTCGGCGCCGCCATCGACTACATCGTCCAGATTGTGCGTGAGTCGGACGGGCGCCGCCTGGTTCAGGAAATCTGCCGGGTAGAGCAGGCCGCCGATGGCTTCGAATCACTGGAGACCGTCTTTCTGCGAAAGGAGGGACAGGATGC
>JASGUW010000198.1 GCA_030055235.1 Bacillota bacterium
TTGAAGACCTATGATTCAAATGTCGGGAAAGTAATGGAATTTCTGCATCGCGAAGGATATAGTCCTTCCCTCTGCAGTCAACACGGTAGATTTTACAGAGATTTTAGGACTTTCCTAAGAGAAAACAATCTCGGCTATTCCGACAGTACCGTGGAGGATTGGTTAAGAATTGTCCAAAAGTCTAAAAACCGCAGACAATATGCGGGTGCCCGTCACTGTATGGCACAGCTGCGGGATATTTCTTCCGAAGCTTTCATCTCACCCGCTCATCTCGGGTTTCGTGCTTCAGCTTACAGCCTGCTTATGCCGCAGGCCAAGACTGAAGTTGACGAGTTTCTGGCAAGCGATGCGAAACATCAGCGCAATAACCTGTGTCGTCTCGCCTGCGCAAGATTCATGCTTTATCTACAGAAGTGTGACATTCCATCGGTTCAGCAACTGAACTATGCCGCACTTCTTGCATTTCATGAGGAAGACTATCATCGGTCTTATAAAGCCAAAGATGTTTACGAGGATCACATTCGTGCATTTTTGAAATATCATGCCGGCTTGGGACGTTGTTCCTTAGGGCTGAGCATCGCACTGAACAAAATGTTGATTCCTAAGATTGTTCATGTCGAAAGAAATGATTTTGAGCAGGAATCAGGAGAATTCATCACTTGGCGGGGAATTGAGCTTTTCCTTGAAAAGATGCGTTCCTCCGGATATGGCGAGACCGTCCTGGCGAGCACGAAACATATTTTGTCAGTGCTGTATGTCTTCTTGGATATGCATGCCCTGCGTTTGAACGCCACGGTGCTGTGGCGCTGGTTCGACTTGGTGAAGCCGAGACTTGCAACGAATTTTCGACAAGCCCGCAGGAGCTTATGTCAGTATCTGGACTTCTTAAAAACCGGAGACGTGACAACCGCTATGACCGGCAACCCTCATAAGGTCGGAAGGTTAGCCTTACTTCCAACGTGGTGCCAAGAGGAATTAAGCAGCTATCTCGCTTTACAGAAGAGAGAGGGGTGGCGTCCGTCGACGCTGGCCATGCAGCGTTCCAGTAACTTGAGATTCTGTGATTTTCTTGTGAATGCGGGAGTGCAGTCTTTTTCAGATCTGACACCGCAGCTCCTGCATGAATTTTACCTGCAGGATCCGCATAAGACTCCGGAGGGTAAAGCCGCTTACAACAGCAGAATCCGCAGTTTCATCGCTTTTCTTTCGGATAGAGGAGTGATAGCCAACCCTCTCCTTGCTCGAGCTTTACCTTCGACTTTCGCCCCGCATACAAAAATCATCGAGGCACTAACCGGGGAAGAAGTGCGAAAAATATGGTCGGTCGACACTTCATCGCTGTCGCCCATAGCGCTTCGCGACTACGCCATGGTCTGTATCGGACTCGGCATGGGTTTCCGAGCCTCGGATATTGTCGCTCTTCGCTATGAGGATATTGACTGGAAAAAGCACTGCATTAACCTCATCCAACAAAAGACCGGGAAAGGGATCTCTTTGCCCATGCCGGCCAAGGTCGGCAACATATTGTTTCAATATTTGACTCGAGGCAGACCTAAAAGCTCCTGCGCCAATGTTTTTATCCGGCACAAAGCACCCTTCAACCCGATACGGAAAGAGGCGTGCGCTGCCGCTCTAAATCGTTTTCTGAGTGAACGGGGTAAGAAAAAGGGCGGATTCCATATCGTCAGAAAGACCTTCGCCAGCGGCCTCTTACAGGGAAATGTCCGGGTGGAAAGGATCAGCGACGCCTTGGGGCATACGACAGACGAAACCGTCGGAAAATACCTGAGCCTGGATGAGGAAAGGATGCATCAATGCCCGATCTCTCTTGCGGAAGCGGGCATCCGTCATGAATGGGGTGACTTAAATGCCTAGAGATTACGCTTACTCCGGTGTATTTGCCGAACTGCTGAGCACTTACGTTGCAGGCAAAAGAGCAGCTGGTTATTCTTTTGACAATCCCGCCTATTGGTTGAGCAGATTTGACCGTTATTGCCGTGAACAGGGAATCGAGCAGGCGATCCTGACGAAAGAACTGTTTACGGCCTGGTCCGCTAAACAATCCACCGAAACCAAGGTTACACAAAACAACCGTATTCATGCTCTAACGGGTTTCAGTCGTTGGCTGAACTCGCTTGGAAAAACATCTTATGTTCCCTCTACGGTTCCTATACCTGAAAAGACTTTGCCGTATCTTATGGAGGATGCGGACATCCAAGCTTTTTTTGAGATGGTGGACCGTAACCCCGGCCGGTCAAGTTATCCCCCGTTTCAGCGCATGAGCGTTGAGTACAAAATCCTTTTCCGATTGATCTACTGTTGCGGTCTTCGGAACTCCGAGGCCTGCGGTTTGAGATTCGAACATGCGGATTTCAATAAAGGTGTTTTGACGATTACGAATGCAAAAGGAAATAAGGATCGCAAAGTGTTTCTCGCCGAGGACCTGCGTCTGCTCTGTCTCCGCTATCAGACATGGCTGTTTCAGCTGATCCCGCCAGGGACAATCTGGGTTTTCCCGGGGAAGAATCCCGCCTCACATATCCCGAAGACGAGCATAGACCGAAAGTTCAATGATTTTTGGAAGATGACGGAAAGAGCCGTCCTCTGCGACAAAAAACCGACGGTACACGCCCTGAGACATGCCTTTGTCATGAAAAGAATGAATTTATGGATGGAAGCGGATACAGACTTTCGAATTATGCTGCCGTACCTCAGCACATATCTCGGTCATGAAGCCCCGATTGAAACCTTTTATTACTACCACCAGACAACTGATGTTTTCCGAACGATTCGGCGGAAAGACAAGACTTCCGCAGTTGTAATACCGGAGGCGGACGATGAGCACAATTAGCTTCAATGAATTGTTCTTTTCTAAAGTACGGGACTTTCTGGACATCTATCTTGAAAAACAATGTAGCCGCAGTCCCCATACCATTAAGGCCTACAGGGATTCTCTGACGATTTTTCGCCGATATGTTTTCGAACGGGGCCTGTCAATTAAAAAGTTCCGTTTTGACGACTGTAGTCGGGATTTTGTCCTCGGCTTTCTTGAATACCTCCGGGAAAAGGGTAATGAAAAGTCCACCTGTAACCAGAGATTGGCGGCGATAAAGGCCTACCTATGGTATGTGGCGGACAGCGATGTTTCCCGGCAAACGATTGCGCTGGCTGTTTCGCATGTTCCTTTCCTGAGAGAATCAGACAAAAAGCGGGAAGTGCTCAGTGAAGACTGTCTCAAAGCCATTCTTGTCGCACCTGCGGATAACCGAGTCGGGATTCGTGATAAGACAATGCTCATCGTCCTATACGATTCTGCAGTTCGGCTGAGCGAGCTGTTGAATCTGAAGATTTCGGACGTGAACCTGAACTCCGCAACACCCTATTTACGTATCCGCGGCAAAGGCGACAAAGAGCGTATTGTTTCGATTACGGACAAAACCGTAAAGCATCTGAAACGCTATATTGCTATGTACCACGAAGAAGCTGCGGCAAAAACGGATTTCCTGTTCTATACCGTCATCCGCGGCCGGGCGGATGCCATGTCGCCGGGTAACATGGAGCGAATCATTAATAAGTATGCGAATGCCGTAAGAAAAGACCATCCTGATCTGCCGCGGAAAGTACATCCTCATATGTTCCGCAGAACAAGAGCCACCGATCTTTACCGGAGTGATATAGAGCTTGAGCTGGTTTCCCGCATTCTGGGACATGCTTCTACGCAGACAACCAGAATTTACGCTCTGCCTTCTCTTGAGATGATGAAAAACGCAATGGATAAAAGTAGTGCCGCTCCAGAACCGGAAGAACCGCTATGGCCTGAAGATGAGACCGAACTCGCAAAACTTTTTGGTTTGAGGTGAAAATGTAATCCTCATTTTTCCGTGAATCAGCCTCATGATTATGCGGTTTTTTCGGAAAGATGAGGATTAAAATATTGTGCGGATAAGGCCAATTATCCTGATATGTAGATAATTGGCCGAGCGTGGGATGAAGTCCTTCGTTACGGGACGCAAAAACTTTTTGTTCAGTGTGACACCACGTGGTGCAACGGCTAGTGCGGGGTATTACAGCCTGGTCTGTTCGGCCAAACGTAACCATCTCAAGATCTTCTCCTATCTTGTGTTTCTCTTTGAGATGCTCAGTCAGAACCCGGACGCGTCCAAAGAGCAGATCCTGGAATGGATGCCCTGGTCTACGACGCTGCCGGCGAGTCTATATTCCCATCTACAGCAGTAGGTAGAAAGATGCCGTTCTTTAAACGACGGTGGAGATCGAAATGCAGGACGAAAACCATCCACACAGAACGCGAATGACAAAGACCCCGCACGGGACCTGAACAGGCTCGAACGGGGTCTTTTGAGGTGCGGCTCTTTGAGCGCTTACGACTTTTTGTCAAATTCTCCGTTCGTTTTGTCAACTTTTGGAGTTGTGTCAGCGTTTCCTGACACAACTCACTTTTTTGTCAAAATCCCCGTCCAATTTGTCAACTTTTGGAGTTGTGTCAGTGTTTCGTGACACAACTCGCTTTTTTGTCCAATTCGAGGGCAGAATGGTCAACTTTTGGAGTTGTGTCAGCGTTTCGTGACACAACTCGCTTTTTTTGTCCAATTCGAGGGCAGAATGGTCAACTTTTGGAGTTGTGTCAGCCTTTCCTGACACAACTCGGTTATTTGTCCATTTCGAGGATGGTATGCTCAGCTTTTGGACTTGTGTCGATCTTCTACTTTTTGCAGTTCCCTGCTCACTTTTTAGCAAGCAAACTGACATCTGCGATACGGGATGCTGCACACAAAGCTCTCTTTGTGATAGCGAATTGTGATTGCAAAACTTCCTATCTGGACACTCTTCCGCTGCCTTGAGCCGCCCGCCGCTTCTTTTCTTTTTATTTGCAGGTATGCATCGGAAGCAAACGATTTCGCGAAATGACAGTGCTTCGAAACATGTGACAGATAAGAAGAAACATCCTGCTCGTTATTGCTGGAGTCAAGAGGATAAGTCAAACGATTCGTCATCCGGTGTATTACAGCAGGCTGCTCATGGCTTTGCCGGCCGGAGCTTTTAGTGGAGGCAGACGACTCCAGGTTGCCCGTCTTACAGCATTTGAGCATTTTCCACTCGGAAGTTCATGCAAACATGATATTTCCACCACAGAGGACCATGATGATATGCGCCGCAAAGGCGCCGAAAGTGCACATTTGCCAGCCTGGTTCAGAGGGATCTAATCCGAATCATTAACAAATCGGATATGACACGCGGCGCAGTAGAAAGACGTCGTTTCTGTTAAGGTGCTGGTATTTCTCAGCTATCCCCTTGAATAGTAGGGAGTAATGTGAAAAGGACTTAGCGGTGTATTTGCTTGTCCGCAGCGTATGTCTTCGCTCTCTCACCGGCTTGCCAGCATCGCATGCGTTCGTTTTCTCTCCCGCTTGCCCGCAGCGGTGTGTTCGATCCCCCTCTGGCAGTCCGCAACCAATATCCGCTGACTCTCCCTCAAAATCCTTTGCCAACACGCAAATACACAAAATTCTTTGAAAATCGAAATACATAATTATGTTAAAATATATTGCCGTTCGTTCCGGGCGCGAAAACACTGCCCGCCGGCAAAGAAAGTGACATAACTGATGGATCGTTCTAAAAAAGGCAGTCCACATGACCATAAATGATCGGCGGAAACGGGCCCTG
This sequence comes from Bacillota bacterium, assembly GCA_030055235.1. Lineage (GTDB taxonomy): Bacteria > Bacillota > Clostridia > Saccharofermentanales > Fastidiosipilaceae > JAEZYR01. The sequence continues at coordinate 5,683 of JASGUW010000198.1, forward strand.
GCCCTGATCCTTTTTCTTGTTCTGCTTCTGCTACCCCTTGGACAGCTCTCTGCGACTGCCAGACCGTACTACTATCGTGTTCGTTTGAGCTGGACTGACGTGGCGTCACAAAAGGGCGCCTTTATCATTCTGCAGAATGCCATCAACATGGCGTCAGGTCTGCCGGGATACAAGGTCTTCAATGAGGAGGGAGCGGTTGTCTGGCCCGAAACGGCGACGGAAGCTCCGAAGGTCACACAGCCGGATTCCGCAGATCTGGATCTGTCACGCCTGACCCCCGCCCTGCGCGACGAATACAATGCCTCGCTGGCGGCGCTCACGGCCGCCCAGGCGGCGGTGACGGCGGCGGACGCGAAGCTCCGCAGCTACAACGGAGTGCCGGTGCTGCCCGGCGACTACTATGAGAAGCGCAGCTGGCTGGATCAGCTGAATGCCGGTTTGTCGCCGATCCCGGCCGCCACGGTAAAGTATCACAACCTTTACAACATCGGTTCGACGCCCGACACATCCCGCATCGACGGTGCCAGAATCAACGGCACAGTCTTTGCCATGGGTAACAAAATCCCGGAACCCGCCCTGCGTGAGCGCTATCAGCTGCCCTGGACGAGCTACGAGCGCGCGGCGACCGGGGGCGCCATCTATATTCGCGAAGAATTCATTGACCGCGGTCAGGACACCAGTTATTTCCAGAAGTTCAACGTAGCCCAGGATTCACAGACACGCATCTGGCACCAGTACATGCAGGGGATTCAGGCTCCCTGGTCGGAGTCGCGCCGCATGCATGCCGCCTATGCCAATTCCAATACACTTGCGGGTGAAATCTTCTTTGAGATCCCGGTCTTTCCGGGCATGCCGGGTGCCGATCTGCCTCCGCGCACTGCGGGCGCAGCCGCCGCCACGGAAGGCGGCGAGGGCACAGCCGACCCGGATCTGAGCGAAACAACAGCGCTGCCGGATGAACCACAGGCACACGGCGAAACCTCAACGGAGGAGAGCAGCACGGAGCCCACCGAGCTCTTTCCGGGTGCGGCGCTTTCGCCGGTCGACTATTCCTCTCTCGACGCCATCCGCGACGCCGTCTTCATCAGCGAACTCCAGCAGTTTCCGACCAGCTATCACGAAGCCCTGATCGCGCTGCACCTGTCCCGCCCGAACTGGCGCTTCGTCGCCGTCCCCGCCCGCGACAGCTGGGAGAATATCGTGCGCGAACAGATGGTGCCGCGCCGCAGTCTAATCGAAGACAATGCGGCGAATGTCGCCGCGGGTTTCGTCGCCGACCACGTGGTGCAGGACGGCTATAATTTTGTTCAGGCCACCCGGAAGGCAGTCGAATACTATATGGATCCCCGCAACTTCCTCAACGAACCATATATTTTCATGTTTGAGCGTTTTAGCACGCTGAACTCGGCCCAGACTCTGGCGGGTGTTGAAAAGATCTTTGAGGGCAACAGCGACATGCTTAGCATTGCCCGGATTGTCTTCGATGCGGCCAAAGCCACCAATACCTCCGCCTATCTGCTGGCCGGACGCATCCGCATTGAGGTCAGCGAAGGATCGCGCATGGCCAACAACGCCCGCGGCACTATAGATGTCAAGTATCCACCGCTCAGGCCCGGCGCCGATTCCCTCTCCTTCATGAACCGTGAACAACAGATCGCCGCTTTAAATACATATTTAAGCGGCTATGAGGCCGAGCGCCAGCGCTACCAGGCATATCAGACAGACCTGGAGGCGCTCGCGGCCGCTCAGAACAGCTACACCCAGGCCATGGCCCGCCATGAGCAGGCCAAAGCCGCCGCTGCTTCTTTCCTGGCCTCCGCCCCCACCTGGACCCCGGGTGACCTTGACGGCGATGAAGTCATCACGCTGGTTGATCTGCTGCGGCTGCGTCAGGCACTGCTGGGCCTGCGCGAACTGAGCAACACCGAGCGCTACGCGGCCGATATCGACGGCCACGGCATGGTCACCATAGTTGATCTGCTGCGTCTGCGTCAGGCACTGCTGGGTCTGCGTGAGCTGCCTTGAATAGGTTGTTAATGATGCGAAGTCCGCGCCCCGTTTCCCGCTTTCTGCCCCTTTTGCTGCTGCCGTGCCTGCTTATCGCTCTGACCGGGCGGCTCATGGCCTTTCGTGCCGGGATAGCCCTCCGTATTGAGGCGCCGGGGCAGGTCACTGTGGGGGAGCAGTTTGAAGTGCTGATTTCGGTCTCCGCGGACATGGCGGCGGACAGCGGCAGTCTTTTACTGTCTTACGATCCTCAATGCTTCCATCATGACGGCACACAGGCCGGCTCGGACACTGCCGTGAGCACTTCCGGTGGGGACGGACAGCTGACCTTGAACTTCGCATCCCTGCCGGCCGGAGAGAGCCGCCTCGCGGTGTTGCTGATCAACGCCAAATCCCCTGGCAGCGCCCGTTTTACCATCGAAAACAGCCGGTTTACCGCCGGCGGCGAAGAACTCGGCTCATCCGCCGCCGTCTATGCCTTTGTCGTAGCGGTCGAGCCGCCCACAGCCCCGCCGACACTGTCGACAGCGACGGCAGCACCGACGGGCTTTGTCGCCAAACCACCGCCGGTGGTGACGGTAGATCGCCTGCCCGATGACGAAGAGCCCATTAGCACCCCTGTCGCAAGAACGCAAAGTCAGCAGGGCAATACCGCTGCCGACAGCAGCCCGTCGTCCGGACCGCAGGGAAAAACGTCCTCCGAACGTCTGACGGATTCCCCCCTGGAGCTGCCGGACGGGGAAAAACAGGGTTCGACCAAGTCCGCAAGGAATGAGACAATAACAGAAGATAATCCATTGCCGGGTGAAGTAGAGACGACCTCCTCCCGACCGAGCACAGAGAATCCGTTCGATGACGAAGAGCTGCTGGAACTTGCCCAGCGTCTGGAGCGCATCGTTCCTCTGATCCTGATTCCCATCATTGTGCTGGTCGTCGCGCTGATCATCCGGCGGATTGTCCGGCGTCGCCCCTGAGGCAACCGAAAACACGAGAAAGTCGTATGATATTGGCAGACCATGTTCCGCTGCCATGATGGAGGTTCAAACCGTGAAACGCGCGTTTAGACGATTGACACCCCTGCTGGGTCTGGTTCTTCTGGTAACCAGTGTCCTGTCACTCTGGGCCATGCGCCCTTATCTGGCGCATGCCGAAGAGATCGAAAACCCCCGCTTCGAGCTCGTCCGCATGACGGCCGAAGAGGACGCAAAAGAAAGCTATCAGATCTGGTTTGTGCCCGACCTGTCGGAGACGGGTGCCAAGGGCTACCAGAGCCTGAAATATGACCTCATGGTAACGGATCTGCTTCTGGAGACCACTGACTTCAGCTCTGCCCTGGCCGTAACGAAGGTAAGCAAGCCTCTCGGAGTTGGCAATGAGAATATCATCCGCGTTATCTGGGAGAGCGATGTGGAAAAGCCGGAGGAGTATCTCAGGCAGCGCACGCTGATGGGCCAGCTGACCTTCCTTTCCCCGGGCGGCAGTGATGTCGAGTTTGTCCTCTACAGCGCCCAGGGAGCACAGCTGGAGTCCCCGACAGACGAGCCGCAGCTGGTCATGCTCTTTGATGCTTCCGTGAACGTAGGGGAATCGACGCCGACGTCGTCAACTTCGACGGACGACGGTTCGGGGACGGATCTGACGACGGGTGATGAGACGACTACGAGCGGCGGCGACGAAACCAGTTCGACCGGCGGCGAAGAGACGACCACAGCAGATCAGGAAACGTCGACGACGACATCTGAGGAGCCGGCCAGCGAAAACGCTACGACGACCACCACCGAAGAAGAGACGACCACCACTTTGTCTGAGGAAGAGACGACCACCAGTGGCGAGCCGACAACCCCCACTTCCGCAGACGTGACCACCACTACGAGTGAGGAAGAGACCACCACCAGTTCTGAGGAAGAAGAGACCACCACCAAATCCGAAGAAGAGACGACTACGACAGAGGAAGAGACCACCACTTCTGAGGAAGAGACGACTACCACAGAAGAGGAAGAGACAACTACCACCACCGAAGAAGAGACCACCACGACAGAGGAAGAGACCACCACCAGCTCAACACCGGAAACGACGACGACCGCGCCCAGCACGCCGCCGCCGACGACCACCAGGCCGACGACGGGCACCCAGGCCCCGCCGACCACCCCGGCACCGACCACCCCGCCGCCGACGACTCCGACCGCGACTGCGCCGCCGCTGCCGACGATCCCGCCTGCCCGTCCCTACATCACGCTGATGCTCCGCGACGAAGATCCCACCGAGCGGCCCTATGCCGTCTACCATCCGGATGTCCTGGACGTGCCGGCCGGCTTCAGCGCCATCGAGCGCGAAGCGCCGGAGGGCCTGGTTGAGATCTGGTTCAGCGAATACACCAGGCAGACCCTGCTCTATGCGGCCGCGCCGAACCGCCAGCCCATCTTCCACATCTACGATACGGTCAACAGGCGGCTTTATGACTACTATCCGCCTTTTGAGGCTGTCTTTGACGGACAGCGCTTTACCGTGATCCCGATTGACGGCGACGTGGAAGTGCCGGAGACCTTTGTCATCCGCGGCCTGCTGGTGGGCGGCAATCCTACCAGTGTTCTTGGCAGCAGTACCTATCCGGACGTCTATATCCTGCAGCTCATCAACGCTGAAGGGCGCCGCGGTGTCTATACCTACCGCCCCAATGCCCCTGAGGGACAGCGCCTGACGGAGGGGGTGACGGGCTTCGCCACACCCATCCCGACGACGACAGCTCCGCCGACCACAATCACCAGCCAGGCGGTGACGGACGGGACGGTGGTCCAGCGCCTGCCGGACGAGCAGAAAAACAGCGGCTTCCTGGCCGCCCTGGCCGACGCTCCCCTCGTCCTGATCGCCATCATTGCCTTCATCCTTGTCGCCGTCATCGTCGTGGCCATCATCCTCATCAACCGCCGCCAGACACGCACGGCCTATGTTGAGGATCTGCGCCGCAGCGCCCGTTACAGCGCCTCCTGGGATCTGGAGCCGCCGGCGGCGGCCAGCAGCACCAGCAGGCCCAGAGGCACGGTCGGCAAGCCCGGTTCCGATGCCGCGCCCGACGGCCGCTCGAGCCGCGACTACCGAACGGATAACCGCCGCCGCGGATGAGTAAACAGGCCGGCCGGGGCCGGATTGCCGGCTATGCCGCAGCGGCACTCGCCTATGCCCTCGTAGCCCTCATTGCCCTCGTCGCCTTTGCCGCCCCGGGCACTGAGGCCGGATCCCCCGACCCCGCCCGCCTCTACGGCAGCAGCGCCCTCGCGGCGCTTGCTGTCGTCACCGTGCTTACGGCCGATTTCTTTCGCCTGGGCCGCCCCGAACGCCCACTGCTGCTTCTGCTGCGGCTTGGCCTCAGCGCCGGCGGAGTGTTCGTCTCCGGCTACTACGCCCTCGACCGTCTGGCGCTGCCGCCCGTACCCGCAATTCTGCTGACGACCGCACTTCTCTTCGCGGGGCAGATCATTCTGGGCCACATCCCGATTGAGACCCTGCTCTACCTTGTTTTCGGCCTGATGACGACAGTGGTCGCCATCGTCTCCTTTAATCTCGTCAACTGGCTGCTTTACGGCACGATTCTGGGCGGCGGCAACCGCTGGGGCTGGTTTGTGCCCAAGCTCGTCTCCTGGACAGCCGCGGTGCTCTTTGCCTTCTGGACCAACCGCCGCTGGGTCTTCTACGGCAGCGGCCACTGGTTCCGGGAGCTCGTGACCTTCGCCGCCGGGCGCCTGGCCAGCGGTCTGGTCATCGAATTCGCCGGCCTCTACGCACTGGAAAACCTGGCCGGCATGCCGCGCGACCTGGCCAATCTCTTGACAGCTCTCCTGGTAGTTATCGTAAACTACTTCTTTAGTCGCTTCGTGGTCTTCCGCCGTCAGACGAAAGAACAGGGAGCCGGACGACAAAAGGAGACCTTATGACCTACAGGGAGGTACTGGCCTGTCTGGAAAACAGTCGGCGTTTTGGCAGCCGGCTCGGCCTGGAGCGCATCCGCGGACTCTGTGCCGGCCTTGGCAATCCCCAGAACCGCTACCCGGCGATCCATGTTGCCGGGACCAACGGGAAGGGCTCGACCTGTGCCATGATCGCGGGGATGCTCGCCGCCTCGGGGCGGCGCGTCGGCATGTTCACCTCTCCTTACCTGGTGCGCTTTACGGACCACATCCATGTCTTTGACGGTCCCGGTGACCTCGAACGCCGCCTGACGGATCCTTCCTGCGGGGAGATTACAGAGACTGAGCTGGCTGCAATTTTTGGCGAAGTCCACGCCGTCGACCGGGCCAGACAGGAGGCGGGCGCGGAAGCGGCCACCGAATTTGAGCTGATCACGGCCACGGCGCTCGAACACTTTGCCCGCAGACGCTGTGATGTCGTTGTCCTGGAAGTCGGTCTGGGCGGTGACTTCGACTCGACAAACGTCATTCCCGCCCCGCGCGTCGCCGTCATCACGGCACTCGGCTACGACCATCAGGACCGCCTGGGTCCTACCATGTACGACATCGCCCGCTCGAAGGCCGGCATCATCAAGCCCGGCACCGGGCGCGTCATCCTCTACGATCCCAGTCAGGCCGCCGCGACGGCCGGCGACGCCTTCGCCATCTATGACACCGTCGCCACCAGTGCCGCCCGGCTCGACGTGCCGCTCGACGTGGTCGACCGCGGCCAGATCCGTGAGCTCGACGCCGGCCCCGGCGGCCAGCGTTTTATGCTGCGGGGTCAGGCGGAAGCCTTTGAAATGCGCCTGGTCGGCGAGTCACAGCTGCTGAACGCCGCTGTCGCGATCCGTGCCGCGCTGGCCTTCGATCCTACACTCTCCCATCAGCCGGCCCTGCGGGAGGGGCTGCGCCTGGTTTCCTGGCCGGGCCGCTTTGAGCTTGTGGCCAGGGAGCCGGACACCATCCTTGACGGTGCCCACAATCCCCAGGCGATTCGTGCCCTGCTGGCCAACTGTCTGAAATTTCTCGGCGGCCGTCCCCTGGTCGTGGTGAACGGTGTTCTGGGGGATAAAGACAGCCGGGACATGGCCCGGCTCTTCTACGGCGACGGGCGCCTGGACCTGCGGGCCGTCATTGCGACCCAGCCGGCGAACTCCCGGGCGCTGCCGGCAGCCCGGCTCGTCGATACCATACGTGCCGCCCTGCCTGCTGCCGCCGCCCGGATTGCGGTCGAAGAGCAGCCGGACTCAGGCGCCGCGCTGCGCCGGGCCCGGGAACTGGCCGCGGCGATCGGGGAGGAGGCAGCCGTGCTTTGCATGGGTTCTCTTTATCTGGTGCGTGAACTGCACCCTCTGCTGCAGGAGCCAGGCCATGCGCTGGCGTGACGAGATTCAGAATTTCACGGCACTTAAGCCGGAGGCGGTCCGCGATTTCGCCAGCCCCTCTCTGAAGGCCGACGCCGTCGCCCGCTATAACCGCTCCATCGAACAGATCGCGGCCGATTCGATCGATGTGGCTTCGATTGCCCTGCGCCAGCTGGCGACGGCGCTGCCGGATTTTACAGAAGCCGTGCTGCTTTCCGCCTGCTGCCAGATGCTCTGGGGGGACGCCGCCACGGCGGTCGCGATGCTCGAACGCCTGGAGGGGGCGGCACACCTTGATGAAGCCGAGCGCTTCACCACCGAGCGCTATCTGCGCGCGGCGCGGGAGGCGCTGCGTCAGCTTGAGCGCCAGAATCCCGTGTCCCGCGCCAGCGGCCGCCTGCCGCGCATCCCGGATCAGGACGATTTTGGCAGCCGGCGCACCAGCGAACTGCCTCAGTTTCAGCAGCTGGTGGAGACCAGTGCCGCCGGGCGGAAGCTGGAGATCGCCAGCCGTGAAGAACAGGCAGAAATCTGGCAGCTTGAGGACGGACCACATATCGGGACACCGCTGAAGCGCGTCCCCAGCATCGGCCGCCAGCGTCTGGAGGCCCTGCTCGTACTGCTTCTGGTTCTGGTGGCGGTCGCCGTTTTGATCCTTTGGCTGCTGAAGCGTTTTGGGCGCTGACCCCGCGAATCGAAAGGAAAGCTTTATGCATTACATCAGTACCCGCGGAGATACGAGCCGCTTCACCGCTGCCCAGGCCATCTGCCTGGGCCAGGCCCCCGACGGCGGCCTGCTGGTGCCCGAATCCATCCCCCGTCTTGATGCCGCTGAGATCGAGCGCCTGCGTGAGTCCGGCTACAGCGATCGTGTCGCCCTGATCCTGGAAAAGTTCCTGACGGATTTCACCTCCGAAGAGCTGCATGAGGCCTGCCGCGCCGCCTACGACAGCGGCAATTTCGACGGCGAGCCGGCGCCGCTGCGGCGCATCAACCCCTACGGTCCGCGCAGCTGGATCCTGGAACTCTGGCACGGACCCACTGCCGCCTTCAAAGACATGGCCCTGCAGCTGCTGCCGCAGCTGATGGTGCGGGCGGCCCAGAAGCTCGGTCTGGGGCGCGAACTTTGCATACTTGCAGCAACCAGCGGCGATACCGGCAAGGCCGCGCTCGAAGGTTTCCGCGATGTGCCGGGGACGAGCTGCATTGTCTTCTATCCCGCCGAGGGCGTGTCGCCGGCCCAGGAGCTGCAGATGCGGACGACAACGGGCGGCAACGTCGCCGTGGTGGCGGTGGAGGGTTCGTTTGACGACGCGCAGCGGGGCGTAAAGGCACTTTTTGCGAATCAGACGCTGGCGGCCGAACTCGCCGCCCGGGGGCGCATGCTCTCGTCGGCGAACTCGATCAACTGGGGGCGGCTGGTCGCCCAGATCGCCTACTACTGGTCGAGCTATGCCGACCTGCTCGTGCGGGGTGAGATCACCCCTGACGAATCCGTCAACTTCGTCGTGCCGACGGGGAATTTCGGCAACATTCTGGCGGCCTGGTACGCGCGGGAGATGGGGCTGCCGGTCGGGCGCCTGGTCTCGGCGTCGAACCGCAATAAGATCCTGAGTGACTTTCTGGGCAGCGGAGTCTACGATCGCCGCCGTGAATTTCATACCACCATCGCGCCGTCCATGGACATCCTTGTGTCCAGCAACCTTGAGCGCCTGCTCTTTGAGCTGACCGGGCGCGACGCGGGACGGGTCGCAGGCTGGATGCGGGACCTGGCTACGGAGGGTGTCTATGAGGTCGGGCCGGCTGTGCTCGAACGCCTGCAGCGCCTCTTTGTCGGCGGTCATGCCGATGATGCCGCAATCTCCAGAACCATTCGGGATGTCTATGACGAGACTGATCTTGTCATTGATACCCACACGGCGGTCGGCTTCAATGTCTACGAGCGCTATCTGCGCCGCTCGCAGGATCCGGCTCCGGTGGTCTTTGTCTCAACGGCGAGTCCGTTCAAATTTGCCGAAGACGTGATGCGGGCGCTGGCCGCCAGCCGGCCGCTGACGCCGCCGCGCCGCGAGCGTCTGGAGCTTAGCGAACGTGCGGATGCACGTGGCGTCAGTGAACGGCGTGAGGAAAGGCGCCCGGGCGGGGAGCGGCGGGAAGGGCGGCGTGCTGCCGCAGGCCGCCGCGGCCAGATGATGACCCGTCGTGTGATCAGCGGCTTCCGCGACGCTGACGGGGAGATGATCCGCGATCAGCAGGAGACGGAGGCGGAGGGCCGCAACAAGCGCGGCGGGCGGCGCCGGAGCGGGCGCCCGCGGACCGCGGAGCAGGGCGGGGCCGCCCCACCGCGGCCGAAGAAGGGCGGCGACAGAGCTGCCGCGAGAGCCGAGGACGCGGATGACGCCGCCCGTAGCGGTGCCAGTCGGCGTCGTGGCCGCGGCCGGCGACGCAGCGGCAGCAGCAAACGCGGCGGCGGCACGGAGGGCCGCTCCGGCAGCCAGACGATGGCGCTCGCCATGAGCGGCGAGGACCGTCTGGAACTGGAAATCAGGGGAGAAGAGATGCACGTGGTGTATGACAGCCTTCGCGATAACGTGGAAGAGCCCACGGCCTCTGATGAAGCGGTGCGCAGCGAGAGCTTTTTCGCCGATCAGCTGGGCACCACCCTGCCGGGCGCTGTCTACGATGTGGACGAAAGTGTCGATCCTGACACAATTGTGATTCCGGAGACGGACCTTGATCGCATGCTGGCTGAGTATGCGGCGCTTGCCAGAGAAAAGAAGCCCGACCTTGAACCAATTGAGGCGCTCGCGGAGGAGAGCGGCATGACGGTACCCTTCGGGCTTGACCGTCTGGAGCAAAGGCCCAGGCGGCCCTACATCCGTATCGCCCCGGAGGCCATGGAGTGGGTCGTGCGTGCTCTTCTGCTGGAAGAGCGCAGTGAGGAGGAGCTCGCTGCGGAGACAACGGCCGATACCGCCGGGAATATGGGGCCCGAAATCACATCAACATAAGTAAATTGTCACATTCGTTCATAATTGCTGCAGAGTGAGACCATATTCTCCTGTCATACTGAAGACGATCAAGAAGAACGGTGCTAGCGGCACGACAGCGACTCTTTTTCATTACCTTCCTCCAAGAGTGAGAATCCCGAGAGTAGTGGCTCGGGATTCTTGCTGTTTGAAAGAAATCAGGGAGACAACGCTTTTTCTGACGGCCTGGCGCCGATTTTGGGTTATTATGTCAGTGTTGGCCGTAAGCGGCCGCAGGGAGAAAAGAAGATGTTTGACGTACGACAATACAGGCCTGAGACTTCATCGTTTCTGCCGGGCGTGGAAGATCGCTGGATCGCGCTGGCAGCCTACATTGGCGGTCTTGTCATCAGTCTGCTGCCCATGGTGGGCAGCTGGGCCGGCTGGGTAGTCCCGCTGGTCATTTTGCTGCTCGAACGCAACAGCCGCCTGATCCGCTTCAGCGCCGCCCAGAGTCTGACACTCGGCCTGGCCCAGCTGCTCGTGTCGGTTGTCATCCTCCTGCTGAGCGTGACCATTGTCCTGATTCCGATCGGGGTCGCGCTGGGCTGGATCGCCAACATCGCCTACTGGGTGCTGCTGATCATCGCATCCTACTATGCCGTCAAGCGCAGCGAGCTGCGTATTCCCTACCTGTGTCAGATGGCCGACCGCATGGTCTTCTGAGACCGGTCTTTCCCGGCGGCGGAGCCCGGCGTTCCGCTGCCAGTACATGCGCTCATAGCTCAGAAGGATAGAGCGACCGCCTCCTAAGCGGTAGGCCGCACGTTCGAATCGTGCTGGGCGCACCAGATGAAGCCCTCCGTGACGAGTCTGTCTCCTGTCACGGAAGGCTTCGTTTTAAATGAAAGCAGGCGGAAACTCCCGAAGAGGGAGGCGGCGATGGTCGGCAGGATGCATGACATGAACGCAAGCCCCCTGTCGTGTGTTTCCGGACAGAAAAAGAAGGAGATTTCCATGCTCAAAGGTATTCCGGCAATCCTGCCGCCCAGACTTCTCATGTACCTCAGTGAGATGGGGCACGGTGACCGTCTGGTGATCGGCGATGCGAATTTTCCCGCAGCCTCAATCGCGGCAACATCCGGTCGCCTGATCCGCTGCGACGGACATGGCGCTGTAGCGCTGCTTGACGCAATCCTCAAGCTGCTGCCGCTCGACAGTTATGTCGACCACCCGGTAGGACTGATGCAGGTAATGCCGGGCGACAATGTCGCCACCCCGATCTGGGAGGAGTACGCCGCCGTCATCGCCCGCCATGACACGCGCGGCCGGGCCGTGATCCGCGAAATCGAACGCTTCCGCTTCTATGAAGAGGCGCGTGACACGTATGTGACGATCGCTTCCGGTGAGACGGCGCTCTACGCCAACATCATTCTGCAAAAAGGTGTGATCACGGACTAGGGCGTGTTTTGAAATTGTAATAAACTGGCAAACTGCCTGAAACCTAGGGACATGCTAAGTAGTTCATACTTGAGAGTATGAAACAACGACATGAATTAACCGACAAAGAATGGGCCAGAATC